>CAJAQT010000168.1 GCA_903944165.1 uncultured Methylococcaceae bacterium | reverse complement strand
TGTGCATAGCTACCCTGTTTATTTTTATGATGTTATTGAAAGGGAAAGGTGAATAATTATATTTTTTATTATTAGTTGATATTTAGCGAATTGAGACGGCGCGTTGACGCGCCTTTGTTAGCTTTTTAATAATCATTGAAAATACTGTAATTATTATGTTTTAAAGCTATCAACTTAGAGTAATAATAAATGACGCGGACACCACCGCATTTTCCTTTACCACCTCGCGCCCACTGAAACTTGCGGATGCCTATTGTTCCTAGCCTGTCATTAAGTTAAGCCGGTTCGTAATGAGTTTGTCGAAGCATGAACGACTTAACTCAAGGCTTCGGATTTTTCCATTCGCCCCATTCGACAGGCTTCGACAAACTCAGGGTGAATGGAAAAAATCCTTGACGAGTATAAAACAGCTAAAGCTGTTTTATTCCTGTTATAAAAATTTTTGAACGATTACTTAACTAACCCGCAAGCCTGCATAAGCGCCTGCATCGGGTGACAACAACCAAATATCTTTGCCCCCTGGCCCTGCTGCTAAGACCATGCCTTCAGAAACACCAAAGCGCATTTTTCTGGGCGCGAGGTTAACAATGACTAGGGTTAAGCGGCCAATTAAGTCTTCGGGTGCATAGGCTGTTTTAATGCCAGAAAAGATAGTGCGTGTTTCTGCGCCAATATTAATAGTTAATTTTAATAATTTATCCGACCCTTCAACTGCTTCGGCATTGATGATTTCACCTAAGCGTAAATCTATTTTGGCAAAGCTTTCAAAGTCAATTATTTCAGCAATTTCAGAGGATTGTTTGTCTTGTGCTGGTATTGGTGCTGCGGTAACGGCAAGGGTTGCTGTGGAGGTTTTTTCCAGCGTAGCTTTTGAGGCCTCCACTATGGCGGCAATCTTATCGCTCTCAACGCGCGTCATTAAGGGAATGAAATCATTAATTTTATGAGCAAGCAAGGGCTGTAGATCGGTGACCCAAGGTAATTCGCCACTTTGTAAAAAGTCTTCAGCCGTCGTCACCATCAACGGAACCACAGGTTTTAAATACGCCATTAACACTCTAAACAAATTAATCCCTAACGAGCATACTGCCTGTAACAGCTGTTCTTTGCCAGCTTCTTTAGCAAGTAACCACGGTTTTTGTTCATCGATGTATTGGTTAGCTTTATCTGCTAACGCCATAATCTCACGCATGGCTTTACCAAACTCACGGCTTTCATAATGTCCAGCAATGCGCTCGCAAGGCGCAATAAATTCAGCAAATAAGGCAGGGTCTGCACAGTCTGACGAAAGCATTCCAGCAAAACGTTTAGTAATAAAGCCACTGCAACGACTCGCAATATTAACGACTTTTCCGACTAAATCAGCGTTGACCCGTTGACTAAAATCATCGAAATTTAAATCAATATCATCAACTCCTGCACTTAATTTGGCAGCAAAATAATAGCGTAAATACTCAGGATTAAGATGCTCTAAATAAGTTCTGGCAGTGATGAACGTGCCACGTGATTTTGACATTTTCTCGCCATTTACGGTAAGAAAGCCATGTGCAAAGATAGCTGTAGGCATACGTAAATGTGCGCCGTGTAACATAGCTGGCCAAAATAACGCATGAAAATAAATGATGTCTTTACCAATAAAGTGATATAGCTCGGCATCGCTGTCTTTTGACCAAAATTCGTTAAAATCTATGCCTTGTTGATCGCATAAATATTTAAAACTCGCCATGTAACCAATCGGCGCATCTAGCCACACATAAAAATATTTACCTGGTGCATCA
This sequence comes from uncultured Methylococcaceae bacterium, assembly GCA_903944165.1. Taxonomy (GTDB): domain Bacteria; phylum Pseudomonadota; class Gammaproteobacteria; order Methylococcales; family Methylomonadaceae; genus Methylovulum. The sequence goes on along the minus strand of CAJAQT010000168.1, from coordinate 21,529 downwards.
GGGATTTCAAAACCAAAATACGGGGCGTCGCGCGATATATCCCAATCATGTAACCCGCCTTCTAGCCATTCTTTAAGTTTATTACTTACCTCTGATTGCAGATGCCCTGCGCTAATCCAGTCTTTTAGTAAGTCAGTGAAATCAGCAAGTTTAAAAAAGTAATGTTCTGAGTCTTTTTCAATGGGTTTTTCACCAGAGATAGCTGAGACGGCATTTTTTAATTCAGTGGGAGAATACGTTGCGCCACACACTTCACAGCTGTCACCGTATTGGTCATGTGCCCCACATTTTGGACAATCGCCTTTGATGAAACGATCAGGCAGGAACATTTCTTTGATGGGATCGTAGGCTTGGGTAATGGTTCGAGAGCTGATATGTCCAGCATCTCGTAAGCGCGTGTATATTAAGGATGAAAAGACTTTATTTTCCTCAGAATGGGTGCTGTGATAATGATCAAAAGCAACACCAAACTCGTTAAAATCTGCATTATGTTGTGCCCAAACCTTGGCAATTAAGGCTTCAGGCGTGATGCCCTCTTTGTCTGCGCGAAGCATAATTGGCGTACCATGAGTATCATCTGCACAGACGTAATAACACCTTACCCCACGCTGTTTTTGATACCGCACCCAAATATCCGTTTGGATGTATTCCACTAAATGACCCAAATGAATAGGGCCATTGGCATAAGGAAGCGCACTGGTAACAAGAATTTTTCTTTCTGACATAAGTAAACACACAAAGGACTAAGGATTGAATGCCACATTATTGCATAACTATGTAGGCTTCAGCGTGGCTAGCGTTAAAAAACCCTGCAAATTTAGAGCAGTTCCATAAACATAAACGGCACGCCGTAGGTTGATAAAAAGTAGATAAAGGAATAAAGACTACTTTTTAACATTTTATAGTTAAATACTTGGCGAAAAATATAGCTCACGATGGCTAAATACCATAGTAACAAAGCAACCCCTAAAATGGTTGGCACGTCTTCGTAAGCCGTCGCTTGCACAAAAACATCAACTATTTCTAAGCAAATTCCTAAGGTTACGATAACATTTTCGCAAATAAATACGGCAATCATGAGCTGATTAAACAGTGGTTTAACGCGATTAATAAACACCAGTACCGCCAATAAACTAGGTGCCATAATTGCACGCAAGGCCACTTCTAAGGTGGCATCAGCTGGATCACTTATATTGGCCTCAACAATGATGCCAGAGATAATATAAAAACTAATACATTTCCATAAAAATGCAGTTGAAGGGTATAAATTTACAGGATTATTTTTAAACCAACAGAGCTGAAGATACTGAAGCAATAAAGACATAAGGATGAAATGAGTGAGGGTAAAGTTAAAATAAAATGACTCATAATAATTACAAGCCATCTATGACACTGCTTAGCCCACTAATATTCGCAGAAACAGGGGGTAAAATCAAAACCTGATGCAACTATGTTGCGCACTTATTAGCGTGCTGACTACAATTTCATTATTAACGAGCAAAAAAAACGGGTACCGAAGTACCCGCTAAGGCATAGGCCTCTACACAGATTTTTACCGTAATTAAAACAATTAGTTACAATGATACTCAGCCCCCTCGCCTGTTGGAGAGGGTTGGGGTGAGGAGAATAAAATCAAGCATTTATATTTCCCCTCATCCCAGCCTTCTCCTTCTGGAGAAGGGGCAAAGTTACTTGTGTAGATAGGTATGCCGCTAAGGAGGGGAATTAATCTGTGGAGAAAATCTGTTTTAATTACGCTAGGCAGTGGTGACTACTGCCCCAATCACTTATTTTACGCACGTCGCAGAGGGAGCCAAACTTACTGGACGTGAAGCACGCAATCCTTCATAGGTTAATTTGACGGTACAGGGCACTTGCGCAGCCGTTAGTGTTATTTTTTTCACCCATGAGCCTTTAGCATCAACCGATAATTTAGTGGCATTAACAATAATTTTGCCAAAATTACTTTTCACATTTAATTTTAAGGTGTTTAACGCCGCCTTACGTTGTGCAACAGACAGTGTGTTTTTCAATACTACCTGACCATTAAGCGTTAACACATTATTTTGCCACTGCGCACTTTCCATAGAAAACTGAGTCACCACGTTGGCTGTGGTGGTGCGTGCTGGCCACACTTGGATAGTTGCTTGCACAGTGTTTGAAGATAAGGATCGGCCGGTTGCGGTTTCTGTTACATACACTTGCAATGGAAATACTTTACTGGCATCTGTTGCTTTAGGTGTCCAACTTAAATCAATGGTGGGTAAATTATTTTTTGTGTATACGCTGGATATACTCACTCCCGTAGGTGCTGAACCATGCAAAGCAAACGCATCATTTTCAGCATCCGTAACTTGAAATGAAATCACTAAGGGGAGTTCACCAACGGTTACATCCCATTTGGAATTAATTGGATGTAAAACTGGCTGGGTATCAGGTGCTTGCACCTGCCCATTAAGTGCAGTGATATAATTTTTTAGCCCTACCATTCGGTTTGAAGAGGAATAATAAGCAGTAATAACCCCTGTTTTATAACCACTGCCGCTGTTATTGACATGACAATCGGTACACCCAGACGCGCCTGTAGGCGCAACATATTCAGGACGCGCCCACCCTGTTATCGAGCATACAATTAGGGCAAACATGCCAAACATCGAAATAATATTTTTTTTGTTCATTAATATAGTCAGTTGAATAAGGAGGGAAATTAACATCGTCACATCGCAGCTTAACACGCGATTATTAGTGCTAAAGCAAGGCGAATGCCATCTTTTTATTTAATTGTAAAGACAATGGCTTAGCCCTTTATTAGGAATAATTTGTCGACTATTTACTCAATCAACTATGCAATTTTTGTGATTAGCAGTATTAAGCAGCACAGATTTTGCGGTATTCACGCTTATCAATTAATTTTTTACCAAAAAAACATCTAACTGCAATATTTTGGTAAAAAACAAGCGTTTAAATAAAGAGGTTAGTTATAACGGATACGCCTTGATTATTTTTGTATATTTAAATTGATATGGTCGTTATGAGTAACAGCAATTAACTATTTTCTATTAAATTCACAACAGATAAATTTATGAAAAAAAAATTATTTTTTGCCTTACCCTTAGTTATCGCAAGTGCCTTAACTGCTCATACTGTTAATGTTGCCGCTGCAACTAAAGTGATTGCACCACTTATGAAACAAGGCATTCAATTGGGTGATTTAACCCAAGATAGCGTCATGGTATGGAGTCGCTCTAATAAAGACGCACGCATGATGATTGAATATGCCTTAAATGATCAATTTACTGATTCAACAATTATTCGTGGGCCTTATGCGTTACGCCTTACTGATTACACTGCCCGCCAAGAATTAACTAAGCTTCCTTCTGGTAAAGATATTTATGTTCGTGTTTGGTTTGAAGATTTAACCAATGCACGTAATAAAAGCAAACCAGTAACAGGTCATTTCCATACCTTAAGTGCTGATGAAAGTGTACGTTTTGTGTGGGGTGGTGATACAGCTGGACAAGGCTGGGGTATTAACAAAAGCTTTGGCGGTATGAAAATTTATGAAGCAATGCGCCAAACTAAGCCACATTTCTTTATTCACAGCGGTGATAATATTTATGCTGACGGCATAATTAATCCTGAACAAACTGCTGAAAATGGTCAAATCTGGACTAATGTTGTTACGCCTGAAGTTGCCAAAGTTGCTGAAACGCAAAATGAATTCCGTGGTCGTTATAAATATAATTTATCTGATGACAATGTTCGTGCATTTAATGCCGAAGTTCCACAAATTTGGCAATGGGACGATCACGAAGTCGTAAATAACTGGTCTGACTCAAAAGACTTAAGTGCTGATACTCGATATGTTGTTAAAGATATTCCTTTATTGGTAGCACGTGCCTCAACTGCTTTTAAAGAATACAGTGCACAACGTCCACATGGTGCTGATGAACCTGATCGCGTGTACCGTAAAATCTCTTACGGTCCATTATTAGATGTGTTTGTTATTGATATGCGTAGTTACCGTAGCTCTAATACTGCCAACCTACAAACAGTTGAAAGTGCTGAAACAGCCTTTTTAGGTAACGAGCAAATAAGCTGGTTGGTTAACGAATTAAGCCACTCAACTGCCACGTGGAAAGTCATCGCCGCTGATATGCCAATTGGCTTAAATATTGGTGATGGTACCGTTAATAATGTTGTCGGTGGGACACCACGCTGGGAAGCTATTGCCAATGGTAACGATGATGTCGCCGCGGGTCGTGAGCTTGAAATAGCACGATTGTTATCTGACATTAAAAAAGCAAATGTTAATAATATTATCTGGTTAACTGCTGATGTGCATTATGCTGCGGCACATTATTATGATGCTAGCAAAGCTAAAACCAGCGACTTCAATAACTTCTATGAATTTGTTGCAGGTCCTTTAAATGCAGGTAGCTTTGGTCCTAACACAAAAGATGCGACCTTTGGTCCACAAGTGCTTTTTGAAAAAGCTCCAGCGCCTGGTCAAGTTAATTTGTCGCCTTATGCAGGCTTGCAATTCTTTGGTGAAGTAAATATTGATAAAGCAAGTAAAGCAATGACGGTTGATTTTAAAGACATCAATGGGGATTCAGTGTTTAGTAAAACCTTAGATGCGCAATAAATCTAAACCGTGTTAACAAGACAAGGTAATTAAATTACGCTTCTTAATAAGTATGCTATAAAAAAAGGGGGGGCATTTATTGCCCCCCCTTTTTTTGTTAGGTTACTAAAGCTAACTATTTAGTCTTTTAACGCTTTCAATACCGCTTGCATGGTCGCGTTAGCATCACCAAACAACATACGCGTATTTTCCATCACAAACAAAGGATTACCCACCCCCGCATAACCAGAGGCCATGCTTCGTTTTAACACAATCGTCGTGCCACCTTTCCAGCACTCTAAAACAGGCATGCCCGCAATAGGACTGTTTGGGTCATCTAAAGCCGATGGATTTACAATATCATTGGCACCAATCACAATTGATACCTCTACATGTGGAAAATCGTCATTGATTTCATCCATTTCATACACAATGTCATACGGTACTTTGGCTTCAGCTAATAACACATTCATGTGACCAGGCATTCGTCCTGCTACAGGATGGATTCCAAAGCCCACTTTTTTGCCTTTTTCGCGTAGCAATTTAGTGATTTCATACACCGTATGCTGAGCCTGAGCAACCGCCATACCATAGCCGGGAATAATCATAATGGTTTTGGCTTCTTTTAATAACAGCGCCGTTTCTTCGGCTGTGACAGGTTGCACCTCACCTTCGATTACCGCAGCTTCGCCTCCAGATGCAGTACCAAAGCCTCCCGCAATCACACTGATGAAATTACGATTCATTGCGTTACACATAATATAACTAAGAATCGCCCCGCTACTGCCCACCAAAGCACCCGTAACAATTAATAAATCGTTACTTAACATAAACCCTGTTGCTGCTGCTGCCCACCCCGAATAACTGTTAAGCATTGACACCACCACAGGCATGTCAGCACCACCAATTGCCATCACCATGTGTACGCCAAACGCTAAGGCTAACACGGTCATAATCACTAAAGGTAAAGCTCCGCCATGTGTTAAAAAGGGCAAACTGCCCACATCGCCTTCAGTTTGTTGTAAAAATACCGCACCAGAAATTACCACGGCGATTAATATCGCAAGATTTAAAAAATGCCGCGCTGGCAATAATAAAGGTTTACCACTGATTTTTTCACTAAGTTTGCAAAAGGCAATCACCGAACCTGAAAAAGTCACTGCACCAATTAAAATACCGATATAAATTTCTAATTCATGTATGGTTTTTTCAACACCCACCACGGTAATCGTGCTATCCATAAAGTTAGCATAGCCCACTAATACCGCTGCCATACCCACTAAACTATGCATGATAGCGACTAATTCGGGCATTTGGGTCATCGCTACAACGGAAGCGGCACGCGCACCAATACTGCCGCCTATTACAATTGCTGCAATCAATAGACCAAAGGCATCCATTGAGACGCTAAAGCCAGTGGCAATAATGGCAATCACCATACCTAACATGCCAAAATAATTACCTTTTCTGGACGTTTCTTGATTACTTAAACCACTTAAACTCAAAATGAATAGAATGGCTGCAACGATGTAAGACATCGTAACTAAACTATGGGACATACGATTTCTCCTGTTATTTACGGAACATGTCTAACATACGACGCGTAACTAAAAAGCCCCCAGCAATATTGATGGAAGCCAGTAAGGTTGCCAATGTTGCCAAACCCACCACCAGATTATCTGGTGCGGACAGTTGCACAATAGCGCCCAGCACAATAATGCCACTGATTGCATTGGTGACGCTCATCAGCGGCGTATGTAAGGCTGGTTTTACATTCCAAATAACTTGATACCCCACAAAACATGCCAACACGAATACCGTAAAATGCGTCATGAACGATTCAGGCGCGACTGCACCAACGCTAAATAAAATTAAACCGGCAAGCACCATCGGTAAAAAACTCATGATGACATTGGGCTTTTTATCGTCAACGACTGCCACAATGGGCGCCGCTTTTTGTGCGGTGACAGGGGCAGCTGATAATTTTGGTGGCGGTGGTGGCCAACTAATACTCCCTTCTTTAATCACGGTAGCACCACGAATAACCTCATCCTCCATGTTGACGTTTAACTCGCCATTTTTTTCTGGACATAAATCAGCTAATAAATGCCGTAAATTGGTGGCATACAACTGACTGGATTGATTCGCTAAGCGACTAGGTAAATTGGTGTAGCCAATTAAGGTCACCTCATGCTTCACAACAACTTGATTCACTTCTGTTAATTCACAATTACCGCCCTGCTCTGCGGCCAAGTCGACAATTACACTGCCGGCTTTCATGGATTTCACCATGTCAGTGGTAATTAATTTTGGGGCTGGTTTTCCTGGTATTAACGCGGTAGTTATAATAATGTCCACTTCTTTGGCTTGTTCCGCAAACAGCGCCATTTCCGCGGCAATAAATTCAGCGGACATCGTTTTTGCATAGCCTCCTGTGCCCGATCCTTCTTCTTTAAAATCCAGCATTAAAAATTCTGCGTCCATACTTTCTATTTGTTCTTTTACTTCTGGACGTGTATCGAAGGCTCGAACAATCGCTCCCATACCTTTTGCTGCACCAATGGCGGCTAAACCTGCTACGCCCGCACCAATCACCAATACTTTTGCTGGCGGAATTTTTCCTGCGGCAGTAATTTGACCCGTAAAAAACCGTCCAAAATGTTGCGCAGCTTCAACAATGGCGCGATACCCCGCAATATTTGCCATGGAACTTAACGCATCCATTTTTTGTGCCCTAGACATCCTAGGCACACTGTCCATTGCCAATACGGTGGCTTGTTTTGCTGCTAAGGCTTGCATTAAGGTTTCATTTTGAGCTGGCCAAATAAAGCTTATTAATTGTGTCCCCTCTTTCATTAATGCCAACTCATCAATGCCTGCTTCCACATCAACAAACGGCGCACGCACTTTCATGATGATATCTGCTGCTGCCCATAAACTTGGGGCATCGGCTAACACCGTTACGCCTACAGCCTCGTAAGCATGATCAGCAATCGAGGCATTAACGCCCGCACCGCTTTCTATGAACACCGAAAAACCCAGTTTCATAATTTGTACCGCAGCCTCTGGAGTCGTCGCAACGCGCTTTTCCCCAGGATACATCTCTTTAGGTATACCAATTTTCATACAGTCCCCCTTTATCGTGGTTTAACTATTGTTTAACTACTATTGATGTACTTATCAATCCCCCCTTTTTTAAAGGGTAAGGTGAATAACAACTACTACACCCACATTGGTTTATGCTCAATGCTGGGCAGTGAGAATAGAAGATAAGTGGGCGTTATTCAATCAAAAAACACATTAATTACTGGTAATTTTTTTGCTGAATAAGCCCTGACTAACATCCTCAGTCTATTTGGATGGCTGTCACGCCCACTAGGCTTATTCAGTCTGAGTAAAATATCTCGATTAATCACACCACGCATTTGTGATAAGGTATCTTTGTGATAAAAAAATAAACTAGAAAACGTCATCACGTTTAACTACACAAATAATCATAACAGGAAGGAAAATGAATACTACACAGAACAGCTTACGCCCCCTTACGCGTTTATTAAACACAAGTTTATTACTTGCAACACTGCCGTTTGCCTTTAACGCTACGGCTGATGAAACCTGTCAATCACCCTATATGGCTAAAATCACTGGTCAAGAAGATGTGGTGTATGTCTGGACCTTAGGCATGGAAGGATTGGGTGACGAACAAGATAAAATGGTCACTGTCGATGTTAATCCCGTGTCAAAAACGTATGGAAAAGTCATTGATAGCGTCTCTGTAGGGGGCCGCAACGAAGCACATCATGCTGATTTTACTGATGATCGACAATTTTTATGGGCAGGTGGTTTAGATACAAATAAAATTTTTGTATTCGACGTTCACACCGATCCTCTGCACCCTAAATTGGTCAAAACAATCACCGATTTTGTCGCAAAAAGTGGTGGCGTAGTTGGCCCGCATTCAACTTATGCTTTACCTGGGCGTATGATGATTACAGGTTTATCAAATAATAAAGATCATGGTGGTAAAACCGCCTTAGTTGAATACAACAACGCAGGCGACTATGTTTCCACCTACTGGATGCCCACTGATAAAGCACTGCAAGCTGACCCAAGCAGCGTGTATGCTGATGGCTACGGCTACGATGTCCGTGCACTTCCTCGTAAAAATCTATTATTAACCTCCTCATTTACGGGCTGGTCAAACTACATGATGGATTTTGGCAAAATGTTAACCGACGCAGAAGCCATGAAACATTTTGGTAACACTGTGGTGCAATGGGATTTACATACCCGACAAGCAAAAAAAATATTTTCCGTGCCAGGTGCGCCGCTTGAACTTCGCTGTGCTTGGAAAACAGAACATAATTATTGCTTTACGACCACTGCATTAACGTCAAAAATTTGGTTGATTTATGAAGATAAAGACGCGGTATGGCAAGCCAAAGCGGTAGCGGATATTGGCGAACCTGCAAATATTCCCTTACCTGTAGACATTTCAATTTCCAGTGATGACACCAAACTTTGGGTAAACACCTTTATGGATGGTAAAACACGTTTATTTGATATTTCAGATGCGTTCCACCCGAAACAAGTTTATGAACAAAAAATTGGTGCTCAAGTAAATATGGTGTCTTCCAGCTGGGATGGCACGCGTCTTTATTTCACTTCGTCGTTATTGGCAAATTGGGATAAAAAAGGGCTTGATAATGAACAATTCTTCAAAGCCTATCGCTGGGATGGACAACACTTACAGCAACAATTTACGATTGATTTTATTAAAGAAAAACTTGGTCGTGCTCATCAAATGAAATTTGGTGCGCGTTCTTTGTACAGCACCCCCAACACTGCCACGCCACGCTAAACGGTTATTTACCCATGCACGTGTCTATCATCAAGACACGTGCACTTTACGTGAATATTTAAAAGATTTTACTCTGCTTATCTCGCTAACCTTGGAATCTTCATGAGCGCATTGTTTTTCTTGTTGGTGAGTTGCTTGTATTCCAGCACACTGACTGCCGCTAGTTTAGCGCCTGGCTATGCACCGCTTACCTTTACCGCCCCCGTACCAGGCACGTACTCATTACCTGAATTAGGGAAAGCACAGGATGGTCGGGTTTTAGACAGCCAAGCTCACGAGCACAGTTTATTAGCGTTAATGAAAGGCAAAGTGGTGTTGCTAAGCTTTATTTATTCAAGTTGTGATGATGTCAATGGCTGCCCACTAGCCACCTTTGTACTGCATAAAATTCAGCAGCACTTAAGTAAGCACCTTGCTACAGCACAACAGTTACGTTTACTAACGCTCAGCTTTAATCCAGAACACGATACGCCAGACGTTATGGGCCAGTATGGTCGTAGTTTTCAGAACACCTCGCTTGATTGGCAATTTTTAACTACGCGCTCAGAGCAAGAACTAGCGCCCATTTTGCACAATTACCAACTCAGCGTGCAAAAAATAAACACTGACGACGGTAAATTTACTGGCAAATTCACGCATGCTCTAAAAGTGTTTTTAATTGATGAACAACAAAAAATCCGTAATATTTACAGTGCAGATTTTTTGCATCCTGAAACCTTACTCAGTGACATAAACGCGTTAGTAACTCATCAGACCCACAACAACTCACCCAAACCACACGCAACACCTGTCAGGCCTACGCGCAAACCAAGCCTCTTAGGTTTACCAAAACTGCCTGTGCCGCGCACTAATCCATTAACTAAAGCCAAAATCGAATTAGGTAGAAAGCTATTTTTTGACCGCCGTTTATCTTTTAACAACACGGTGTCCTGTGCCATGTGTCACCTTCCAGAACAAGGCTTTACCAGTAATGATATGGCGACCGCAGTGGGTGTTGAAGGGCGTTCAGTACGACGCAACGCCCCCACACTTTACAATGTTGCGTATGCTACAACGCTTTTCCATGATGGCCGCGAACATAGCTTAGAGCAACAAGTATGGGGGCCATTGCTTGCCCATAATGAAATGGCCAATCCCTCAATGGCTTATGTCCTTGATAAAATTAACCAGCAAGCCGATTATCACGCTGCGTTTACGCATGCCTTTAACAAACCTGCAACAATGGAAACCCTGGGCATGGCCTTGGCAAGCTATCAACGTAGCTTAACTTCTGCACATTCAGCGTTTGATCGTTGGTTATATCAACACGAGTCCACCGCACTTAGCTCTGAAGCCCAACACGGTTACACCTTATTTATTGGCAAAGCTGGCTGTGCCAAGTGCCATACAATAAATACTCACTCCGCAGTATTTTCCGATCAGCAATTTCATAATACAGGCATAGCTTATCAAGCTAACATGGTTACTAACGCGCCAACACAACAACTAGAAATCGCGCCTAAGGTTTTTGTTAACGTTGCTAATTCGCTGATTAATAGCGTTTCAGCAAGCAAACAAAATGATTTAGGACGTTATGAAATCAGCCAGAATCCAGCGCATCGTTGGCAATACAAAACCCCAAGTTTACGCAATATTGCTTTAACCGCGCCCTATATGCATAACGGCAGTCTGCGCTCATTAAGCGACGTGCTTGACTTTTATAATGCCGGTGGCGTGGCGCATGAACAACTCGATCCTTTAATTAAACCACTTAATTTATCGCCTAAAGACCTCGCAGCCCTGCTGGCTTTTTTACAGGCACTCACTGGAGATAATGTTAAACAGATTGTTAACGAAGCACTCAGCGAACCGATTGGCAATTAAGCAGCAGCACTAGACACCACAGTGCTTAGCGTTGCAACACCACGCAATTTTTTTACGCTGCTATACTTATTGATTGCTCTTTAGCAATTTAATTTTATCGCTTTAATCCCATGAGAATCGTTTTATGAAATCTACTGTACTCGCTGTGAGTCTTACTCTATCCGCCCTATCCTCTGCTTTCTTACCCAATCAAGCAGAGGCAGCAACCAGCCGAAAAACATGGCTTGTCCAGCAAATTTATAATTTTAATCATCCGTTTGCAGCCACGCTGCCCAGTGAATTGTCAGTTAAAATGACTAAAATGGCAGTTAACGCGTTTGCTTTTTATCGTGGCACTGCACATTTATTTTATGAAGATACCCGAACCGCCTTTTTACCCGTATCGTGGTACACCTCTACCGTTACTAATGGCGTGTGGTTGGGTGGTGATATGCACATGCAAAACATGGGTGGATTTCGTAATGCTAATGGCACGGCCATCTTCGATACTAATGATTTTGATGAAAGTTATTGGGGTTCTTACACGTGGGACTTACGCCGTATGGCCGTTGCTATTTTGCTGGCTGCTGAAGAAAACGGTATTAGCAGTGCCGATCGTCAAAACTTAGTCAAAAATTTTACGGACAGTTACGCAACACAGATTGCTGTATTTAAAGGCAATGATACCGAATTAAGCTACACAGCCACATCTGCTGCAACCTCAGGCGTGGTTAAAGACACCATACAAACGGCTAATGGCAAAACTCGCGCCAGTTTGTTGACAAAATACACAGCAGTAACTTCAGGTAAGCGTGCTTTTTTAACGATTAGTGGTAGCTTGCAGCCGGTAAATAGCAGCACCTTTTCTGCACTTAACGGCGCAATGGCTAGCTACATCAGCTCAATTCCGGTAGCTAAACGTAAAAGCAATAGCTACTACCTCTTAAAAAGTGCTGCGTTACGGATTGGTGCTGGCACCGGCAGTATGGGGCGTTATCGGTATTATTTATTAATCGATGGTTCCACAACAGCCACCAGCGATGATGTGATTCTGGAAATGAAACAACAAACCAATAGCTCGGTTGCCATTGCCGCGCCAGGCAACATGCCCGCTTGGACGTACGATTATCATAATGGCGAACGTGTAGTAAAAAGTATGAAGGCTATGTTAACGAATACTGACGTACTGGCGGGTTACAGCACCTACAATGGCATGCCATTTTTCATTTCTGAACGCCAACCGTTTCAAGAAGACTTTGATTACACGCTATTAACCAGCTATACAAAATTTAATGATGCAGTGAAATACATGGGGAAAATCATGGCAAAAAATCATGCTTTAGCTGATAAAGATTACGATGCCACCTTAATCCCCTACAGCATGGATAAAGAAATCACTGATGTAATTAATGGTGACGTATCGGGTTTAAAAACAGAAACACTTAATTATGCACTAAGCTATGCCGCCCAAGTTAAACAAGATTATGTGGATTTCGTGAGCGCTAAAAACAGTGGCACGGTATTATATTAAGTGCTGAAACCTTGCTAGCACGGTAAGCATTAATCCATAAGTGTGCACTAGGTAGGCGCAAGCTGTAGCGCATCAAATAATAAGTGACTAAACGTCGCAATATGGCTAATGCCTATTGCGACGGCTGTTATTGATTAAGATAGCTTTCCAGAGACGTTATGTTATCCACTGAAAACCCCTGACTATCATCACTCCACGTTACATAGTTACGATCAGATGCGTACCTAATTCTAAATTTATTCATGGCAGCAATAAGGTCAGCATTACCGCTAGCATAGGCATAAGTGGCAAGATCATTAGACGCTGTGGGCAAATCAACTGCTGGATTTAAACCATTTGCCTTCAAGGTTGTCAGTAAGGTTTCAAATTCTGCTAATTTATAGACTGACAAAGACTGGGGGTTAGCGCTATCTCTAAGTGAATCACTCACGGCATCCCAGCGATTTTTACGCGTTGCCATGATGACATCAAATGCCTGCTCCAGATTATGCGTATTTTTCCAGAACTCAGCTAAGTTACCATCATGATCCATGGTGAAGTAGCCCTCTCCATTCGTTACATTAGGGCTATAGCCACCCACTGGTTTATCTGAAGCAATCAAGTAATCAGCAAAACGGTAGTAACGTACTGCAAAATCAAAAAAACCTACATCACAATTAGTAGAAAAATCTAAGATGAATGTTTTTTTACCTAGTTTCTTACGAAGGGTTTTAACAAAATCTTCTGAATCTGGATTACTAATGACACCTTCAAAAAAGACATGAGGCGAGCCATGCCCAGAATAAAACAACACCAAACGCGTCAGTCCTTTTTCACGAATCAATACCTGATTAACCAATGCCTTAAGTGCGGCAGAGACTGCGGTACTACTGCGATAATAATCAGCACTTGAGCCGGTGTATTGCTTAAAAGTGATTTTTTTAAGTGTGCTGCTTGTTTTATAGTGAAGTGCCTCATCATTGGACATGAAAGGATTAGCATCTGACCAATCAGGAAATTTATACAATGCGGCATAAGTTGGTGGTTGCCACAGTCCAGGGCTGCTCGCATCGGTTCGTGCTATTTCAAGATCATACACGCTATAGCCACGTGTGCTTTTAATGGGACTAGCCCTTACCCAGCCAGGCATAGCCTCTTGTCCCCATGATGAATTGGTGCCGACAACACGAATAACCACTGTTTTTACAGGCACAGCGTAGACGGGTGTAAAGATAAAAAATGACATACACATAAACAAGCTATATAGACGTTTTTTCATACTCATCCTGTTTCTTTAAGGAGATTTGTTTTTAAAATTAAGCGTAACCACTATTTAAATAATGGTTACGCTTAGCAAACGCCCCGCCTTAGCGCTTTTTTTTATCGTCTTTAAGTCGTTTTTTTTCTATTTCTTCAACACTAGGCATTTCTATGGGGTGAAGTAATTCCGCCAGCAAATCAATATGCTCATTAATTTGTGGTGTGTTTGGAATTACCCACACTCTATTTACAAAACGCGCCAAAATATTTGTCATCCAAGGTTTATTGGAGTCTGCGTCTCTAAGCATAAAATGATAACTGTCATTTTCGTGATAAACCGCAAAATCATGTAACCAAACCTCAATTGCTTCATCTTCACCTAGTAATAATATTTTAAAATAGACCGTTCTCTTGTCTAAGTTAACATTAAAATCTTTTAAATTAGCGATGCCTTTTAAAACCGTATTGGCTACCCACTTAATTAAAAATTTAGGCATACATTTTATTGCCATTTTGATTAGCATGATTTTGAAATTATTATTGTTTGCACTCATTTTTTTACCTTAAAAAATTATAAAATAACGTTTTGTAAGCCAGCTAAGGTGGACGTATATGTGCCCTCCTCGGCTACTCACATTTATTAACACGTCTAGTTGCTTTCGCTAATTAAACGTTCTCATGACCAACAATTAAACCATCTTCCATGTGCCACACCTTCCCTAATTTTTGAGCTAAGTCATGATCATGCGTGACCACTAATAAGCTTACCTGCAATTCTTGATTTAACTCCAGCATTAACTGATACACCTGTTCCGCTGTTTTACTGTCTAAGTTTCCGGTGGGTTCATCGGCTAAAATTACTGCAGGTCGATTAATTAAGGCGCGCGCAACAGCTGCGCGCTGTCGCTCCCCACCCGATAATTCACCTGGTTTATGGCGCATACGATGCCCTAAACCTACTCTTTCCAAAAGTTGTTCCGCACCTAGCGTAGCCTGTTTAATTGATTGATTTGCAATTAATAAAGGCATTGCGACATTTTCTAAAACGGTAAACTCACCTAACAAATGATGTGATTGATAAATAAAACCTAAGGCTTGATTACGTAGTTTTGCTAACTTTGTGGCATTAACCTGATTAAGATTAACGCCTTTAAGGAACACTTCGCCTTGCGTGGGCTTATCTAAACCACCCAATAAATGCAATAAGGTACTTTTACCCGAGCCAGACGCACCCATGATAGCGACGCGTTCACCTGCGGCAAGGCTAAAATTGACGCCTTTTAACACCTCAACATCTAATATGCCTTGTTGATAGCGCTTAGTTAACTGCCGACATTCTAAAATCATTGGGTTATTCATAGCGTAGCACTTCTGCAGGATTGATTTTTGCTGCTTGCCAAGCAGGATAAAGTGTTGCCAATACGGTTAAGACAAACGCCATACTGGCAATAACATAGACATCAGCCCAAATGAGTTTAGAAGGTAAATCGCTGATGTAATAAACCTGTGCAGATAAAAACTTGATATGCAATAAATTTTCAAGTTGATGCACTAAGCCGGCAACATTCCATGCCAATAACACCCCTAAGACTGTACCCAAGCAGGTTCCCACTAAACCGATTACGGTGCCGAGTACCATGAAAATACCCATGATTGACGCGGAAGTTAGCCCTTGGGTTTTTAAAATAGCAATATCCCCCCGCTTATCAGTTACCACCATAATTAAGGTCGACACAATATTGAATGCTGCCACCGCAACCATGAGCAATAAAATAATCGACATCACTCTTTTTTCCATTTTAATGGCTTGAAAAAAATTATCATGTGCCATTGTCCAATCACTGACGTGATAAGACGGGAAAAAATCACTGGCTAAGGTTTGCGTCATTGCCGGGACATCTAATAAATTAGCCATTTTTAAACGCAAAGCTGAAACAGAATTATCCATACGAAATAATTTTGCAGCATCTTCTAAATGAATAAACGCCATATTGCGATCATATTCATACATACCTACTTTAAAAATGCCCACCACGGTAAAGCGGCGCATTCTGGGCATGACTCCCGCTGGTGTTGAGGTGACTTGTGGCGTAATAACCGTGATTTTATCCCCTACAAACACCCCTAAATAGGTTGCTAATTCTGCGCCCAACACAATCGAGTAACGTCCTGGTACTAAATCTGTCAACTGTCCTGCTTGCATTTTATCAGCCACTTCCGACACCTTACGTTCACGTTCGGGTAATACGCCTGTTAATACTGTGCCACTAACATGCCGATCAGCATTTAACATGACTTGTCCTGAAATAAAAGGTGCCATGCCTTTAATCTCAGGATATGCAGTGAGTTGCTGCTCTAGTGTTGACCACTCGTCCAATTGCCCTGTTTTACCCGTAATGGTGGCATGAGCAGTCATGCTTAACATGCGCTCACTGATTTCTTCTACAAAACCATTCATCACTGACAACACAGTAATCAGTGCGCATACACTTAATGCGATGCCCAATACTGAGGCTAACGTAACAAAAGAAATAAATTGCGTACGACGTTCGGCGCGTGTGTAACGCAAGCCAATATAAAGAATTAACGGCTTAAACATAAGTTATGGGAACAATAAGAAAAGAATCTAAAAAGAAGAATAACGCCAAACAACGCATTAACTGTGTTATTTAAGCTTGCAATTACTGCATAAGCCATAAAGATACAAGCCGTGATCAGTAAGTTCATAGCCTAATTCGTGGGCAATTTGTTGCTGTCGTTGCTCGATAATCTCATCAGTAAATTCATCAACTTTACCGCACTGCATACACATGATGTGATCATGATGATCGCCTGAGCTTAATTCAAACACAGAGTTTCCACCATCAAAATGGTGGCGCGTAACCAAGCCTGCGGCTTCAAACTGCGTTAACACACGATATACCGTGGCTAAGCCAATATCCTCGTTTTCATTCAATAAGATTTTATATAATTTCTCAGCGGTTAAATGACGCTGGTCGACTTGTTTTTCAAGGAGTTGTAATATTTTAATACGCGGCGTGGTGACTTTTAAGCCCGCGTTTTTTAAATCTTTTGATTCCGATTCCATACGCCTAACTTATCCAAGTTATGGTTAATTAATGGGCTCATTGTAGCCTTTTTAGGCTAATTGAGGATAGTTTAGCGTGCTATTGAATAACAGTTTAGCTGGTTTTGTAGAGTAACGCGGCGCGTACACAGCGTAAAACATTATAATCATACACACCGCCTAAGGCTTCGTATACTGGCTTTAAGCTCTGCTGCTGGTCTGCTGGCAAAGCTAATATCGAGGCTTCAATACGGGCAATTTCAGTGTCCGATAAGTCTATCGCATCGGCTAAACGACATTGTCCTCGTTCAATTGATTGTGCCAAATGACTTAAAATAGTGGCTTCTTTTAAGCCACGTTGTTTTGCAACAGCCGCAACACTGAAGCCTAATTTAATTAGATTAACCGAATCAGTCGCGGTATCGTTTACGCTGCTATCGTTATTTACAAACGCATGAATAACGGCTAAAAACTCATCACCGTATAACTCTAATTTACGCGTCCCAATCCCTGAAATCATCGCCATTTGTTGGCGTGTTTGTGGCTTACTCTCCATAATTGCCATTAACGTAGCATCATGAAAAATAACATAAGGGGGTACATCCTGAGCCAAAGCAATGTCTTTACGTTTAGCACGCAGGGCATCCCATAATGAAGTTGTGTGTTTAGCATGATGCGCTTGCTTATTGCTGCCTTTTTGTGGTTTGGTTTTAACCGCGTGCAAATCTTGGCGAAACATCACCGATTCATCGCCGCGCAAGACAGAACGACACCGATCAGTTAATTGCAACGCACCAAAACCATCAAAATTAACACTGACTAAGCCACGCGCTACTAATTGTCTAAACACTGAATACCATTGCTGCTCATCGTACTGCTTACCAATGCCAAACGTTGAGACCGTATCGTGACCTAGTTTTTTAATCCGCTCCGTGGGCTTACCCAATAACACATCGATTAAATATGCCACCCCAAAACGCTGTCCTGTCCTATAAACACACGACAAGGCTTGCTGTGCAGCCACCGTACCATCCCATGTTTTTACAGGTTCTAAACAAGTATCACAATTGCCACACGGGTGTTCAAGATAATCATCAAAATAAGCGAGCAAGGCTTGCCGCCGACAATGCACTTGCTCACAGAGTGCTAGCATTGCATCAAGCTTATGAAATTCAACCCGTTTGTGTGCTTCATCAGCTTGCGATTCTGACAACATCTTGCGTAAGGTAATGACATCTTGCAAACCATAAGCCATCCACGCATTGGCTGCTAAGCCATCACGCCCGGCGCGTCCTGTTTCTTGATAATAGGCTTCAATACTTTTTGGTAAATCTAAATGCGCTACAAAACGCACATTGGGTTTATCAATACCCATCCCAAAAGCAATAGTGGCAACAATAACCAAGCCTTCTTCCATTAAAAACCGATGTTGATGTTTAGCGCGTACACTGTTATTTAACCCAGCATGATAAGGCAAAGCGTTAACGCCCTGACCCGTTAACCATACGGCAGTTTCTTCAACTTTCTTACGCGATAAACAATAAACAATGCCTGCGTCACCGGCATGTTCTGCTTCAATAAAGGCTAATAACTGCTGGCGTGCCTGTTGTTTTTGAATAATCCGATAACGAATATTAGGGCGATCAAAACCGCTACGAAACAAGACCGCATGACTTAAGCCTAAGCGTAAAATAATTTCCTCTTGGGTTTTTTGGTCTGCGGTGGCGGTTAAAGCAATGCGCGGAACTAAAGGATATTGCTCGTGTAGTAAGGATAATTGCAGGTAATCTGCACGAAAATCATGCCCCCATTGCGACACACAATGAGCTTCATCGATAGCAAATAAGGCAATGTCTAAATGTGCAAATAACGAAGCAGTTTTTGGCGCGGTTAAACGTTCGGGGGCAATATAAAGTAAATCCAGTTCACCATTACGTAATTGCTGCTCAACGCGACAGGATTGTTCATAGGTTAAGCTTGAGTTTAAAAATGCGGCTTTTATGCCTAACTGTAACAAGGCAGTGACTTGGTCTTGCATCAGCGCTATCAACGGCGAAATAACAATCCCAACACCCTTGCGCACTAAGGCAGGAATTTGATAACACAAGGACTTACCTCCACCAGTAGGCATTAATACTAAGGCATCATTTCCTGCAATAACATGTGTAACAATCGCTTCTTGCTGATGTCTAAAGCAATCGTAACCAAAAATAGTTTTTAGTAAATGTAGGGCTTCAGTAGGCGTTGACGTTGACGTTGACGTTGACGTTGGCATAGTCATCGTGTTGCGTTAGCAATGTGCATGATATTTCCCTAATTGTATAAACGTGCTTAGTTGCTTTAGTGACATTTTTAAATCTGCTTTACCCAATGTTTTTATTGGCTGAATTCAGAATTATTCGACAAATAACGTAAGAATAAAAACGACAACATATAATCCCGAAAATCATCGGCATTCATCGAGCCGCGTAATTCGTCAGCGATTGTCCAAAGTGTAGAGCCTAATTTGCTTAAATCTTGTTCTGTCATTGTGTTATTTTTCTATTAAGCTGCGTTGGATATGTTTGTTTAGTTTTTCATCGAATATGAAAATTTCTTGTTTTTCTACAACGTGATACGCCCAAAGTAATGTGTCCACAAAGTCAAAAGAACTCACGCTGTAACATTCCAGTGCCGTTAAAAATACCGACGCTTTATCCATTTGAATTAAATTTTCATCTAACAAATTTTTAAGCATACTTTCTATTTCTTTGCGATTGATGCCATACACTTTTTGCAACACATAAACCACCTCACACGCCGCCTCAATCGGCAGTGTCACAGTATGTTGTTCAAGTATTTCAGCCGCTTTGGGTGATAACGTTTCATGGTCATCTAAGACATAACGCAAAATGATATTGGCATCAACTATGCTCATATTTTTCCTTGATGGATTCTTGCCACGCGCTGTTTTCCAAATCCATCAGTTCAGATTTTGCATACTGTTTTAAACAGCCGCGCAAACTTTTTGTTTTGGAGCTAAGTATTTCTATTTTGTTTTGTGAATTGGTTTTACGGAAAATTAAAAAATCCACAAAATCGTTAATTTCTTCAACATATTCTTGTGGAAGTATTGCCAATTTATCAAATAGTTGCTGATTATACATATTCGTACCCCTGTCTTTTATTGGTCATGGTTTCTCAACATCATCGCTTTTTTGCTAATTTCTTCAATGGTTTCGCTGGTGTCTAAATTCTGCCGCGATTTTGTATAATCTTCTTCATTTGAAGATGGAAAAAGCCCCTGCATTAACCCTTTTTTGTGGGTTTTCAACAGTTCACATTTTTTAACTTGGGCATTGATAAGTTCATCAAGCGATGAAAGGCAATCAGCTATTTTTTGTTGTTCTTTTATATCAGGCAAATAAAATTCCATTTCTTTTATTTCACTGACAGTGTAATGCTCACGACTCAGTAAAACATCCAGAACGATATTTGTATCAAACAAAACTTTCACAGATATTTATCCTCAAGATGTTTTTTATAATCCGCTTCGTCAAGGTTTGAATTTGCCAATAACCCAATTAACGATTGCGTGATGGGTGAAATCGTTTTTTCATTGCGTAACTCACGCACCAAAATTTCAGAAGAATAACGGGCTGTTACGGGCTGGATGTTTTCTATCATTTCTAAAAGTTGTTGTGTATTTTGTTCGTCATTGGTTAATGATTCAGTGGATTGTTTTTGATTAAAATAATTCTGAAGTAAAAATTTTTTAACCATTTCACTGGTTGAAATATGTTTTTGTTTCGCATCATTTTCCAATGATTGTTCTAATTCGGGTTCAAGTTCAAATGTTAATATCATGTCTTAACTCCTCATGTTTTAAAAAAATGGCTCGCTTTACAAATCCTTAGTGTTGAATTCACTATAACCTTCGTAGTAATAGCTAATATCAATACCTTTCATAAATAGCTCACGATCGTCTATTTTGTCAGTCAGTGCTTGCTGTAAAAGATGTTTTATTTCTATATCTTTAATCACACTACGCTCCATCGCTAAAAGATAATCCGATTTATCGACTTCATTCCAATCAATAACCTGTTTAATTTCTTTTTTTAAAATCAAATCTAGCCATATTCTCGTGGCGCGTCCATTGCCTTCGCGGAAAGGATGGGCGACATTCATCTCGACATATTTTTCAATAATTTGGTTGAAATTGCCTTGCGGCATGTTGCTGATATGTGCCAAAGAGGGTTCAAGATACATCGGCGGTGCAAAACGGAAATTTCCCTTGGCAATGTTCACATCACGCAGTTTTCCTGCAAAATCATAAATATCGCCAAATAAATAAGCGTGAATTTGTGCTAATCCGTTGAATGT
>CAJAQT010000167.1 GCA_903944165.1 uncultured Methylococcaceae bacterium | reverse complement strand
TCGCGTCTCTACGGAATGTCCTGCGCAACATCAGTCGGTTCGATGTCGTCATGATGTGTTGGGAAAAAGAAGAGGAAAGAGGTGTATCGATTATTTAATTTAGGTTTGATAGCGCATAGTATTACAACCTGAATTCATATAATAAGCGCATAGGCTGTGCGTGGTACGAAGCGCATGACAAGTAGGGGACAGACTACGATTGAATGCTTATTTTTAATTGTGGTCTGTCCTCTATTTGCTTTGATTTGGTTTGCCTTTTATGCCTAATTTACCAAAAATTTCTCTTTGTCTATTCCTGTATAGTAACTTGGTAATGGGCTTGATGCCCATCGCTAAAGCCCATAATGCGCCCAAGCAATCAGAATTGGACACACTGAACTTAGAGACCATAGTTGTTGAAGGACGCGCCACTGACTTATTCGGCGTGGCAACATCCGCTTCACAGGGGGTTATTGGACAAACGCAATTCGCCTATCGCCCCTTGATGCGTGTCGGTGAGCTAATCGAAGTCATTCCAGGGGCATTAGCCACCCAACACAGTGGCTCAGGTAAAGCCAATCAGTATTTTTTACGCGGCTTTAATTTAGATCACGGCACTGATTTTTCAGTCACTGTGGACGGTATCCCGATGAATATGCCCAGCCACGCCCACGGTCAGGGTTATTTAGATTTAAACAGCATTATTCCTGAGCTGGTCAGTCAGGTGGAATATGGCAAAGGTACTTACTACGCTGAATCGGGAGATTTTTCATCCGCAGGTTTTGTGCAACTGCATACCATGAAGTCTTTACCCCAGGACTTTTTAAAATTTACAGTGGGTGAATACGATTACTACCGTACTGTTATTGCCAATTCACACAAACTGGGCGTGGGCAATATCCTCTATGCAGGTGAGCTTCAAGCTTATAACGGTGTCTGGCAACGCCCAGAAGACCTCGATAAATTTAACGGGCAATTAAGTTATAACGTAAGCCATGACGACTGGGGGTATACACTCTACAGCAAGGCGTATCACTCTACCTGGAACGCAACCAATCAAATTCCACAACGCGCCATCGATAATGGTGATTTGAATCAATACGCCAGCATGGATTTTTCTGATGGCGGGGCGACTAATCGTTACAGTGTGTCCAGCAATATTTGGAGCCACACGAATGACTACCGCAATGAAGCCAATGTTTACGCACTGTATTCAGATCTGAATTTATTTTCCAATTTTACGGGCTATATGGATAATCCCGTGCAGGGTGATCAAATCCAGCAACATGAACGGCGTATTCAGATGGGCGGTAACGCGGAACAAACCTGGTATAAGCATAGTTTTGGCATTGAACAGGATTACTCTTTAGGTTTACAAGTGCGCCATGATGAAATCATGGAGCTAGCGCTCAATCACACCCAACAGCGGCAATGGCTTAGTACGGTGCGCAATGATGATGTCAGCGAAACCAGTGTGGGTTTATACGGCAAACATCAGGCGCAATGGCTTAAAAAGTTTCGTACTATTACAGGGCTACGCGTCGATCTTTTTGATTTTAACGTGAGCAGTCACACGCTTGCTGCTAATTCAGGCTCACAAAGTGCGGCGCTGTTAAGTCCCAAATTGAGTTTGATTTTTGGTCCATGGCAAGAGACTGAATTTTTTATCAACTTGGGTTATGGCTATCATTCCAATGATGCGCGGGGAACAACGCTGCAAATTAATCCCGTTTCTGGCGATGCGGCAGCCTCAGTAAGCCCGTTAGTATGGTCACGCGGCGGTGAGCTGGGGGTGCGCAATCAGGCGATTCAAGGCTTAAATACAACGTTAGCCTTATGGTGGTTACAGTTGAACTCAGAATTAGTGTTTGTCGGTGATGCAGGCAGCACCGAACCAACGGGACGCAGTGAACGCCAAGGCTTGGAATGGAGTAACTATTACACCGTCAACGACAATTTAACGCTGGATGCTGATCTGGCGTTTACCACTGCAAACTATACCAGTGTGCCCACAGACCAGCAGCATATTCCCAATTCAGTCGGACGCGTAATCACCGCAGGGGCGGTGCTGAAATTGCCCTACGATTTTTTTACAACACTGCGTTTACGTCATTTTGGTAATGTGCCTTTGAATGAAAATGGCAGTTTTTATGCGGGCGACACCACGTTGGTCAATTGGAGTGTCGGCTATGAGCAAAAGAGGGTCAAGCTAGAGTTGGATTTGTTCAATATTTTTAATGCCCATAGCAATGATATTGCCTATGCTTACGCCTCCCAATTGCAAACGGAAAGCGTGGCAGTTGATGGCGTTTTAAAGCATGTGATTGAACCGCGCATGGTGCGGATAACAGTAAATTTAAAGTTTTAATGTATACCTCGAGCGGCAAAAGAGTGCGGTGTGTAGAAAAACCAATATAAGTGGGAGCGGCTTCAGCGGCTCCCACAATAAAGCAATTCATGGCGGTTCGGAGTATATCAACTGCCAACATCCAGGTTTAACCCAACTTTCCAGCGGAGCTTCGCTAACGCTACGCCTGCTGAACTGTGCGTTGAGATGTTTTGTCTTTT
>CAJAQT010000166.1 GCA_903944165.1 uncultured Methylococcaceae bacterium | reverse complement strand
TACGACATAATGATTAATGCCATAGATAAATCAGAATATATTGATGTAAATTAAAAACTAAAAAATGGATATTTATTCAGCTCACCCCTCTTTGAAAAACTATCCAAAGGAGCGAAGTGAATAACTACCTCTTGTGTTGTTGCAAACGCTAAAATAAAGCTACTTTGGTATCGCAAGCAAACATAAATAACCGATTTCTTGTTCAACATCAGTAATTATTATGTCAAGGAACATTAAATCCAAAGCACACTGCAAACGGTGGATGTTACCGATACGTTGAACGCATTATGATTTTAACCTTCCTCTTTGCTAAAAGCCTGTCATGAGCTTATCGAATGAGGTGTCATAAAAAATATTTTCACCGCAGCTACCTCTTATCCATCCTACAAAACCAGCATCCAGGACTTACCGCCCGTTAAGTTGCTAGCCCTTGTTTATTATAGCTAACTTTTTTTAACTAAAAATAATTAAAATTTTTCCTTGTAACGACCCGCTAAAAATAAACTTTAATAATTTTATTTATTTTTTATGTCCTAATTTGAGATTATTTTAAGCGGGATTTATCTCTACACAAACAAGGCACCTAGCCCATGATTTTATGTTTTAATGACAATATGGCGACTAATTTAAGGCAAGATAAATAGGCTTAACCGCCCGCTGTCTCGTGTTCAGTGGGTAGCCGTTTAAGGCTCTTCCATTGCCTCATCCATTGCCTTAGCAAACGGCCATAATAAATAAGAAATGACCGAGCGTTTACCCACAACTATTTCAGCAATTAACGTCATACCAGGCAGCAATCTAACTTGAGGGGGGATTTTTTTTAATGTTAAGGACTCGATACGAATTCTGCTTTTGTAATACGCCTGCGTTGTTTGTCCAGAATCGGTATCTCTACGAAAAGCATCTTCACTAATGGTTTCAATATGCCCTTTTAAAAAACCGTGTTTTTGAAAAGGAAAGGCATCTAATTTTAAACGCGCCTCATCTCCAGCTTTAATAAAGCCCATATCCATTGCATCGATTTGCACTTCAGCCTCTAATTCTGTATTGAGTGGCACCAACGTGAATAAAGCACTGCCACCTTGAATTACAGAGCCTACCGATAAATTAGCCAGCTCTAAGACAACACTATCGGCAGGTGCGGTTAATTGCACTAAATGGCTGCGTTTATCAGCTTTTTGTAATTGCTCATGTAAAGAATTACGATCACGATTAATGGACAACATATCTTCCATCATTTTTTGTCGCCAACTTTTTTGAAAAATCTGTTTTTCAGCTTCCATTCCGGCAAGCTCGCGATTAATTTCTTGTTCTTTATTTTTAGCTAAGTGCAAATTCCGCTCAACGTCCTGACGCTTCTCCTGCGCTTCTAACAACCGAATTCGCGCACCAAAATTTCTTGCCACCAGTTTTTCTTGCATTGCTTCTATCTCTTGCAAGGGTTTTAAATGTTCCGTCAACATTTTTTGGTCTTGCCTTAGTGTGACTAAACTGGCTTGGGTACGGGCGATGTTTTCATTTATTTTGGTTAATTGCGCCTGATAATTTGCCTGACGTTCGGTTGATAACTGGGCTTGTAATTGGCTATCCGTGTCTTTTTTTGCCTCTGTAGGCGAGGCATGCCCAATAATTTCTGCGGATAAATTTTTAGATTGTGTCTCTAAGCTGTCCATTTGCTGCTTGATTTGCTTTTCATCCGCCACAGCAAAGGTTGGATCTAAGGTGGCTAATAATTGATCTTTTTTTACTAACTGCCCAATACGCACATGAATATTTTGAATAATCGCCGTCTCCAGTGGCTGCACTACAATATTGGGTAAGGGGGTGATTAATCGCCCTGTTGCCGTCACGACTCTATCTAACTGCGAAATTATTGCCCATACGGTAAACGTAGCTAAAGTTAAGAGTAAAACATGCAAGGTTATTTGTGCTGATTTTGGCAAGGGTGTGCGTTCAATTTCATCAGCATCAGGCAAAAACTCAACTACCGTTGCGCTTTTGTCTTGAATGAATAACTTCATTACTCGGCTTACAAATGACTGGTTTGTTGGTTCCATAAATGTAAATAAGTTGGACTTCGTGCTAATAATTCTTCATGGCGACCGCTATCGATCAATTTCCCATGTTGCATAACTAAAATGGTGTGAGCATTGACTAAGGTTGATAAACGATGTGAAATCATAACCACAGTTCGCCCTACTGCAATTTTAGACAAATTATTAATAAATATGGCTTCACTTTCAGGGTCTAAGGCACTGGCTGCTTCATCTAAAATCAAAATACGTGGCTTACTTAATAAAGCACGGGCAATAGATAATCGCTGTTTTTGACCGCCGCTTAAATTGGCTGCGTTTTCTTCAAGTAAGGTGTCATAACCTTGTGGCAAACGTTCGACAAATT
This sequence comes from uncultured Methylococcaceae bacterium, assembly GCA_903944165.1. Taxonomy (GTDB): domain Bacteria; phylum Pseudomonadota; class Gammaproteobacteria; order Methylococcales; family Methylomonadaceae; genus Methylovulum. The sequence goes on along the minus strand of CAJAQT010000166.1, from coordinate 1,951 downwards.
CATCCGCGCCTGCTGCTTGCGATGCCTCCACAATTTCTTCAAATGAGGCATCTGGTTTTCCCATGGCAATGTTTTCTCTTACCGAGCCTCTAAATAAAAAGTTCTCTTGCAATACCACGCCAATTTGTCTTCGTAAATGGGCTAATTCTATTTCTCTGGCATCAAAGCCATCAAAGCGAATAATCCCTTCTTGCACACTATACAAACCCTGAATTAATTTGGTTAAGGTCGTTTTGCCCGAACCACTTCGTCCGACAATACCAACAACAACGCCTGCTGGTATCGTAAAATTTGTATGATCTAACGCGGCAGCACTGGAACCTGGATACCTGAAGGTGACATCTTCAAAGCTGATTTCGCCTTTTAATTGTGGTCTAAGTCCACTTGCGCCCATGCGTCCTTCGGGAGCTCTATTCATCACCTCACCTAACATGCGCACCGATAAGGCCGTTTGTTGATATTCATTGATTAAACTCACAATGGCAATAAGAGGTGCTGAGACTTTCCCTGATATCATTTGAAACGCAATCAGAGCACCTAAGCTTAAGGTACCATCAAACACTTCTTGTGCGCCTAAGATAATAATGGTTACAGGCAATAATCTGTTTAGCAAGCCTGTAAAACTTGAGCCCATCAGCCCTAACTTACCCAAACGAAATGACATAGTAATGGCTTCCGCTGAGATTTGATCCCAAGTGCGCCGCTGAACAGGCTCAATGGCCAAGGCTTTTACCGTTCGCATACCATAAATGGTTTCTACTAACATCGATTGCCGCTTGCCTTCTGCTTTATATAAGGCATCTAATCGACGCCGATAGGTGGGCAGTAAGGCAATAATAATTGCTGCAATGATCAGTGTAAAGACAAGCACTATTAGGGCTAATTTAACCGAGATGGTAAACAAGATAGGTAAAAAGATGACTAAGCCAAATAGTTCTAATGCTGAATAAAATAAACTGCCCGTAAGAAAATTCCGAATGTTTTCTAATTGCTGCATGTGCCGCGTGACCACGCCAGCAGTGGTGGTTTCAAAGTAATCAATGGGGAGCGATAATAAATGCCCAAAGGTTCTACGGGTAATCCGCATATCTATTTTATTGGTGGCGACTAAGGCGATTAATTGCCTTAAATAACCAAAAATAGTTTCAAAAACCATTGCAATGACAATCCCCACACCCACAACCCAGAGCGTGGCAACACTTTGATGAACTAAGACTTTATCGATGATTAATTGGAAAAATATAGGCGACGCTAAGGCTAAAAATTGCATGGCAATAACGGTTATCGCGATATCAATAAATGCCCTTTTTTGCCGCGCAATCTCAGGGATAAACCACAATAAGCTAAACGGTTGGTTTGGATCAGTGAGTGAATGACTTCGCTTGAGTAAGACTAACTCGCCTGTCCAGTCTTTACAAAAACTAGCTTCATCTTGAAAGTCTATGGAGGTATCGGCTGCCATGGGGTTAAGAACGGCAACTTTACTGATGTCGGCTGCTTTTGCACTGACGACTATCACAAAACTGCCATCACGTAACTTGGCTAGCAAGGGAAATACTCCACCTTGTGCAAGCAGTTCAGCCCACGTTAATGTGGTTATTTTTGCCTTCATACCGATGTCAGTCGCAATTCTTAATAACTGCGCATCGGCTGGTTCTTTTTCGCCTAAGGCATATTCTTGTATTAATCGCTCTGGATTAATCTGCAAACCATGATGCTGCGCTACCGCAGTTAGACACTGAATACAGGTATGCTGAAATTTATTAGCCATTCACTTAGTTCACTTACTGAATCAGTTTAAGAGACATTCATTCATTTTAAGTTTTCAGGCATTATCCAGAACCTTAACCGTTTGTCCTGAGCCTGTCGAAGGGTGAAGACATCGTTTACTTAGTATCCAAACGATTGATTTAACAACTCGTTATCTAAACGCCCTGCCCGATAACTGTTA
>CAJAQT010000165.1 GCA_903944165.1 uncultured Methylococcaceae bacterium | reverse complement strand
TGTTGAACCTGCCATTTTGCCCGCCAATGCCTTAGACGCACATTTACAAATGGCGGATATTCCCATTATTGATACCGCTGGTTTAGCCATTTTGGGCAACGATGATTTTTTATTGCGCTTATTGCGTGCTAAAGCGGGTCAGAATCAAATCAATGACTATGTGGCATGGACGTTACACGCGACTAAATGTTTAGGCTTGAAAGTGATTAACGCAGGCGGTGCGAATGCCTTTAAAGCCAATATTCGTAGCTTTGATTTAAATGAGTAATGTTTGTGCTTGCCCAGATAAAAATATTTGAGAATTCTAATAAAGCCAGTGATTGTAAAAAATTATTTGAGGCATTACTCAAACAAAAAGTTGTAACGCTCAGTAACAATAAAATCATCTACGATTTGGAGCTTTTGCATAAAGTAAATTAATAATTTGGGGCTGCCATTCTCATTATGCCCACACACTACCCTTGTTCCTGTTTTTCCTTTAAGTATGCAATAAATAGACTATCACCATTAAAACAATATAAAACAATGCTTTAAAAGATAAAATAATTATCGCTTTGTAAAAGGCATAAGCAAACACTTTACAAAATTAACTTGTGCGGGTGTTCGATAGCGCGCCACGCCTATCAACATGGTGGTTTGATCACCTTGCGCGGTTGCTTGGTAAGTACCAAACAATCTATCCCAGCACGATAAACAAAAACCAAAGTTAGTTGCCTGCTCGGTAGGCAAAATAGAATGATGAATACGGTGCATAGCTGGCGTCACCAAAATAAGCCGCACGACACGCTCTAACGCGACAGGTAAGCGTATATTACTGTGATTGAACAAGGCACTCGCATTTAAGCCAATTTCAAATACCAACACGGCCAAGGGTGAAATACCTAGTATCAGAATGAGTGCTAACTTATAGCCCATTGACAGCACAATTTCTAAGGGATGAAAGCGCAATGCAGTGGTGACATCAAAGTCAAGATCGCTGTGATGCACTTCGTGTAAACGCCATAATCCTGCCCATTGATGGAATAATCGATGCTGCCAATAAATAGCTAGATCGAGCATAATGATACTGATCAAGCCTTGCCCAACCGACAACACCTGAAAGTAATTTAGTAAACCCATTCCTTGTAACTGTGCTTCTTGTGCCAATAAAATGCTGCTTGCACCAAAGCTAAGTCGCATTAACAACATCGTGAACACAGCAAGCGTTAAGTTAACTGTGCGTCGATATGACTTAACCTGCTCAATCGGGCGTAAGGGATTATATTTTTCCCAACTCCACATGATGAAAAATACGCTTACAAAAATAATGAGACGCCACGACGATTCCATTAATGCCTTGGATAATAAAGAGCTGCTAATTGATCGGGGTGGGCACCTAGAAAAAAACGTAATCTAAGCCACCACATTAATAAAATCGTGCGCATAATTCCTTGAGTTAGCCAACGTCGCGCCGAGGTAATCACGTTAATTTTTAAACAATATGGTCTGGACAATTTTTTTAATCGCGCACTCATAGCAATATCTTCCATTAAGGCAAGCTCAGGAAAACCGTCGACCGCCTCATACACTGCGCGAGTCATAAACATTGCTTGATCGCCTGTGGCAATCCCAGTGACCCAAGAGCGAATATTCATCATTGTGGCAATAATTTGAAATATACACTTTGGCGAATCAAAAGCTACATCACAACGTCCCCACTGATAATCTTTAGCTAATGCTTGCCGAATATGAGGCACAGCCTCTTTTGGTAAGTGCGTATCGCAGTGCAAAAATACTAAAATAGCAGCCTGCGCTTTTGTTGCCCCTTGATTCATCTGCACAGCTCGCCCTTTGGCACTTTTTAGCACACAATCCACCCACGGCGTGGCAAGCGCTACCGTGTCATCTTGACTGCCACCATCAACAACAATTATCTGACACTCAGTACGCAAGGTTTGTAACGCCTGTAAAGCAGCGACAATACTCGTAGCTTCGTTTAAAACAGGGATAATAATACTGATTGGCCATGTCATCTTAGCTTACTCCTGTGCTAAATTTAACGCGCCCCCACAACTGCTACCCTGACCGGCCGTGCAGCCATAGCAATGCTCAGCAGTAGCAATGGCTTTGCCTGCTAATAAGGAAGGCGTTAACTCAGTAACGTGAAGTGGCTTAACCGCATCTGCACCCAGAGGCATTGCTAACATTTGATTAAAATCACAATCATACACATAGCCTTGCCAATCAATACTTAAAGCATCTAAGCACATAAGTTTGGTTAAATTAGCTTGGCAAAAAGCTGTCTTTAATAAGTCTATATAAGTGACGAAACCGCCTTTACTTACTAAGGTACTGCCAAAACGTTGAATAGGCATATTGGTCATTACCAATAATTTAGTAAAACTAATACCATAGTGTTCAGCTAAATACTGGTGATACTGCGTTTCTAATTGGTGTTGCGGAGGAGGTAAAACGGCACCTTGTGGGTTATAAACAAGATTAAGTGGTAATCCGTGTGGCGTTTGCCCATAACCTAAGGCATTTAACCGTTGCAATGCTGCAATACTGGCGTTAAAAACGCCTTTTCCGCGCTGTTTATCGACATTTTCTTGCAGATAACAAGGCAATGACGCAATAATTTCAACCTGCTGTTCAGCCAAAAACTCAGCCAAACCAACATAGCGTACATCTTCTAAAATGGTTAAATTACAACGATCTATAACATGAATATTAAGCTTTCTACACCTTATCACTATCGCCTTAAAGTCTGGGTGCATCTCTGGTGCGCCGCCTGTTAAATCTAGCGTAGTAATACCCGTTTGGTGAAGGAATGAAAAAATATGTTCCTGCGTTTCAGCACTCATTAATTCAGTACGCTTAGGGCCTGCATTAACATGACAATGAACACAGCTCAGATTACACAGATAGCCTAAATTAAGTTGTAGAACGCGCAACTCTTGGCGATAAATGGCGGGGAAGTCAGACGGAGTTAGTAACGATCGAGTTGGGTTCATAATCAACCATTAATGAAAAAGGTTCTCGTAATACGCTAAGCTAGCATTTGTCATCGCAGCCTAGTATGCATCTGCAGGACTATACGAATAAGCTTAATGAATACTATCAATCTGTTTGATAATTTCACTAGACGCTAATTCCAAGCCATGTTTATAACATTGAATAGCACCTTCTTTATCATCACGCTGAAATAATACATCTCCTAATAATTGGAAGGCTTGCACGCTTGGCTCATGATGAATACTTTGCGATAAATACGCTTCTGCTTTTTCGTACTCAGAAGAATGTACGCATAATTTACCTAGCAAAGCTAATAACACAGAATCAGTTTGATGTATTTCCAACCAACGCTCTGCCATTGCTAATTGTTTTACAGCATCTTTAGAATGAATACTGCCATATAAAACAATCAAGGTACTGTCCCAATTTGTAGATAAAGCAAGACTTAATTCATCCTCTACTAAATAGCCAACACCCGCTTTAATCATTGCCGCAAAATAAATAGCGGAGACACCTGAAACCTTTCTAATGTAATTAGGAATTTCAACCCAAATTTCTTGAATTTTTTCTACCTCACCTGTTTCTGCCGCTTGTTTTAATAATTTGCTAAACGCTTCGGTTTCTAGCAACTTTATCTCTGCTTCCATTAACACTTTTTGACTATGCAAGGACGGTAATAATTTTCTAATGCCTTCCCAGTCACCTGCTTTTTGGTAAGTCTGGTGCAGTAACTTCAATACACTTGCGTGGGTAGGTTCAATAGAATGTAATTTAGTCAGTGTGGCTAAGGCTTGTTCAAATTGATTACCAGATAAATGCAATTCAGCTTGCGTTAAACCAATTGCAACGCCAGAAGCAGGTGATTGATCTGACGCTTTTTTTAAGTATTCATCGCGCTTATCAAACGCGCCACGCGATTGTGCCGCACGTGCAGCAGTTAAATAATGTAATAACGGTGCGCCACTATGCGAGGCATGTTTAATTAAAACGTGTTCGGCTTTTTCCCAATTACCTTCTGCAGAATCCACTAGCCCAGAAATAAGAGCTTCTTGTGAACGATTAAATTTAACAGTATGGCCACGACGTTTTAATTGATTTGGTAAGCGTAACAAACAGCCCAACCAACGAAAAAAATAATACAGTATAAAAAATAAACCAATAAACGTAGTGATGAAAACGGCTAAAGTGGATTCTAAAGACCAATGGCCAATACCCATTAATACATAACCTGGCGAGTTAAACCCTTGTAGCCAATAATTTACAGAGAACGCTACGACAAGGGTAAAAACAAGCGATGCCATAAAAAACAGTACGGATTTCATTAGTGATGCTCTGGTTGTTTTACTTCAGGTGACTGAGGGGCGGGTGCTGAAATAGCCGGTGGTACGACTTGTTTAATATTTTCAACACTTTTTACGTCAACAACGGCTTTAACCGCAACAGGATTGTGAACCGATGATGGCGCGTCAGGCTCATTTTCTTTATCAGAGGCTAAGCGTAATTTAGCTAGATCACGTAACATTTTTATTGGTTGACTAATATCAGGATAATTGCCGCGCAGCTTAACAGCAGCGAAGCGATTAAGTTCATTTAACATTGCCCGACTTTCATCATCTTTAGTAAAATTTTCTTCTATCCAATGCACGGCATCTTTAAGGCTGGATTGAAAAATTGCTTCGTTTCGCTCTACTAAAGCCATTTTAATTATTTCTAGTTTAACGCGCACCTGTTCACGAATAAAGCGTGCTTGTTCTGGAGATAAAATTTCCGTGACTTGTTGATCGGTGTGACGAATGGTTACGATACCTTCTAACTGCGTTAACACAGTTTCTAAAGCATCATGTCCCTCTGCTAATTTATTTGCATGATCATGTACTTGGGCACTTGGTGATAATTCTTTACCAATGTAAGGCAAAAATAAGACAAGCTTATCTACTTGATTTTCAAGGCTTTGCAAGGATACATACATGCCAATAATATCAGGGACAGTGATTGTACGTAGCTGTGTTAACTCATTAGCAATTTGCTCTCTAACTTTATATACCCCTGCATCACCACTTTCACGTAAACGTAAATCTGCTGCTTCCAAGGCTTCTTGCGTGGTTTTTACATCGCCAATTAAATGCAAGCGTTCATTAGCCACTGTGAGTAAATACTCTGCATCAGCAACTAACCAGTCACCTCGTGTTTTACCTAATTGACGCTCAATACGATGCACAGATTCGATTAATTCAGTGCGTGTAACGGATAATTTTTCATTATGTAATTGCGAAAAGTTAGCTAAGGTAGTATTAAAATGTGCATCTTTATTACCAATACTGGCCTCTAAAGAAGCTAATTGATTTTGAATAGCCGTTAATTGATCTTGATAATCAGCTATTTGCTTGGACATCTGACCTTTAACTTCACCACCCAAGCCTTCTTGCCTATCACGCAGCTGCGTAAAAAGAAAATAACCTGCACCAGCCAACCCTAGCACAATAAGCAAAATAACCACACCAAACCAAGAGCCATGGCGCGGCGTTGTCTGGCTTTTTTTAAGCTCTACTGGTTCTTGTTTTTGTTCTTCACTTACTTCTGCCACGCTATTCCCCCATTAATCACTTTTTTAACTGCCTGAAATATGGCTGTATCCGATGGACTGACGGCAATAATGATATGCTCACACCCCAGTTCTTTTGCTATTTGTTTAATTCGTTCGCTAACAACAATCATAGGTATTCTAAACAGTTTTTGATGATAATCCGAACACAGCAACGTTAATAAGTTTCGCAATGCTTCAGCGCTGGTAATAGTGATTGCATGCAAGCAATTGTGCTGTAGTAACTGCATAAGCTGCGTACAATCAACCTCAGGAAGCACTCTTTTATACACATTTAAATACTCAACCTGTGCGCCTCGCGCAAGTAAGGTGTTGGCTAATTCCTCATGTCCACCTTCTCCGCGAACAATTAAACATGTTTGATTAGTTATATTAGTCGCCTGCAAAGGTGCTAAGGCTAACAGCGCTTGACTACTAAAACCTTCTTCTGGCATTAAATCAACAGGCAAGCCAAAAGACTTCATTGCTTTAGCTGTGGCAGCACCGATTGCGGCAAAACGCACACTTTTTAATGTTGGCATTCTACCATTATCTAAATAGTTCATGTGCATAGTAACTGCATTGGCACTCATAAAAAATATCCAGTGATAGCGTTCTAAGTGCAGGAGCTGCGCTTTAACGCTGGCAACATCATCGACGGGCACAATGGCAAGTGTTGGCAGACTAATCGCTACACCTGACGCTTCGGTAATTAATCTACATAGAGTTTCGGACTGATGACGCGGCCGCGTAACTAACACCTGTTTACCATGAAGTCCGCTCATCTTAATTGTATAACGCCTGCAACACCGCATCGGCACCTTGTGCCAATAAAGCATCAGCAACGGCATAGCCCACCTGCTCTGCTTGAGCAATTGGTGCCCGTGCTTCACTGTGATAAATTAAGGAGCCATCTGGTCGCCCCACCAAACCGCGTAACCACACATGCTCATTATGAATAATGGCATAGCCCGCAATGGGCACTTGGCAGCCGCCCTGTAAACGCGCATTCATGGCTCGTTCTGCGTTCACACAAACGCCTGTTTTTGGATCATGTAAGGCCACTAAATACTGAGTAATCTCGTCATCATTTACACGACTTTCAATACCGATAGCACCTTGACCTATCGCCGGTAAACTGATCGTCACGGGTAAACTTTCGGTAATTTTGTGAGCTAATTGCAAGCGTTTTAAGCCTGCTGAGGCAAGAATAATGGCATCGTATTCCCCAGCATCTAGTTTAGCTAAACGGGTATTAACATTGCCACGTAAAGACAAAATTTCTGCCTGAGGAAATCGCGCTTTAATCTGGCATTGCCGACGCAAACTTGAGGTACCTATACGCGCATTTTCTGGCAAGTCTGCCAAACAGTGAAACCTAGAGCTAACTAAAGCATCAGTAGGGTCTTCGCGCGTTAAAATCGCGGATAACTGCAACCCAGGCGGAAAGTCAACAGGCACATCTTTCATTGAATGCACAGCAATATCAGCCGTGCCATTCAATAAACCTTGCTCTAACTCTTTAACAAACAAACCTTTGCCGCCTATTTTAGCCAACGGAGCATCTAAAATTTTATCGCCTTGAGTCAACATTTTAACTAATTCTGTCGTTACTTCAGGAAACAAAGCCTCTAAGCGTTGCGCAACAAAGTGTGCTTGCCATAATGCTAATGGGCTTTGTCGGGTGGCAATACGAATGATTTTTTTAGTCAAAACTCACCTACTTTTTAATATAAATCGTGATGCAGCATTGTAACCGAAATTTTAACCTAAATCGCCCCACAGACTGTCCCCTTCAGAGCTTATTTAAGTTTGCCAAGGCACTCACTTTAAACAGCCAATCTCATTATGGTAATTAAAGTAAATACTGCGTCCACTAACGTTAGATGTGGAAAGTGTCTTCATTATTGTGTGTTGGTACAGGTTGCCTACTACGAATTGTTTAGCTGTAAAATGAGGCGTTGCATGGAAAAAAATAACGCTAACATTTAGTTAGACAACGCCTCTAGCGCGAATAAAACCACCCTAAATACATGATTAAAAAATAAAACAACCTAAACTAAACCCTTTAGTCTGAAGTAGTCATTTAACGATGAACACGAGGTTATATTTCAATAACAACATCATTTGAAACCATGTTTAAAAAAAGCACCAAACTCAGCTTACACGTCTGAAACTCAAGCGTCTCCAGTCCACGACCATCGATACCCATGCCATAGCAATTGATGCGCTTCATATCTCAACACATCTTAATGATTAGCCTATCTTATTGCGTTTTAAGAAAACTCAGCATTGTTAAAGTAAATTTTCACGCGCATCCTTACAACCACTCATATTATCTGGTATTTAAACTAAGCTATTATCTATTTAATGTACGAAAAATCACCTATGCCAATTTTTGATATTAGAAGCATGGTGTGTGCAAATAAAAGTCCTACTGAATTTAGCAATCGAAAAACTCAACAAGTTATGGTGATTGAAAAAAATGCAGACACCAGATTTGGTTTAATTGCTGATGGCTTGGGAGAAATCCCTGAAATTTTTGAATCGCGCCTCAATACCTTGCCGACTGTGTTAGGAGGCAGTGCCTTACTAGCCGATACTGCTGTTGCCCGCGATAACGCTGATGAACAAAGTTTGCTGCTCGTATTAAGCTGTGAACGTTTAGCGCAAAAATTAGCCAGTGGCATGAAAGACGAGCAATCGCCTTCTAATACGATTCGTAAAGCGGCTGAACTTATTACCACCCCGCTTTAAAACTGCTGCAACACTGCCAGCAAAGCGGCTGCTTTATCAAAACATTCTTGATATTCTTCAGTCACCACTGAATCATTGACAATGCCGCCGCCAACCCAAAAACGAATACTACCGTGGCTATGCACTAGAGTTCGAATGGCGATATTGGTATCCATATTGCCATCAAAGCTAATGTAACCTAACGCGCCGCAATAAACACCACGACGATACGGTTCTAACTCTTCAATAATCTGCATGGCTCTAATTTTGGGCGCACCAGTTATCGAGCCACCAGGAAAGCAACTGGTTAACAAATCTACTGCGTGATAATTTTCAGCTAACTGCCCCGTTACCGTACTGACTAAATGATGCACTGTGGCATAAGTTTCTATGGCAAATAAATCAGGAACTTTAACCGACCCAGGCCGACAGGTTTTACTCAAGTCATTGCGTAATAAATCCACAATCATTAAATTTTCAGCGCAGTCTTTGTGACTGTTTTTTAAGCGTTCTATTTGGCGTTGATCTTCTTCAGGTGATTCTTTGCGTGGCCTAGTTCCTTTAATAGGTTTAGTTTGTACTTGACCATTATGCAGTTGTAAAAAACGTTCTGGTGATGAACTTAAAATCTGCACCTTAGGTAAATTAAAATAACAGCTGAAAGGTGCTGCATTCACTTGCCGTAGGAGTTGATACACCTCCCAAGCATCACCAGTACAATCAGCGCTAAATCGTTGTGTTAAATTTACCTGATAGCAATCACCCTCCTGCAAATAGCGTTTAATTTTATCGAAAGCCTGTGCATATTCTTGATAACTTATATTGGCATTCACTGATGAGAGTAAACGGAATGAGGGCGCTTTTTTTGACTCTGGCAAAACACTGAATTGCGTAATTAAAGCGTGTTGTTGTGCGCTGCTTAAATGAGAGCCAACTAAAAATGTCTCTTTACGTTGATGATCAATGACCACCGCCCAAGTATAAATGCCAATAGCCATTTCTGGAATATGCTCTGGATCCAAGGCGTGTTCGGGTAATGATTCTAAACAGCGCACTAAATCATAACCAAAATAGCCCATCGCGCCACCACAAAAAGGTAAATGCTGATACTTTTCGGGTAACGTATTATCCGCAAATACACGTAATTGCTTTTTTACTAAGGTGAAGGGATTTTCCAAAGAAGTGATACAGACGCGCTGACAGGTCATCGTGGTTTGGGCTGCGTGGGTCTCTAAGGTACACCAAGGATTTGCCGAAAAAATATCAAATCGACCTTGCGAACACTTAGGATGCCCGCTATCTAAAAAAATTGCCCACGGCTGATCGGCAAGTGTTGAGAACAGTGCAGCACTCTCCTCAAAATAGGGCAACTGGTGAATAAACTGATTAAATTCAGACATGTAAGGATTAAACAGTGAAATAAATAAATTGTATAGTAAACCTATACGTACCAATAATTGCTCTGAATTTTATTCAGAAAAGTGCTTTTTCAATATAACAAATGAGCTAAATACTATTAAAATTACCTGTCACCACTATAATAAATAAGTGTTTGACTATTAATACAATGACAATAAATGTTGATTATTATGTTAACTAAAAAAAGAAATCACCATAAAATGTAAAAATTAATTTAAAAGTTACTTTTAAATTAATTGACATTTCCTAGAAACAGCCTATATTAAGGTTACTTTTTAATAAATAAAGTATGAGTCCTAAAAAAGAAAAGCGGGGCAGAAAAGCAATTCCTGTGGATCAAAAAAAACCACCTCAACCCACTATCAAAATTAATGATGCGTTATTCCCTTTCGTTAAATTATTAAAGGTTGAGTATAAAGCTAAACGCGTTAGCAATGAAAAATTGAACGCGCTCACGCAACTTTTACTTCATGACACTGACGATACTATTAAAAAGCAGGTTACGCCGGCACAAGAGGATATGGCAATAATAAATTCAGCAGACAACAAGCCAGCATCCTAACGCGAGATTTATTTCTTAAGTTTACACTTGAATTGCCTGCGTATAGTGATAACACATAAATTAATCAGCACGCTTCAAGTTTAATGCAGTGGTGTTAGCTTAAGTACAATTTTCTTACTTACAGCGCACTCAGACTGTTACAACGCTCAAGCACAATGTTAATTTATTCTTTTTATGAAGGATAAAATAATGAAACAATTACGCAAAACTTACAATGATGTGAAATTATACGGTTATTTCAGCATTATTGTTTTTATGACAGTCGTGTTTACTTTGTTTTGGGGCAATATGTAAGTCATCAAATTTAATATTGGGCAGTAATGAAACCACATTAACAGCTGCTTATACATTGATGTAAAACGACTCTTCATCTTCACAACACTAAGTAAGCGCTTAATAAAGCGCTTACTTCCCCTAACCATTAACACTATGATCTTTTTAAAATTTCAGGGCAATAATGTTTCGATTTTTTGCGCAAATACTTGATCATTACTCGACATTACGCTCAGTGTCTGGGGATTGATTGGGCTGACGGCGTTTACCGATATTCTTTTTGTCTCTAAGGCGTACTTTTACTTTTTTTGCTTTAAGCTTTTTGGGTTCTTCTTTGGTTTTACTCCCCACCGCTTTACCTGAGGTTTTTAATTTTTTGGGGCCTTTATAACTGCCTCCAACTTCTTTAACGATTCGTTGAGTAAACTTTTGATGCAAAAAACGCTGGATTCCTGCCATTAAATTCCATTCTGAACTGCGCACTAATAAAATAGCTAAGCCTAGTTCATCAGCGCGACCTGTTCTGCCAATGCGATGGATATAATTTATTCCCGTGCGCGGCACTTCAAAGTTAATCACTAAGTTAATACCTTTAACATCGAGTCCACGCGCAGCTAAATCGGTGGAGATAATGATATTTACCACACCTTCACGAAATAACTGCATCATCCGATTACGATCTCTCTGATCCATTTCACCATGCAACACCCCAACACGTAGACCTTGGGCGCGTAGTGGGTCTTGTAAACTATTCGCGCGTAACCGCGTATTGGTAAATATCAAGGCTTTATCATAGCTTTCATTTAGCAATAACCACGCAAGAATCTTTTGCTTATGCTCAACATCATCCGCCACCATAAATTCTTGGCTGATGTTTTGATGCCCTTGATGCAAAGAGTTTAACGCTAAGGTTTTATAATGATTATTAAGCAGTTGATCTGCCATTTTTAACACGCCGTAATGCGTGAGTGTGGCAGAAAATAATAAGGTTTGACGCTGCTCTTGACAGTAATTAGCAATCCGTAATACCGCCTCACTAAAGCCCATATCGAGCATTCGATCAGCTTCATCCAGAATCAACATGTCCAGTTGGGTAAAATCCACTAATTGTTGATTGATTAATTCTACTAAGCGACCTGGTGTTGCGACAATGACCGCAACATTCCGACGCACGGCACTTTGTTGACGTTTAAAATCTTCTCCGCCCGTTATTAATGCTGTTTTAATGTTTGTTGCAGCAGCAAATTCACAACATTGCGCGTAGGTTTGTTGAGCCAATTCGCGCGTGGGCGATAAGATTAATGCACGCGTACCAAATAAGGTGCTGGTGTGGCTTAGGATATTTTGTAACATCGGCAATAAAAATGCAGCGGTTTTGCCACTGCCTGTTTCTGCACTGACCAACATATCTTTGCGTTCTAAAATACTTGGAATAGCCTGCTGCTGAACTTCGGTAGGGCGTTCAAACCCCATTTTGGTTACGGCGTTAAGTAAGACTTCACACAAGGCTAAATCAGCAAAGGTAGTTGCTTGTGGGGGCGTGACGAGTGGTAATTGTTCGGACATAACACCTTAATTGTAGAGTGAGTTAAACCATTCTGATTGAACTGGCTTAAGAAAAAATAAAAAACTGGACGTCAAGTTGACGCTATTGTGTGTGCTGTTATTGGCAAGCCTTAGCTAACCATTATTGAGCTGATGAAAACTGTGCACGCAGCTCAGCAATAGTCTGAAAGACAGCTCTAAATTGCTGCTGGGTTAATTTTTTTGTTTGCACGTTATACCGACTGGTATGGTAAGACGCAACTAAATACGTCCCGTCTGGCAAGCGATACTGGGCATTGTGTTTAAAAGGGGCACTGCGTAATGGATAGCCTTTGGCGGTTAAGACTGCGCTATGTGCAATGGCTCCCAAGCTTAAAATAATGCTTGGTATTGGTAATGCTGCTAATTCTGCTTGTAAGTACGCATTGCACTGGCGCACTTCCGCTGTTAAAGGTTTGTTTGCTGGCGGCAAGCATTTTACTGCGTTTGTTATCCGACACTGCGTTAAGACTAAGCCATCGTTTATAGCAACCGCCGTAGGTTGATTGCTGTAGCCAAATTCATATAGCATTTCATATAACATCAGCCCGGCAAAGTCTCCGGTAAAGGGTCGACCGCTGGCATTAGCGCCATGCATTCCTGGTGCTAAGCCGACAATTAATAAGTCTGCATCGGTGTCACCAAATGGGGGGACTGGGCGTGCGTAATAGTCTGGATAGGTTTGCTTTACCTCGTGCAAAAATGCCACTAAACGCGGGCATTGCTGACAGTCTGGGCTAAATTCGTGATTATTTTTTAACGCAGCTAAGACCGTCATGGAAGCTCCAATAGATTGGCTAATATTAATCTTGACTCCGTGGCATGATGAATATTTTTTAATACACGCTGCTCTAAAGCGTACGCTTGTTGTTGTCGTGCAATCTGCAATGCGCGTCGCCACGCTTGGGTTATTTTTTTCAGCTCGGGGGTTGCGAGCATAAATAAACATTGACCTTGTAAACGATACACTTCACTCGCCAAAAAATAATCACGCTGATGCTCTATGTTTACAATGGCTGCATCAATATATGTTAAGGCTTTATCAAAAAGCCCTTGGTCGTACAATCTGTCTATTAACCATAGTAATGGGATAATTTTACCGCTCCCTGCCTCACTGTCTAAATTATCAATTAATAACATTAAAGATTCTGTATCATCAGGATTGGCGGTCGTTATCACGCGAATTCCTTGCCAAATCTGCACAAACTTCTGTGTAAAGGCTAAATCGTACTGATTGGCGAGTGCAAGTGCCTGTTTAGCTAAGGCATCACACAGTAAATACCGTTTCATCCAGCTATTAAACACGATACTTAAACACAACACTCCTGCGTAACTGGGTGGATGATGTAAAGTATGCGCAGCGCGCATAATCGAGTTGTACATGTGCAGCGCTTCGGCTTTTTTATTTTGCGACCACCACACTAAGACCAATAAACCGCCACTGAGTAAATATGTATTGTCCTGGCAAAATGTCAGCATTTCTTGATGATGGTGAGGTTGATAATCGCACATTGCCGCTTCTAAAAAATCGGCAGCTTGGCTTAAATCACCGCGCTTTAAATGACAATAGCCACTGACATACTGGGCTAATTGTCGTTGAATAGTATGTTTGTTATGCTCTGCCAATTGAAATAATTGCTCAACTTCAGTTAATGAGTTTTGCGCACCATGTTGTGCAATGTTTATTAAGCACAATCCCCATAAAGCTTTAAAACGACCATTACGATCCCCTATTTCTTCACATAATACTAAGGCTCTTGCAAACATACGCGGTGCTTCTTTGCTGCTATAACCATGCGTCGATAACAAGACTGCGCCTAAACGATTGACTAAAATTGCCTCAATATTATTTAACACGATATACGCGTCTTTATCGTCTGGTAAATGCTCAAAGCTAGTGTACAAGATGTATTCCATGCGTTCTCGCACTGGGTCTTTTGTCAGCGTGGTTAATTCATGTAAGCCAGCATAATAGTAGTCAATAGCCTTTTGATACGCCGCATTTTGTGTTGCATGTAACCCTGCTTTAAGCCAAAACCACAGCGCCTCTCGCTGGGCCTGTGCGGCTGATAAATGTTGAGCAATTTGCTCTGGATAGTGCTCTACAACTTCAGGAAGATTTTTTTGCAACATCAGCGCAAGCTCATGATGAACGCGTCGCCGGTCTTCTTTTGTTTGCGATTGATAGGCGGCTTCTTGAGTTAAGGTGTCTTTGAATTGATAGATATTTCTTTTAACTAAGATTAACACGCCCGCCTCTAGCGAATGCTGTAAGTCTTCGGCTAAATTGTTATGTAATGACGGTCGACAATAATGTAACCACGAAGAATCAAATTCACGCCCAATCGTTGCGGCTAATTGTAAGGTTTTTTTTGCCCGTCCTAAACCGTCGATACGTACCGCTAAGCTATCTCGCAATGATGCGGGCAGCATTTGTGTTGTCGCCAGTTTGCTAAGCGCTTCAAGATACAGAGGAATGCCATCCGCGCTCGCAATAATGCGCTGTACGGCTTGTTCGGGCAAGCTGCTATCAAGATAATGCAGCATCTTTAACGCGTCATGCGACTTAAGTGGCAATAATGTCAACCGCACGTTAGGCAGTTTTTTTACACCTTTTCGCTGTCCAGTACGAATCGTAAAGAGCATAAAACAACCGTTGCTTGCCATGTTATGAAAGCGTCTAAGTATGGCTTGGGTGTCGATATCTAAGCAATGGGCATCCTCGACAATAAATACGATGGCTTGCGCCTGCGCTTGCCGGTGCAACACGAAGTACAGTATTTTTTCTATAGAGGCTTTATGCGTGGAGACTTTCCTACACTCTGCCTTTGATATTTCATAAGGCTCAGATAAACACAGTAAATCTGCTAACACTTTGCAGGTATATTCATCTAACTCAGTAATTGAATGTTTTTGTAAATACGCCAGTAATGTTGCTAAGCTGACCTCTGGCGTCGTTTTGGTGGAGAGCCCTAGCCAGCCTTTTAACATCTGTAACAACGGATAGTAGGGCGTTTGACTGAATTCTTGCTGACCGCGTAACATAAATATTTTATGGTTACTTGCTGCTACATGCGCAACTAAGGCGGTTATCAATCTGGTTTTACCCATACCAGCATCCCCTTCAATCACCACGCTTTGCGAAGCACCTAACTGCACAGTTTGCCAAAGCTGTACTAATGTTGTCATTTCTTGTTGACGACCGATTAGCGGGGTTAAATGGCTAGCATTACGCTGTAGATAATTGCTTTCCTGATGCACGGCATATAAAGTAATCTTTTGCGCTTCGCCTAACACCAGTCGTTCACCTAATAAAGTGCAGTCAAAATAACGTCCTGCCACGTCATAACTTATTTGACTGATGAGAACCGTGGCAATACGTTCATTATCCAGTAAGTGCATCGTTTGCTTAGTTAGCTGCCCTGACACATCAGGAATTTGACTGTTTTCTTTGCTGACAAGCAAGCCTGTGTGCACAACGCAAGTTACCTTAACCTGAGCTGTGTTTTTTTCAGACATTGCTAAGGCTACGTGTACGGCTTTACGCACCGCGTGTTCTTGTGCATTTGGATAGCCAAAATAAGCCAATACGCCACCCCCGTGTATCGGCACCAAAAAGCCCTGATAAAATTTGATAAGCTGTTCACCGTGCGCGTGCAGACTTCGTAATATAGGTAACGATTCCTCTACATCAGCTTCTTCGATGCCGACCATGCTAAATTCAATGTACAACACCGTTACTTGACGCAACTCCATGACTATAGTGTCTGATGCTGGAATAGTAGGCTCCACATTGACGTCAAGGGGCAACATACCTCGCTGTTGAATTGCAGCAATTAATTGTTGAGTACTCGACTGTGGCTGAGTATCTAATTCTGTTTTTAAAATCTGGCGGCACAGTTCATATTGATGAAGCGCTGCACTGATTTGTCCATCGAAGGCATATAACATAATCACTAAGGAATGCGCTGTTTCATTCCAGGGCTCTATATCGGCTAAACGTGTGGCAAATTGCAGGGCTTTAGGATATTTTTTTAGATTCTGGTAATGTGACGTGAGCTTCTCTAGCAAAATCACAGCTCGACAATGATACGCTATTCGTTGATGTTGCAACCATGACATAAACTCTTCACATTCAGGTAACACTAAGCCTCGCAAAAACTCACCTTGATATAGCAACACACGCTGTTCATCGCTAATTAAAAAATCATCGTGATAATCTACAAAATCGAAATCTTTACCCATAAAATAAAGCACATCAACGTATACATTAGGAATGAAACGAAGCGTATCTTTAGTTGCCACAAACAATACCTGATCACTAGGAACTTCCAGTGCTTTGCGTAAATCTGACAAGGCACGCCGTAAACTGGCTCTCGCCACAGATAGATTTTCATTACCCCAAAACAGCTCAGCAAGAAAATCACGCGTAAATGTTTGGTCTTGCTCCACGACCAAATACGCCAATAACGCACGCATTTTTATATACGCTAAACTGGCTACCGTATTATTTTTTAAAATAATTTTAAAATTACCTAAAAACAATATCTTAAGATCATTTTTTGAGTTTTTAATAAGCATTTTTTAGTAAAAATAAACTAAATTTTAAGTTTTATTGGACGTTAGTAGGACGCTGGAATTGTATAATAACTTTAATAAAAAAGTTCCCTTTTAATCATTATGTTTTAACTGTATGATTAACTTCGTTACATTATTATTACAAACAACCAAGCAAACTGATAATTGATACTCTTTCAATTAAAGGGCTGAACACTTTGACCTCATAAGGAGCGCAGTATGACTGACAAAAAATATAGACTTGTCACACGAAATGATTTAGATGGCTTGATTTGTGCCGTTTTATTAAAAGAAATTGATTTAATTGATGATGTGTTATTTGTGCACCCAAACGACATGAATAATGAGCTTATCAACATTAATAGTCATGACATTACCAGTAATTTACCTTATCGAGAACACGTTCATTTAGCCTTTAATTACATCAATACTGCGCATGATTTAACCCCTGCGGACACCAATATTGTTGATGTCAACGCGCATTCTTCAGCGCATGTAGTGTACAATTATTTTGGTGGTTTAAAACGCTTTAATGCATCGTGGGAAGATATTGTTACAGAAGTTGATAACAATAAAAGCAGCTTACTTAGCAAAGAGAATGTGTTAAATACTAAAGATAATCAGGCACTAAGCGTTTTATTTAATCCAAAAACTGGTTTAAATAGTTTTAAAGAGTTTAGTGTTTCTAACTTTTTACTCATGGCAAATTTATTTGATTTATGCAAAACCTATCATCTTAACGCTGCCTTAGATGCTGATTGCCATAGTGAAATGGCTCAAGCAACTTCGCCCGTTCGTCCATTAAATATTTTAGGCTTGGGTTTAGGGGCTAAGGCAACACGCATTAAAGTCAATTAAGGCTGGTTGTTTTTACCTCAACTCAAAAAAAACCGCTCAACTGAGCGGTTTTTTTTGTTTACATTAGCCCCAAAAAAGCAGCTGATGGCTCAACCCATACCCGCTCACCTTTTTGTACGCCGGCATTCTCAAGCGGCAAAACAATTAGACAGTTACTTTTCGCAGCAGCGTTAAAACGATGCGATCCTTGCGTTCCTGACGTTGCCACCCATAAACGTCCAGCCTCGTCTTGGCTCAAGATGCCACACTGAAATTCCATTCGTCCTGGCATTTTTTTTAACGCCGTGGTGCAGGTAGCCAGCAACCGAACGGGCGTTATGGTGTGCATACTGGCAAGATAATATAAGGCTGGATGGACTAATTGCTTAAACGTAACCCACACAGCAATTGGATTACCTGGTAAGCCAAAAAAATAACTTTCTCCCAATGTACCAAAGGCAAAAGGCTTGCCTGGCTTCACGGCTACTTTCCAAAAATTCACCTGACCACAGTCAGTTAATACTTCTTTACTATAATCTGCTTCACCAACTGAAACACCGCCTGTGGTAATAACAACATCATGATGTTTAGCTGCAGCCAATAAGCTTTCTGTGAGTTGCTGCTTATTATCAGGAATCACGCCGCCATTGGTGCAGTCAAATAAGGGCGAGTCAAGCAATCCCTGCAAAAGCGTTTGATTGCTCTCGTAAATTTGCCCAAATTGCAGCTCACTGCCGGCTTCGCAGCATTCGTCGCCAGTGGAAAAAAAGATGATTTTTACTTTTCTACGCACGCGTACCGACACTTTTCCTACCGCGGCAAACAGGGCTAAATCAAGTGCTGATAAGACTTGACCACGCTGACCAATCTCGCTGTCCAACGGAATATCTTCACCTGCTTGGCGAATATTTTCAAAACATAATGTATGCTCTGGAAAAATAATGCGTTCTTGTTGACGCTCAACATGCTCTTGCATAATGACTGAATCACACGCTTCTGGCAGCACTGCGCCAGTAAAAATACGCACACATTCGCCAGCATGCACGATGCCAGTAAAAGGTCGACCAGCCCAAGAAGTGCCTACTTGATGTAAACTAAAGGCACGCCCAATTAACACATCAGTACTGGCAAAAGCATAGCCATCCATGGCTGAATTACGCGCTAATGGCAAGGCACACGGAGCAGTTTCTATGTCATCAAGCACCCTGCCTAAAGCCTGCTTAAGAGGTATATCTTCTGTCTCAGTGAGAGCAGTAATACATTCCCACATGTTAACCAAGGCTGTTGCTACGCTTAATAAAGGCTTATCGTTTTGACTGCACACATCAATTGGGGAGTGTTTGGACATTATTTACACCATTTAGCTAAACGTTTACCTAGCTCGGCTAAGCCCAGAATCTCTGAGGGCACGCCTGCGTCAATAATAGCGCCTGGCATACCATCTACCACACAACTGGACGGTTGCTGTACTAAGATCGGCGTATTTTTAGCTTGTAAGGCAAGCGCACCTTGCAAACCATCGTTACCCATGCCGGTCATCACTACGGCAACGACGTTGACCGAAATACTAAGCGCAGAATGAAACAAGACATCAGCATTAGGATGAATAGGTGCGCTTTCAACAAGCTTGTCATACACCATTAATTTACCCAAAAAAGGCTCACGCACTACACAATCTTTGCCGCCTGATGCAACGACAATCATGCCTGGCGTTAAAATCATACCATTTTCACTTTCTACGACATTTAAGCCTGTTTCAAAACGCATGTGATCGGCAAAACCACGCGTAAAAATAGCGGGCATGTGTTGAGCAATCACCATTGGACAACTGATTGCCCCCATATTTTTTAGCAAAATAGGCATTGCAGCAGGACCACCTGTTGATACGGCCACCACGACTAAGCCGACTTTACCCATGGGTGTTATTCTTTTTTCGGTGGGGATAATAGGGATAAACGATGGAGCTGGCTGCTTCATTCTTGTACCACGCTGTGCGTACCAAAAACGAATTTTTTCAACCAACTCTTCAGCAATCTGACCAATGTCTAATTGCACAAAAGAGGACTCTTTGGAGATGAAATCCACCGCACCTTTTTCTAAAGCTTCAATGGTTGTTAACGCGCCTCGACTTGTTAAACTGCTGATCATAATAATAGGACATGGCACGCTTTGCATAATGGCTTGAGTCGCCGCTAACCCGTCCATTTCAGGCATTTCAACATCCATAGTAATCACATCTGGGCGTAATTCCTGCGCCATGCGTAAAGCTATTTCACCATTTTTAGCTTCACCGACTACGACAATATCATCGCAATGTTCTACCATTTTTCGTAATGCAATCCGCATAAAAGCAGAGTCATCAACTATCAGTAATCGAATCATTACGCCGCCAAGCTCAACGGCTCTAACGTTAAAATTGACAGCAATTTTCCATTTAAGCGTCCCACTGCCGTGATATATTCTGTACTCGCATGCTTTACAGATTCTATGTCGGTGTCGGGCAATTCAATCACTTGCCCAATACGATCAACCATCACTGCCCAAACGCCATCACTGAGACGCACCACTAAAAATGCGGTGACTGCCGTTTGGGTGCTTAAGCCCATAATGCTTCGCAAATCCACTACTGGCGTTACTGCGCCTTGTACTTGCACAACGCCTGATAATTCTGCGCGTCCGCCTGGCACATCGGTGTATTCACGATATTCTTCAACACGTTCAATAATATGCAGCGGCAAGGCACAAAATTCTGAGCCTACAAAAAAACTTAATAAGCGCTGCTTATTGGCTGTATGGTCAAGCTTGGCTTCGATATGATTTTGCACGATAAACTGACAGTATTGCTCTAACCTTTGGGCGGTGATCACTCCATCGAGGGACAATAAACCTGCCATTTTGCCTTGCTTGTTAATGAGATAACCCTCAAGTTCAAGTCCTAACTCCGCTACCTGTAAAGCATTTTTGCTAAAGCGCTCAATGCCTAAAACCTTATCAACCAAAAATGCCAGCTTAATGCCTTGAACCTCAACAACAACCATTTGCAATTCAGTGCTGATTAATGAATGCCCTAATATTCGGCGCAAGGATAATGCTAATAATGGCGCGCCTCGTAACAAGGCTAAACCGGCAATTTCATCATTCGCATGTGGTAAAGGCGTAAGCGTTAAAGCGTCAACAATTTCACCAACATCATGTAAGCGCAACGCATACTGCTCGTGGTTACACTCAATCATTAGACAAGAAAAATCATCGTTATTTTCCATCCCCCCTGCATGTGTTTCGTCTAAACGACTCATTGAACCAAGCAGTTGACCACCGTTTAAATTAATCTCAAGCGCGGGCATGCGTTCTAAGGCAAAACTCTGCGTATCTAATAACAAAACCACTTTATCTCGCCATTGAAATTCAGCGAGCATGGCTTCTTTATTTTTTATTTGAAGAGGTGAGGCGTCAATGCTATTTTTTTCAACGCAATAACACAGTGCGTCGTCATTAATAAAGTCTTTACTCATGATTTTTTCAATATGCACGGCCACTGTGGCGGTTAAAGTCGTTACAATAAGCAAACTGCCTTGAGTTATAGGTAACACTAAGGTCATTTCAAGTAACCGTGCAGCATCTATTTGTAAAACCACTCGCCCCGCAACATTAACTAAGCCATCAACATACGCCGGAGCAAAAGGCAATGCTGTGATGGGTAATGGATCAAGAACCTCTACAATATCCTGTGTGGGTAACGCAAAATACTGTTGATCTAACTCAAATATGACTACATCCATTTTATTTTCCAAGTAGTGGTGAGTTTATAACGATTTAAGGGTGTTGTGAGGAAGTAAGGCTAACTTTGTTAGCATCTTAATCCATGCAAAATAAACTAAGCCCGCGTCATTTAAACGCGTTACCAATTTTTAGGCTCAAAGGTGGCGGTGTTTGCTAAGTCTAAATGATCGCCATTTTGGATAATCACATATAAACCTTTTTTTATCGCATACGCAGCAACATGCTGAGGTATTACCATGCCCGCCACCGCGCCTAAAATACGATTATTTTTATAGCGAGGAAGTAGCCGTTTAATCTTGCTTAAACGCTCTAGGTGGTCATTGACGTCATCAACACTTAAATTACTTTTGCATTCAATGGCAACGGTATCGTTATCATTCACCACTAACAAATCAATTTCTAAACTACCATCATCCCGGTTTACCGTCACGTTTTGCTGAACCTCATGGACATCGATACCGCATTGTTTAAATAATCTTACTGCCGCAGGACGCACTGCTTCTTCAACAAATTCTCCCAAACGATTACTTAAACGCCCAACACTTGCGGTGACCGCTTTAATTTCTTGATTAGTCACTTGAAACTTTCGATCGGTTTCTTGAAACATAAGTTTAATGTCTTGAAACTCAAGATCAGTCTTTTGAAACTTTCGATCAGTTTCTTGAAACTTTCGATCAGTATCTTGAAACATAAGTTTAATGTCTTGAAACTCAAGATCAGTCTTTTGAAACTTTCGATCGGTTTCTTGAAACTTTCGATCAGTATCTTGAAACTTTCGATCAGTATCTTGAAACTTTCGATCGGTTTCTTGAAACTTTCGATCAGTTTCTTTTTGACTAATCGATAATTCTTTAATTATCAGTAAAATATCATTATAAATTGCTTGGTTTATTGTCATTATGTTCTTCTTGTATGTAGCGTTAAGTACCTAAATATGTAAACAGACCTAGCACATTACCTTATACGTGGCATTGAAAATCATAGGCGGGTATTTCGCCTTATTTTCTTACATACCAACAACCACCACGACCAAACTGACGTTCATAGCGTTCTGGCCAAAACTGTTCATCAGTTCCGCCTAAAATTAACACACCATTAGGATCTAAGGCACGATAAAACAACTCTTGCACTTGCCGTTTAGTTTCTACTTGAAAATAAATCATCACATTTCTGCAAATCACTAAATCAAAATTAGTCTCAGGCGGCAAATGCGCCAATAAATTATGCTGCCTAAAACTCACAAAGCGTTTCAAACTTGAATGCACCTGAAAATAATCCACTCCCACTAACCCTTGATTAACATTGGTATGTTTTTCAAAATACTTCCAATAGTCTGTGGTCATATCACGAAAAGCACCCATGCCAAAATTAGCATAAATACCTTCTTTGGCGGAGCGCACGACTTGACGCGACACATCGGTGCCTAAAATTTCAATCTGCCAACAGGGTCGTGTAACGACCGCACCACTTGTTTGCCAAACTGCCTCACCTTTAGCCAACAAAATCTCTAAAATTAACATAGCGATATTGTAGGTTTCTTCACCTGTTGAACAGCCTGCTGACCAAATTCTAATGTGATGGCTATGCTGACTAATTTTAGTATTAATCAAGCTTGGCAAAATATCTTCCCTCAACATTGTCATCATGGGTTTGTCACGAAAAAAATAGGTTTCATGCACAGTTAAGCTTTCCACCAAAGACAACCATTCATTGTCTGTAGCAGGCAATGCAATCAGTTGATTTACCCACTCTGACAATGCTTCATCAGGCAAAACATCTAAAATACGCTCTAATTTTCGTTGCACTTGTTGCGAGGGATGAATACCAAAGCGCTCTTCGACTAAGGTCATTAATCGATTAATGTAGCCTTGCTTACCTAACACACCGGGTAAACAGGAAATAACTAAATTGGTCATAACACACCTAAAAAGATGAACACACGTTGTTTAACATGAATGGGAATTCAAGGTAACTTCACAAGAATTTAATCGAAGCAATCACAATCCCTGCTGCCGTTAAGGTCGTAGCAAATGACCATATCATGAAGCTATCCATACGTGAAATAACCTGCTCAAAACGTTTATCTACTTGCTCAAAACGTTTATCTACTTGCTCAAAACGTTTATCCACTTGCTCGAAACGTTTATCCATATCTATACGCAAGTTTTTCATGTCTTGTGTTAAATCGGTGCGTAATCTTTGCATGTCTTGCGTCAAATCTGTGCGCAAGTTTTGCATGTCTTGTGTCAAATCTGTACGCAAGTTTTTCATGTCTTGTGTTAAATCTATACGCAAGTCTTGCATATCTTGGCGCAAGTCAATATCTAAATGATTAAAATGATTGGTTTGGGCTTTGAGCACCAGCACCATCATTTCTTCTGGCAACAACGCTTTGCCTTCACCCATGGCAACAATAATTGCCTTAGCTTTAGTGTCTAGCCAGTCATCAAATACGTTGTTTTCAAACATTTTTACCCCCTAATGCTGCTTCTTACACAGCGTTTAATTGCCTAATAAATAGGTCTAAACAATAACCACTCGCTTACACGCGAAACTTATCAACTTCTTTGCGCGTCGTATCAGCAATTCTTGAAAGTTCAATGACAGTCGCAGTGATTTGCTCAGAGGCGGCCGCATTGTTTTCTGCAATTTTATTTAAATTAGCCACATTGGCATTAATTTGATGAACCGCCGCACTTTGCTCTTCTAAAGCAGCGGAGATGCGTTGCAACATCCCCTCTGTTTGCACAGCTCCCTGTTCAATACGATCCATATCAACACTAACCTCCCTTACCGATGCCACAGCACGATTAGCATCAGTGACGGCTTGTTGAACTAAATGAGCAATTTCTTGGGTACTTTCTGCACTGCTCGCAGCTAATTTACCCACCTCTTCTGCGACCACGGCAAAACCACGTCCATGCTCGCCTGCACGCGCCGCTTCAATCGCCGCATTCAAGCTTAATAAATTGGTTTTATTAGCGATTTTTTCAATAACTTCAGTGATTTTGTTAATCTTTTCAGAATTAACGGCAATGCTATTTACCACATCCACCATACGTTCCATCTTTAATTTGCCATCACGCACAATGCCCACCGACTCTTGTGAATTTTTACTTGCTGCTTCCGTATTACTTGCTACATCAGTAACAGAAGTGGCGGTTTGCCTAACCGCAGTGGCAACTTGACTAATTGCGTGCATTTGATTTTGAGCACCATCACTAATTTGCCCAATTGCAGAACTTGATTGATTAGCGGCTGAGGCAACTTGACGAGTATTATCATTTATTAAACGCATCGCTTGTACCAAGCCCTCTAAAGATACATTAATATTATCTTTTAACGTTGATAAGTCACCTTGCCCTTCAGCCAACACACGTTGAGTTAAATCACCTTGAGCCACAGCATTCATTACCTTCCCTATTTCATCTATCATCTGTTGTAATGAACGCATCGCCAATAATGAATTATCCAAAGCTAATTTATAGTCACCACTCACATTAACATTCACATGACCATCAAACGTACCCTGTGATAAAGCCGCCATCAGTTCGTTTAAAGCATTCATGGTAATTTTGATACTTTCAACACTACTGTTAACAGAAGTTTTTACTGTATTAAAATCACCATTCATGGTGGCAACCACGCGCCGACTAAAATCACCTGCGGCCATTGCTGATACGCTTTGAGAAATATCACCTAATGAGGTTTCCACCATGTCCGCACTACGATTAAATAGCTGACTAATTTTGCCTAATTCATCATCGCCATAGTAATCAATACGAGCAGAAATCTCTCCGTTATCGAAACGTTGTATGCTTTTTTCTATTTTTTGCAGCACCCTCGTGGTCTGAGCTCCCGTCCAGGCTGTTAATAGCAGCGGCACCACGATGGCAAGCCCAGTGCAGGCAATCAGAACATCTTGATTAACCTCAGACATTGCCATCAAAGCAATACTTCCCACGCCCAATGCTGAGAGCACTTGTGGCGCCCACCAACGCAACGCCAACGGAAAACGTCCTAACACCCCCGCTGCTTGTCGACGCTCGGCTAAAGTATCTAAAGTAATCTTTTCACCATTTTTTAGGCGCTGATACAGACGCTCTGCCGCCATCACTTCATCTCGCGCGGGCTGTTTACGCACCGAACGATAGCCTAATAAATTAGTACCTTCATAAACTGGCGTAACAGTGGCTTTCACCCAATAATAATCGCCATTTTCACAACGATTTTTTACCATTCCGTACCATTGTTTACCTGCTTTAATCGTCCGCCACATGTCAGCAAAGGCTTCGATTGGCATATCAGGGTGACGCACTACATTATGCGTTTTACCTACCAATTCTTCTTCAGTAAAGCCAGCTATCTTACAAAAAGCCGCATTGGCAGTTTTAATGACACTACTGGGATCAGTTTCTGACACTAAAATTTCATTGCTAGCAAAAAATTGTTCCACTTGCGTTACGGGCAAATTAACTCTCATCGTTCATCTCCACTGAATACTAAATAAGTAGCCACTGCTACGTCAGCATTGCTTACTAAAAATGATGCCCCTGCAATCACTATTACTTGATTAACTTGCATGTAAATACCTTTCAGTTTGATTTAATTAAAAATGTTTATGAGAACCCGATTAATACACTAAATAACACCAAGGTAGAAAATAATTATTCAGACCCCTGCCAAACTAATGATGTAAGCATAGACTTCCCACTGTGAAAAAGGGGGAATAAGCCTGTCATGAGTTAGTCGAATGAGGGGAATTGAATCCTTGCGATAGAAATAACTCTTTACCTTCACTTTAATTCCACATAATAAATAGTTATTTTACCGCATTACCAATAAATACAGACAGCGAGATTGACTTCAACCACACTTATCGTGGTTAAAGTCACGTCCCGCATTCTAAAACACACTTAACGGTGGACAATGACGCAACACCATAAAGCATCAATCTACGCGATATTAAATTTTAAAACGCTCGACTTCACGACGCGTGTTGTCTGCAATACGTGATAAATCCACAACAGTGGCGGTAATTTCTTCAGAGGCCGTCGCATTGTTTTCAGCAATTTTATTTAGATTGGCTACGTTGGCATTTATTTCATGAACCGCCGCACTTTGCTCTTCTAAGGCAGCTGAAATCCGTTGCAACATGGCATCTGCTTGCACTGAACCTGCTTCAATAAGACTCATGTCATTACTTACTTCTTGCACCGTAGCAACCGCACGATTGGTTTCACTTACCGCTTGTTGCACCAATAAGGCAATTTCTTGGGTACTCTCGGCGCTGTTTGCTGCTAATTTACCGACTTCCTCTGCAACGACAGCAAAACCTTTGCCATGCTCGCCTGCACGCGCGGCTTCAATGGCGGCGTTTAAACTTAATAGATTGGTTTTATTGGCAATTTTTTCAATTACCTCGGTGATTTTATTAATTTTTTCTGAATTGGCGGCAAGTTTATTAACGACATCAACCATGTGCTCCATTTTAATCTTGCCATTACGCACAATCGCTACAGATTCTTGAGATTTTTTACTTGCCGCCTCAGTATTACTTGCCACATCGGACACCGAAGTCGCGGTTTGTCTGACGGCACTCGCCACTTGATTAATTGCGTGCATTTGATTTTGCGCACCATCGCTGATTTGTCCAATCGCAGCACTGGATTCACTTGCCGCAGCCGCTACTTGACGGGTGTTTATGTTAATCGTTTGCATTGATTTACTTAATGATTCTAAGGATTTATTAATATTATCTTTTAATCGTAACAAATCACCATACCCTTCGGTGTGGACACGTTGAGTTAAATCACCCATGGCAACATTAGACATAACATGACCAATATCATCTAACATGTTTTGCGTGCCTTGCATTACTTTATCTACAGTATCTTTCAAGAGCGCTAAATCACCCGTCGCCTGCACATCTATACGCTGACTAAAGTCACCTTGCTTCATGGCATTCATGACTTTATTGGTATCGCCTAACACATGCTGCAATGTTGTCATCATGCTATTGAAAGCAAGCGCTGTTTGTCCCACTTCATCAGTCGATTGATACGCAACTTGCTTGGAAAAATCACCCGTACGCTCTATTTCAGATAAAACAGTTTGCATGAGTTTGATAGGCTGCGTAACCGAACGAATAATCCAATACGCTAAGATAAAACCAAACAGCAAACCCAAGCTAATAATGGTGGTGCGCCATATTCTGGTTGTTTGATAACGCTCGGTGGCAATGTCATATTCCTGTTTTGCCACGGCAATCTGAATATTGATTAAATCAGCAAATTTAGCTCCGATAGGATCAATAACTTGATAAAGTTGATTGACCGTAAAACTACTTATTTCATCTTTATTTTCACGCTGTAAAATTGTTTTTAATTGATTCAAATGAACTTGATTTGATTTCATCATGGGTTCAATTTCTTCAATAATTTTTTGTTCTTCTGGTTTCATTTTTGTAGCGATATAGGCATGCCATTTTTGCGCAATAATTTGTTCTGCGTCATCAACGGCTGCGCGCCCTTCAGCCCACGTTAAATTACCATTACGTACTTTATGAGACGTATCAACAATATTAACGGCATACATATCAGCTATTATTTTTAAATCACGTAACGGTACTACTCGATCAGAATACACTGTTTCCAAACTGGCATTACTCTCTGCCATACTCATTAAACCCGAAACACCTACACCAACTAAAAGCATTGCCATTAACCCCATCAACAGCAATAGTTTTATACTAATCTTCATATTATTTAACACTACACACTCTCCTACGTTAATTATTGGCTCATTTAATAAATTAATGACGCGCTGCTTATTAGTATACTCACCCATATAAACAACTGATTATTGACTCTACCTAGTTCTAACATTAACTATACTATCCATCGCTTTCTCTTGGGCTAAAGAACTATTGCTCGATTACTTAGTGAGGTTATTTCTGTGGCGCAAGCAACCACGGAAAAGCATTCATTTGCGTTCCTAATTTTGGTATTAAACCTTCATTTTCATGTACTGACTGCACTTGCACATCGTGCCAGTTACCAAATAATCGGTATTGTGTTCCCAATAAAAAATCGTTTTGCGCTTCCCCCGTTAAGGTCGTGGCAATCACCGTGGTTAACTTGTCCATAATTGGCCCGGCAATGGGCAACGCATCGGCCCCTTTGGGGGCAACGTGTACGCTTTGCTCTAGGGTTTTAGTTACTAAATTAATATCGCCTTGTAAACTTATGTTGGCAGGTATCGCATCTATCACTAAATTTTGGCTGCTCGCCTTACCTTCTGACAAAATAAAATCACCTTGGATAGAATTAAACGTTAAGCCTTGTTGATAAACATCACGAAAATCCAATTGCAAGCGTTTCAACCATTGCGCCATGGCTAACATGCCTAACGCCCGTCCCATACCTGGTTCAATACTTAAAATACGACCCTCGTTAAAACGTAACGCTATCTCACCTTGCAGTGCCGCCAAAGAAAATTGATATGGTGCGGCAGGCCAATGCAAGGAAAAATCAATTTTTCCACTGGTTTCCACGAAATCATCGGTTAATTTTAATTGACTAAATAATGAGCCGGCATTTAATACACTTAAATGTCCTTGTATTTCTGTTTTTGTAAAGTTTTGCTGGTGTTGCCAACGACCTGATAAATTAAGTTTTTCTACTAAGCCCGTTAATTCAAAATGAGATAATTGCAACCCCTGTGGAATGCGCTGCGTCTGAATAGTTAACGTACCTAATTCAACCTTATCCCAGACCGTTTGTTGACTGGTCATGCTTAACAACGGCCATTGCTCGGGCAACGTTGGCTTGTCGTTATTATTGGTAGGTATGTGTGCCACGGCTGTGTCATCTGCTAAGGCTAGATTTTTTAGTATTGAAAAATCTAAAAAATCTAAATTTAAGGTAATACGCTCTTGGGGCACGGGAATATGAATAGTACCGCGTGCAAACTTGCTTTCAATGCTGCCTGACCAAACTTTAGCAGAAGGCAATAAACGAATATCAAGATGGCCTAAGTGTGCATTTCCCCACGATGCCTGTGGGCTGTTAATGTGTATTTCATTAAAGCTAAGTGCGGCATTATTGTCTTCTGAATGCGGCCACATTAACCACTCTTTTAAGTTTAACTGCTCTTGGCGAAGCTCAAGGGTAATGCCTGTTAAGACGTCTCGCTTTGCCTCGCCTTTACCAATGAGAATATGTCCAGAATTAAGCTGATGTGTTGCTGTATTGTAACGAATGTGGGCGTTAAAACGCTGCGTATAACTTACCTCAATTGGCAATAAATGGGTGTCGGTTAAATCAAAACTCAGCATTAAAGGCGTAGCTTCAGTTGCTGTTTTACCTAAACCATTGGGTAATTGTAAGGCTACGCCCGTTAAATCACTGGCAATCTGCACAGCAAGCCGTGGCGTATCTGACGTGGTAGGTAACGACGTTTCTGGTAATACTAAACGTAAATCATAATGCAGCACGCCTTTGGCAAGACTGACTTCTGGCAAACCAAAATGCTGACTAATAAGCTGTGGCTCCACCTCTCCAGCCATGTTTACTTCAGTTAAACTGGGTTTATTGTTAATAATAATACGCGTTGGATGCTTAAATACATTCGCGTGTATGGGATCACTAAAAATCCCCTGTTCGGTAAATTTAAGTAAGCCTGTCACTTTTTTAATCGGTAAATCAATCGCTTTAATTATAAGGTCGGCATTTTCTAAACTTGCGCTACCCTCTACTTTAGGCTTGAGCCCTTTTGCCAGCGGTAAACTTAACGCTACCTTTACCTGCGTATTACCGCGTGGGATTAACGCCTCAATCACTCCACCAATACTTGCATTTAAAGGTGTTGCTTGCAGAAAAAGAAGTGCGTCTGCAATACGTCCATCAATTTGTCCCTGCACTAATAAGCGTGGACTTTTGCCTAAGGCTTCGTTAATTACTTTAGTGTGATGCGCAGTTAACTGGTAACTATGTCCGTGTGTGGCCGCCACTTCCATACGCCCTTGCAAAAATAAAACCTCGCCTTCGATATCAGTAAGCTGCGGCCACTGTGGAGCATAATCTAAGACTAATTCACGCACCTGTAAAAGTGCCTCAAAGACGGCACCATCTTGCTGTTCTACGGACTGCACAATGGCATGGCGGGTAGCGTCTGGACTAAGCTCTGGACGCCGTAATGGCTTAGTAACCACAGCATGTTCTGGTAAATAATAGGCTGATAAATTAGCTAATTGTCCAAGTTTGCCATAATACGATAAGCTTCCTTGACTGATTTTACCGCTAACAAAAGCCCGATCTAGCCACTCAAGATCAACGGGCTTAATCACATTATGCGGAAAATAATACCGTAACTGACTAACGTCATCGGCTTGCAGACGCATACGCCAGTCTAAAAAGGGCTGCTCTGCCTTCTTTTGCCACACCAAACGCACTGCATTTTCTGTTTGCACACCACGCAAATCAAGCTGCAAGGGCTTGCTTGTGATGCGCCATTGTTCTGCTGTTTGCTGCCATTCAAAGCTGCCAAGCAGTGCTTTTATGAGTAATGGTTGACGAAATACTGCGGGCACACTCACTGTTGCGTCATGACTTGCTAAGCGTAAAGTCCCCTGCTGCTCGGTGCCCTGAATATGCCCAGTCCAATTTTCTAAAGCAAGGCCTTGAGTATGTATAGCGTTTAACGTTAGTCCAGCAAAATCTGCGTTGAGTTGTAGTGTTTTTTTTGATTGATCCACGTTAAAGGCAACATTGCTTAACTGCCCACTGAGTTCAGAACCCACCCAAGCTTGCTGAGCTGTTGGCAACAATGTCGCCAACACTGGACTCAGTGCCGTCACTGCTTGCATATCTAGCTGGGGTAACATTAACGATAGCGTCTCTAACTTTGCGTATTCAGCGCCCCCGCCTTGCATAACAAAACGAATATTAGGCAAGTTTATAGGCTGCTGCTGAGCATCTAGCACAGTTAACAGGCAACGTTGCATCGCCATTTGCCAGTGCCACCCTGCCTGACCCGTAGACGGCGGTTGACGTTGCCAATGCCATTGTGTGTCTAAAGAATTAAGCGGGCGTATGGTGTTGACTGAAGGTTGCCAAGCTAAGTCATGCCATTGGGTTTGCATGGTTACCGCAACCACTTCTGCCGCCTGCCAGTGTCCCCACACGCTGACTTCACCCGTACCCTGCGTTAACTGCTGAAATGCGGTGACGGGTAACAACTGCAACAGCTCAGCCTGCAAGTGTTGACCATGGACATAAATCTTTCCGCTCAGCTGTGCTGGATTAAGCAAGGGATTACCTTTAAAGACTGCGGCGATGCTAAGCTGCTTGCCATAACTGTCTGGAAGCTCAGTTAACAGCTTGATTTTATGCTGATCAGCTTGATTAATGACGACAACATTGACCTTTGGCAACTGCTTAATGGTAATTGCATGTTCGCCCCACTGAGCCTCAATATGACTGTCTAATAAAGCAATTTTACCTACATCAAAAAGCCATAAGGGCGGCGACTTACCGCTGGCTAAGCCACGTATCTGCCAGTTTTTTTGAGCATTTTGTTGCACGGTAAAATGTGCGCCCACAAAGCTTATCCATGCTGACGAGGCTAACTGTTTATTTATCAATAATTGTGACAAATTAATGCCAAGGCGTAATTCCTTAAGACTGATAACTGAGGAAACACTCTGCTCAGTACTGCGCACCCGTACATCTTTTATGATTAATTCAGGACTAAACCTTCGCATGCGTGCACTTAAACTGCCAATATCAATAACTGCGCCCAATTCCTTGCCGATGCGCGTGGCTAAATCACTTTTGAAAGTCTCTACGCCAATAAGGGTTAAACGAATACCCGTAATGCCTAAAGCAATAACCATAAGCGACCAAAAAATTACATGGCGTGTTGCGCGTGTGAAATGATGAATCATAATAATAAAATCAACCGTAATCGCTACAGAGACTGTGAAAGTATTATGATTTTAACGTCCCCCTTTAAAAAGGGGGATTGAGTAGGATTTATTTAAATCATAATGTACTGATACACAAAATTATTTTTAATGCATCAAAGCTCCCCTAACCCTTTATGCCCTTTGGGTACTCTTTGCTAAAGAGGGGGAATAAAAAGAATACTTTCACAATCTCTACAGCATCTGAACACGTAGACGTTAGCTCGTTAGGCAAAGCCGCTTCCGCTCATGTTAAAAAATTTCTACTCAATTATTGCTTAAAGCAAGACCACATCGTATTGCTCTTGGTTATATTGGGTTTCTGCTCTAAATTTAATGTGTACACCCAAAAACGTTTCTAATTCTGCAAGCATCGTCGCCTCTTCGTCCAGTAACATTTCCACTACACTGTTAGACGCTAAGACCATTAACGTGCTGACTTTATACAGCCTGACTTCGCGAATAATTTCGCGGAATATTTCCAGGCACATGGATTCGGCAGTTTTTAACACGCCTCGACCACCGCACGCACTGCACGGCTCACACATAATGTGCTCCAAACTTTCTCGGGTGCGTTTACGGGTCATCTCCACCAAGCCTAAACTTGAAACTTCGGTGATTTTTGTTTTTGCTCGATCCTTTGTTAAATGCCGTTCCAAGGCTTGCAACACTTGCGTTTTATGCTCTTCACTGGTCATGTCAATAAAATCAATAATAATAATGCCACCTAAATTGCGTAAGCGTAATTGTCGGGCAATGGTTTGTGCGGCTTCTAAATTGGTTTTAAAAATAGTTTCTTCCAAATTACGTCCGCCCACATAGCCGCCGGTATTGACGTCTACCGTGGTCATTGCTTCAGTTTGATCAAACACCAAATGCCCACCAGATTTTAATTTAACCTTGCGTTCAAGTGCCTTACTGATTTCATCTTCAACGCTGTAAATATCAAATACTGGGCATTCGCCACTGTAATGTTCAATTACAGGAACAATTTCTGGCACGAAAATTTGTGCAAATTCAACTAAACGATGATATGTCTCACGCGAATCAACGCGCACGCGATCAATGCCTTCTTTATATAAATCTCTTAAGGTTCTGACACTTAAGGGCAAATCTTTATGGATAAACTCTTTGGCTTTGGCTTTACCAATTTTTTCAACAATGGATTGCCATAGTTTTAATAAAAACTTCATATCCGTAATTAATACCGCTTCATCAGCACATTCGGCGGCCGTTCTGGCAATAAACCCACCGCATTCATGCTCTTTACGAAAATCATCTAAACACGTTCGTAAGCGTAGACGTTCTGCATCACACTCAATACGCTGCGACACACCACAATTTGATGAATAAGGCATAAACACTTGATACCGCGAAGGAATGGCTATTTCTGTGGTTAACCGTGCACCTTTGCTACCCAAGGGATCTTTCACCACTTGCACCACTAATAATTGCCCTTCATGCAAATAATGTTCAATGTTTTCAGAGCCTTTTTTTTCTAAATCCTTGCTGCATAAATCAGAAATATGCAGAAACGCTGCCTTATCAAGACCAATATTAACAAAGGCTGCTTGCATACCTGGCAAAACGCGACACACTTCACCTTTGTAAATATTGCCCACTAAACCTAATTCACGCGTTCGCTCGATGATTAGTTCTTGTAATACGCCATTTTCAATAACTGCCACCCGTGTTTCAGGTGGCGTAACATTAATTAAGATTTCTTCACTCATACTGCGTATTTATTCCTTCTTTAGCTAATAATTGAGCTGTTTCAAATAAAGGCAAACCAACAACACCTGAAAAACTACCCTGAAGTGACGCTACAAAAATAGCCCCCTGCCCTTGTATAGCATAACTTCCAGCTTTATCAAGCGGTTCACCCGTGCGCCAATACGCGTCAATTTCGGCTTCATTAATTGCTCTAAACGTCACCTGAGTCACACTTAAGGCCCTGCTATGCAGCCGTCCTCGCAAAGACACAGCAGTCATAACTTGATGCGTTTGTCCTGACAACAGGCTTAACATTTCATAAGCATCGGTATAATTAACAGGTTTTCCTAAAATACGCTGCCCGATAACCACACAAGTGTCAGCCGCAAGAATAGGCCTGCCTGCGCCTAATTGTGCCCTGCACGCCGCTGATTTTTCTTCAGCCATCCGTGTAACATAAAGCTCTGGCTGCTCATTCTCGCGCGGTGTTTCATCAATAAATACAGGATGAGCGTCACATACCAGATGAATTTGTTTTAGTAGTTCAACACGCCTAGGCGAAGCCGAGGCCAAAATAATAGCTGCTGTCATTAGCGATGATAAGGATGGTTATTAAGTAAACTCCACGCACGATAAAGCTGTTCAGCGACCACAATGCGTACTAATGGATGTGGAAAGGTTAACGGCGATAAACTCCAAGATTGGCGCGCTAAGGACTTCACCGACTCTGCCAAACCTTCTGGTCCACCAATTAATAACGCCACGGGCTGCCCACCTTCACGCCAGTGCTGCATTGCCTGGGCTAACTCAGGCGTTGACCACGCGCGTCCTGGTATATCTAAACTCACCACATGAGCCGTAATAGGCAGTGCAGCAATCATGCGCTCGCCCTCCTCTTTAATGATGCGTGTTAGATCGCTATTTTTGCCACGCTTACCTGCTGGCACTTCTTTAAGGACTAATTCGCATTCTTTGGGAAGACGTTTAGCATATTCTTGATAACCTTCCTGCACCCAGCGAGGCATTCGGTTTCCTATTGAGATCAGATGTATTTGCATGGGGCATGAGGATACAGACAAGCAAAGCATCTTGCCACTGATAATTAAGTCATTATCATCAGGACCAATAAAAATTTCTGTAAGTATTCAGCCCCCTCATTCGACTCACTCATGACAGACTCAGTCCCCCTTTTTTTGGCTACCCACTTAACACGGGACAACGTGAGGTCAAGCCGTTCGTGGTGAGTCATGAGCGTGTCGAATGAGCGAACCATGATCGGCTTAACCGCCCACCCCCATTCGACAGGCTCATGACAGGCTTCGACTGTTCGATACGCTCACAGCTCAGGGCGAACGATTAAGCCTAGCTTGTGCCCCGTTTTAAATTGGTAGCCCCCTTTTTTCAAAGGGGAAGTCTATGCTTACAACGTTAGTGTGGCAGGGGTCTGAATAATTACAAATTTCTCTACGGTATTTTTGTTCAGCAATTCTCATCATGGCTGTAGGAGTAAAAAGGCTTTAGCCTTTTTAACCAAGGGCTAAAGCAATTGGACTCCGTATTTTCCAAGAGTAGCTTTATAAAATGGTAAGCGATACGACTAATCTGCATTCTCCACTGCGCTATAAGGAATGCAGGCGGTAGAGCACCAACAGTAGGCACTTTGGGCGAAGCGTACACTCCGACTATTAGCACCTTGCCTAAGTTATTCCATGCTCATTCCTTAGTCACTTAAAACTTAACTTAAAAAAGCGTAGATAATGCTTTGAGTAGAAAAAAAGCACAGTAAAATAGTGGTCTACTCGTTCTTATCGTTATCTTTGGAATTAATATGACAAAAAAAATAGTTGTAGTTGATGATTCTTACATTATGCGTATTCTCATAAGCAATATTGTGACAGCAGACCCTGACTTTGAAGTAGTTGGCAATGCCTCCAATGGCATTAAAGGATTAGAAGCTATTAAAGAACTTAAGCCAGACCTTGTTTTACTGGATATTGAAATGCCTGAAATGGATGGCTTGGAATGCTTAAAACGCTTGAAACTTATTTCCTCTGCCAAAGTTATTATCATTTCTTCCGTCGCCCAAACAGGTTCACCCCAAGCTTTGGAAGCAAGAAGATTGGGTGCCGTTGATGTCATTGCTAAACCCAGCGGTGCGATGAGTTTAGATTTAGCACAAAAAAAAGGACATGACATTGTCATCGCCGCCCGCAAAGCAACGGGCTTACCGCCTGCCTGATCGCTTACTAACATGCCAGCACACGCTGCATTAAACGTATGCTTTCTAAAGTACCTCAGCCTAATGCTAGGTGCTTGATCATTACGTTTTTTAAATGCCACATAATGAATGGGCAACGCGTGAATCGTAACCAGTACGGTCAACACAGCTAACACTACGTCGAGTCACCCTATGAATGATGATTTTATTGAAAATATTTGGCAACAATTCGCTATTGAAACAGAAGAACATCTTGAAATCATGGAAGAAATCCTCGTTGCTGCGGATTCAAACTTGGTGGATGCTAGCGAAGTAGCACGTTTATTCCGTTCATTTCATTCCATTAAAGGCATTGCTAACGCCTTAGAAATGCTTGGCATGGGGCAACTATCTCATTCGGCTGAAGATTTACTAGGCTTAGTACGCGAGGGTAATGCCCAGCTTGATCAAACAACTGCGGCATTATTACTGGAAGCTGTCGACCAACTGAAAGAACTGCGCGCCCAAGCTGTGGCAGAACGTAGTGATGGCGGCGCCCCTGCACAGCTCATTACACAATTAAAACAGACCTTTGCGCGTGCGAATGGCGTAGACACTGAAACAGTTGTGACAACATCACCTGCCAACACGGCAACACCCAATTATCAGCAAGTTGCACTCCATGAAGATACAGAAATGTTGAAATTATTCATGGAATTACTGCGTGAAAACATCCCGGTCTTAAGTAATTTACTGCCGCCTACTGAACAGCCTCTCAATGCTGAGGTGCATGCCCAGCTAAACAAAACCTTAGCCACCTTAGATCATGCTGCTAACGTGATGGGCTTTACCCGCTTAAACCAGATTATCCAAGCACTGTTAGCTCAGCTTTCTAGCGCAGACGCCCAAGCAACGGGCGGTCACGCAACGAATGTAGACTTACTGCGGCAATTACAAGATTTACTGCTACATCTTGAACACGAAAGCGGTGAAGACGCGGGTTCACAGCTCTTAGGCGCATGCTTAACCGATACCCTTACGCAGGATTTTGAACAGCTAATCCACGCACTTTGCCAGCATCTAAACGACTTTCTAACACTGGATACTGAGCGCAGCTTAATAGCAGAGCATATTTTTAATGACCTCAATGCGCTCAATGCGCTGTTAGCTTTTTTATTGCCTGACTTACGCCTTGAGCTCATCTTGTTAGCAGAAGATGTATACGGACGCATTGCGCGTGCCGACTTTCCACTGGATACTGACATAACGGTGATGACTGAAGAATGTATAAGCCTCATTCGTCAGCTCATCAATGCACGCAATACTGGCGATCTCGCCACCCAAACCCTGCTAATCAATGCCTGCGAAGCCCTCGCCACACGTTTTCGCGAACACCTTTGGCACACTGATAACCAACCTGATAACGCACATCCCAAAGCCTCTGCTCGCGCACTCATTGAGCAATTAAATATTACTCCTGAACTGCTGGAAATTCTTTCTCCAGAAAACGTCCATGACTTACTAAGTGCCTTAGATAAAGGTGAGACTATTTACGAAATCATGGCGCATTTAGAGTCTTCCGAAGAGCTTGCTGCTGATTTTTTAATGTGGATAGAAAAAAATGGACGCTTAATCACTAACCGCTCAATTTTTATTGATGACCAAAGTTGGTATGAAATGCTCTTGGTGTCGCCCTTGTCCAGAGCACAACTGCATGCTGAAATATTAAACATTGACCCTGAAGCCTCAATGCTTCAGATTAAAAACCCTGGTCTTCAATCTCAGGCGACACAGGCAACACCAATACTTGCAACACAACAGGACGCACCCACTCCTGCAAAACCAACTTCAGCAACATCAGGCACCGCAGCAACGACCACTGCAACTCAATCCATTCGTGTGGCGGGCGAAACCCTTGACAATTTCATGAATCAAATTGGTGAAATGGTCTTATTACGCGCCCAACTTAACCACATCGTGACTAACACCCGCGCCCGCGAAGCCTTACTCAGCTTTAAAAATTTACTGGGCGAACACGCTCACGGCACTGACTACGACACCACGTTAACCCATATCTATGAAGCCTTAGATGAACAACACCGCAAACTGATTGAAGTGGATACCAATATTCAAACCGCCCTCGCCCATTTACAAGACCATGCCATGAGCTTACGGGTGATGCCAGTAGAAATGGTATTTAAACGTTTTCCACGCGTCGTGCGTGACTTAGCACAAGCTCAAGGCAAACAGATTCGCTTAACCATGTCGGGTCAAGAAGTGCGTATTGATAAAGCAATGGTGGAAATTTTAGCCGATCCTTTAATGCACATGGTGCGCAACAGTGCAGATCATGGCATTGAAATGCCCGAAATACGCAGGGCTGCGGGCAAAAATCCAGAAGCCAACATTACCATTAATGCGATTCAACAAGGCAGCCGTGTCATTGTGCAGGTAATTGATGATGGTTGCGGGATTGACCCCGAAAAAATTCGTGCAAAAGCCATTGAACGTGGCTTACTAAAAGCTGAAGACAGTCTTAATTTAAGCACCGAAGAGCTCTATAATTTTCTCTTTATGCCAGGCTTTTCGACTGCACAGGAAATTACAGAAATCTCTGGGCGCGGCGTGGGCATGGACGTTGTCCGCACCAATGTAATGCGTTTAGGGGGGGCTATTCATATCAAATCAAGCTTAGGCAAAGGCTCCACCTTTTCTTTAGAAATGCCCTTATCCGTTGCTGTTCAGGATGTTATGTTAGTTAATGCAGGACAACAAACACTTGCCTTACCTGGACGCTTTGTTGCTGAAATGGTTGAAGTACCTACTGACGCCATTCAAACGATTAAAGGCCGTCCAGCCATGTTGTTACGTGGCGCGTTTTTACCCTTGGCGCATCTTGGTGATTTACTTGGCTTTACTCATCATGCCTTAATTCGTAATGACCTTCACAGCCGTTCGGCAGTAGTATTATCCAATGGTCAACAGATGATTGGCTTGGTGATTGACAGTACCATTGGGCGTCGCGAATTATTTGTCAAAGATATTCACGCGCGTTTAGCCGCCTTACCTGGCGTGGGTGGCGCGGCAATCATGGGCGATGGCAAAGTGGTCTTAATTTTGGATGGTGAAATTTTATTAAAACTTGCTGAAAGTGTGCGCGTGGAATCCTAATGAATCAATATTTACAGGTCGCGACAGGCCCTTACCAACTTTTGTTAAATTGTGCGGCAGTGCATGAAGTGCTTAACGTCAATCACCACGATACGGCATTCATTGCAGGACATTTAGACATTCGCAATCAAACCTATGAAGTGCTTAACAGTCGAGCTATTTTAGACCTTGAGCCAATACTCAACACAACTCATACGGGTGTTATTTATACCCAAAACCTCAATACAGCGGCCTTTATTTTACTATTTGATCGTGTTGTTGGCTTACAACACGTCTCTGCGCAGCAGATATTACCCTTGCCGAATGTATCGAAACGGTTATCCTGTTTGTTTGATGGTGTGTTTATTGATAACAAACTTGATAACAAGCAACTTATTTACCGCTTACGTTACCCTTTAGACGATGATGTTTTGTTTAGTTCACCTAAGCAAAATGCTTAACATTGCTGGACAATAGCCAACGAGACTGTGAAAGTATAAACAGGAGTAAAAAAACGTTAGCTTTTTTAAGCAATAGCTAAAGCAATTGGATTCCATATTATCCATGATAGTCATAATGAGAATTGTGCGTTATACGCCCTTGTTTTTAGGCGAAGACTCTTCCACATACATCCTTTTACCATCTCTAACGGCAACGCTGCCTTTTTGATAATGAATGCTAAGCAAACTACCCAAAGATGATTGTCACGTTTTATAATCTACTGCTATCTCAATTAACCTTATTCTGATTGAACCTCTTATGAACACCTGTGCTGCTATTCAAATGGCTTCTAGCCCAAATATCCGCTCCAACTTAATTGCTGCAGAACGTCTTATCGAAGAAGCGGCACTGGCAGGAGCTAAATTAATTGCCTTACCTGAAAATTTTGCCTTAATGGGTGAACATGAATTAGACAAAGTAAAAGTGAAAGAAATCGACGGTAATGGCGGGCTTATCCAAGATTTTTTAGCTAGGGTAGCAAAAAAATATGCAGTATGGCTTATCGGCGGCACCATTCCTTTAGCCAGCACCACCGAACCCAATAAAGTCCGAGCCAGCTGCTTAATTTATGATGACCAAGGACAGCGCGTTAATCGCTATGACAAAATTCATTTATTTGATGTGAATGTACCCGGTAGCGAAGATACTTACCGCGAATCTGATTCTATAGAAGCCGGTGACACCGCACTGGTCATTGATACTCCGTTTGGACGCTTAGGCATTGGCGTTTGTTATGATCTACGTTTTCCAGAATTATTTCGTAAAATGAGTCAACAAGGCGTCGATCTTATAGTTATACCGTCAGCATTTACCGCCGAAACGGGGGCGGCACATTGGGAATTATTACTACGTGCTCGCGCCATTGAAAACCTTTGTTATGTCATTGCGCCTAACCAAGGTGGCTTTCATCTTAATGGTCGTCGCACCTTTGGTCATAGCATGATTATTGATCCTTGGGGGGTCGTATTAGATTGCTACAAAACAGGCAGTGGTTTTGTCAGTGCGGATATCAACCTTGACCGCCTTACTAAAATACGCCATAGCTTTCCTGCTTTACAACATCGACGTTTAGGATGTGAATAACCATGCGTAGCCTTCATCTCAGCGTTTTTCTCCTGCTTAACTTAACAGGCTGTAGCCTTGGCAAAGACCCGCGTTACCTTGACACCCAAGCTTTAGAACGCCCACCTATATTAGCGGGCAGCGAAGTAATAGGTGCGGCCGAAAGTTTTGCAGATGAACCTGTACTCCCAAAACAACATAATAAAAAAGGCTTAGGTAAAGCGGTTTACTTGATTAAAACCGTACCCATGCGTTTTAAAATCAAACAACCACTTGACACTGCTTGGCTTGCTATTGAATTATCCTTAAAGCAAGCGGAAATAAAAATTACCGATCAAGATCGCAGTCAAGGCTTATTTTATGTAGCCTACCATGACGCAGGCTTACTTGATTTATTTGGTAAGCTATTAAAAAATGAGGCCAACACGAGCTTATATGTTATTCATGTCAGCACTGAAAATAAGGAAACGCTAGTCAGTGCTAAGCTGGCAAGCAAAGCTGAGCAAACCAGCAGCCTTGAAAAATCACCCATAAACGACCAGCATGAAGACAATGATGCTGATCAACTTATTTACACACTGTTTACAACCTTACGCGATGATTTAGTGCACTAAGAAATGAGCATGGAATAATTTAGGCTAGTTGCTAATAATCGAAGCGTTAATTCCTGCCGCACACAGTTTGTTGACTTTATTTCATGCTCATTATTAAACACGACTATTTGCTATTATTTAAGCGTTAACTCTCACTACCTCTTTACACAACTTGCGTTGCCCACTCATTACTAAACTGAATTACTATGGAATTATTACATTTAGCAAAAAACGCCCTACTTGCTAGCACGGGCATCACCGACCAAGATATTGAAAAAGTCCTAAGCAGTTTACTCAGTTCACCACTTGATACTGCGGACATTTATTTTCAATCCACCCATTCTGAATCATGGGTACTAGAAAATGGCATCATTAAAGAAGGACATCATAATATCGAACAAGGCGCAGGAATTCGTGCCGTTATCGGTGAAAAAACGGGCTTTGCCTATACCGATCGCTTAGAACTTCCTATGCTGATGACCGCAACACAGCATGTTAAAGGCATTTTAAAACAAGGGCAAAATGCCCAAGTCAATTTAAAAAATCATCGTAACGCGCCAATTCTTTACCCTTCAGTTAATCCATTAAAATCACTAAGTGATCAACAGAAAGTGGATTTATTGCAAAAGATTGATCGTGAAACGCGACAACTAGATAGCCGTATTGAAGAAGTCATTGTCAGCTTGCTCGGCGCACATGAACATATTTTAGTGGTCGATCAAGATGGACAATTAACTGCGGATGTAAGACCTTTAGTACGCATGAATGTCACCGTGATCATGCTTGACAACGGTCGCCGCGAACAAGGCAGTATGGGTGGTGGTGGGCGTAGTCATTACCACTATTTTATCGATGAAGAACGCGCCCTTAATTATGGCAAAGAAGCCGTGCGTCTCGCCTTAGTTAACCTTGAAGCCACAGCTGCACCAGCGGGTAATATGACTGTCGTATT
The DNA here is from genome assembly GCA_903944165.1 of uncultured Methylococcaceae bacterium. GTDB lineage: Bacteria > Pseudomonadota > Gammaproteobacteria > Methylococcales > Methylomonadaceae > Methylovulum. Next base: position 6,034 of record CAJAQT010000165.1, on the reverse strand, counting down.
AGGTCCAGGCTGGCCCGGTATTTTATTACATGAAGCGATTGGACATGGTTTAGAAGGTGATTTCAACCGTAAAGGCACGTCTGCATTTAGTGGCCGAGTGAATGAACGCGTGGCGTCTAGTTTATGCACTGTTGTTGATGATGGTAGCTTACAAGGTCGCCGTGGCTCGCTAACCATTGACGATGAAGGCACACCAACACAACAAACGGTATTAATTGAAAACGGCATTCTTAAAGGCTATTTACAAGATAAACTCAATGCACGGCTGATGGGCGTTGCCCCCACCGGCAACGGTCGACGTGAATCTTACGCAAGCTTACCACTGCCACGCATGACTAATACCTACATGTTGCCAGGTCAAGATGACCCTGAAGAAATCATCGCCTCAGTCCAACATGGCTTATATGCCAAAAACTTTGCTGGTGGTCAGGTGGATATTACCTCAGGAAAATTTGTGTTCTCTGCCAGTGAAGCCTATCTCATCGAAAATGGTAAAATTACCCGTCCAGTGAAAGGCGCCACCCTGATTGGCAACGGCCCTGAAGTCTTAACGCGCGTGTCAATGGTGGGCAATGATTTAGCTTTAGATAGCGGCGTTGGCACCTGTGGTAAAGAAGGGCAAAGCGTGCCGGTGGGCGTCGGTCAACCAACCTTAAAAATCGACGGCTTAACCGTCGGTGGCACCCACGTTGCCTAACGTTAGTTAACCCTCACTCTTATTACGTGGTCATAACAATCAATCACCACCCCACTTTCTACACGAGACTACTGTGAACACTTCAGCACATATCGACGAATTAAAACATATCCTGCACAGCTTACTTAACGAAGCGAAACAGCAAGGAGCGAGCGCAGCACAAGCTGGCTTAAGTCAAGAAAATGGCCTCTCCGTTTCTGTCCGTTTGGGCGAAGTTGAAACCATTGAGCATCATTGCGACCAAGGTTTAGGTATCACTGTTTACTTTGATCAACACAAAGGCTCGGCAAGCACGTCAGACTTATCGCCTGACTCTATCAAAGAAACCGTCCGCGCCGCCTGTAGTATTGCGCGTTACACCAGTGCCGATCCCTTCGCAGGCTTACCTGATCAGGACTTACTGCAAACTGAATTTCCTAAACTAGACTTATATCATCCATGGTCACTTACCACCGACCATGCAATTGATTTAGCCACACAATGCGAAAACACTGCGCTTAATTTTCATCCTGCTATCAGTAATTCTGAAGGTGCGAGCATTAATTCTCACCAAGGCATTCATATTTTAGGTAACAGCTTAGGCTTTTTGCATGGTTACGCAAGCACCCGTCATTCCTTAAGTTGCTCGGTACTTGCCCAAGCAGATGACAGTATGCAACGTGATTACTGGTATACCGTAGCAAGAAATGCTGTGCATTTAGACTCACCTGAACAGGTAGGCAAAACAGCAGCCGAACGCACCGTACGCCGATTAAATGCACGCAGCTTGTCGCCACGCCAATGCCCTGTTCTTTATAGTGCCAACATTGCCTCAGGATTATTTGGCTCGTTAATTGGTGCCATCAGTGGCGGTGCGTTATACCGCAAATCGACCTTTTTACTCGATTGCTTAGACACACTCATTTTCCCAGAATTTGTCCATATTCATGAACAACCTTACTTGCAGGGTGCTTTAGGCAGTGCTGCGTATGATAACGAAGGCGTTGCAACACACGCACACGACATCGTAAACCAAGGCCTATTACGCAGCTATGTACTTAACAGTTATTCAGCACGAAAATTAGGACTGCAAAGCACTGGCAATGCAGGCGGCATTCATAACTTAACTATTGAACCTGGCACACAAACCTTTGCTGAGTTATTAACCACCATGGACACTGGTTTATACGTAACCGAACTTATGGGACAAGGCGTTAATATTGTGACAGGAGATTATTCACGAGGTGCCGCCGGCTTTTGGGTAGAACATGGCGTCATTCAATATCCCGTTGAAGAAATCACCATCGCAGGTAATTTAAAAGATATGTTTAAAGCCATCATAGCCATAGGTAATGATGTGGATTTACGAGGAAATATCAGGACGGGCTCGGTGCTAATTGAACAAATGTCAATTGCTGGAGTTTAAGCGTAATCACAATACGGCATATCGAGGTAGCAACGTGGCATTTACTTAATCAACAACGTGCTATCAAATGGTAAAACAATCTCCCCCCTTTAAAAAAGGGGGACTGAGTCTGTCATGAGGTAGCACATCCAGCGTTTACAGTGTGTTGTGGATGCGCTCGGCAATTGCTCCTGCATCAATGCAGCCGTACCGCTTATCCACCCTACCTTAGCGGTCCTGGCATAATGAGAAGTGCGGTCTTGAAATGCTTGATTAAGCAACTGTATTACATAGCTTTCCTGAAAAATTTCGCTTAACGGTTTGCTTACCGCAAACTCGACCTACCAAACTCGAAAACAGCATTCAAGGTAGGTGCAGTGAGCACTGCTTCACCCCATAAATCTAAATCCTGTTCTAACGCGCTATTTAACCGGTCTATTGCCCACATTGGTAAAACACCAAAACGACGCTCTAATTGTTTTTTAAGAAGCCTAGATTCACCTTCTACTCGTCCTTCTACTCGTCCTTCTAATCGCCCTTTAGCAATGCCTATTCTTTCTACGCTAGTGATGTATTGCATTTTTTCACGCTCCTCAATCTTTTCAATTTCATGCCAAATCTGTTGCTCCAATCCTTCGGGCAATTTTACCATCCAATCAACAACACTAAATAAATCTATAACACGCTGTTTATCCCAATGTCGCTGATACAGTAGCCGTACCAGACGTAATTTAGCTTCGAAGCGTGCCAGATCTTTCTTACGGGTTTGCTGAGTCAGGATATGTGCCGCCGTAATCAAGGCAAATGCGTTATCCAATACCAGCAACTCATTTATTTTGTCGTGATAATCAGTCAACTTTGCTACGGGAAACTCCAAGGTATGTTTACACCCCAGCACGGTAAAGCTATAAGAAGTGGGTTTCCACTGCACATATTCATCAGCCAAAACAGCCATACTAGCAATAGGATGGCGATAACGGTCATAAAGACGATAATTATATACAAATAGTCGTTCGGCAAATTCAGTCTGCCTAGTTCCCTGTACTTCAATGTGGAGGTATATCCAGTTCTCATCGCCATTCAGCAAGGCGACTCTAACCAGTTTATCAACAAAACGCTTACCCAGTTCAGCATCCTGAACGACTGCCCGTAATTCTTGATCCAAAAAAATATACGCCTTTGACCAATCAATCTCAGCATAAGCCGCGGGGAAATAAAATGCCATAAACTCAGGAAAATAATGCTCAACAGCCTCTTTCCAAGGACTATCGTAATCATCGATTAATATTTTCGTACTGACTACATACCCATCCCCTTGTTTAGTCATACCATCCTCAGTGATTTTTTGATGATTATAGCCAACGAACTAACTTATACAAACTGTTCAAAAGCAGCATCAATTTTTTTATAAAAAAATCATCAAGATTGCTATATGTAAAACTAAAAAGCCCCGACTTGCATTAACGCAAATTGAGGCTTTTTTTCATTTAGTGATAAGAGGCTTCTCGTTTAAGGCGGGACACATAAAAGCCGCACCAGTATCGATCAATGCAGTAATCTCCACAACTTGGCGGCTAAAAAGGTTCGTTAATTTGAGATTTGCATAAGTTAAGCCCATTTTTTGCCATTGTATTTATTATCCGCTTGAAAATCGGCTACCAACAAAAAGAGCTGCTCCAGCTATGCCTGAAATATCATCACCAGAAAAAAGCCTTGTAGGTCGGGTTACGCTGCCGCTAACCCGACCTACAAAGCTTAACGATTGGCAAATTCAATCAATTCATTAAGCAAGGGATCTAAAGCTAAAACATCTTTGCGATAGGCTGCGCAATCGATTAAAAAATTATAACGATAGGCTTCAGCGCAGACGGTAACCGCTGTTAAATGCGGCTCGTAGGTGTCTAAGCTGGTTTTGAAGTCCGTATCATCAATCAGTTGAGCCATCAATCGATTTAATTTATGGGTGTGGGGGTACGCGCCGTATTTGGTTTGGGTTTCGAGTAAATGTTTAAATAATAATTCAAACAGTTGTTGATAATGAAAACAGTGCATCGAGCAATCTTTTATGAGGGTTTGGCTGATAACGTCACAGGCTACCGCGTGTTCCCATGCCTTACCTGCTAAGTTTTCGGCGTTTTCAAACTGGCTTAATTTTTCTGCGTACATGGTGTGTCCCAATAGCTAAAAGCAAAATTTTACAGCTCTCCACTGTAATTTACACTGACTTTTTAGGTAGTGATAGCTAGCTAGGGTGGCGCGTATAGAGGCAATCAAATAATAATTGAAATTCCCCTTTTTAATGCCCGCCACCTTTTAAAATCACCATCACACCACGCCAAATAATCCACAAATCTAATTTTAACAAGCCTAAGGACGAGCGTTTTAAATACTGATCGACATATTCATATTCATACTCTGGTTTACCCATTTCTGAGGTGCCTTTATTAATATGTCCCAAGCCTAACAAACCACCTTTAAGTAAAGACCGCGTTACATTACCTTGTGCCTTATCACGCTCGTAATGCAAAATGGCTATTGGACGAGGTCCCACAATACTCATGTCTCCTTTTAACACACTCCAAAATTGCGGCAATTCATCCAAATAAAATTTCTTAACAAACTCACCCAGATACGTTCTGCTATCAGGCGTCCATTCTGCTGAAAAAGCAATCCAGTCATGGCGTTTTGCTCCTTCTGGCTCAATGTATTTTTGTTTTATCAAACGGATCTTGTACTTAGGAATAATCTTCCCTGCACTGATCGCATTATAATAAAAAAACATTGAGCCTTTATTTTCAGGAATTAACCACCCCTCTAGCACATACGCTATTTTTAAACCCATTAAAATAGGTGCAGAAATCAACAACAAAACTAATGCAACCGCCTTATCGAATAACACCTTAAAAAAACGTGGCGGCAAAGGTGTAGTTAATTCGAAAATATGTTTATATTTTTGACGAATTTCTTCAGTAGGTGGCTTATAAGGAAAAGCTTCTTTAGGCTCTTGTAAGTTGGTCATAAAGGTTTCTCTGATTAAGTGTAAGGTTTAAAGAAAACCCACAATAGGCACATTATTCATATTTTATTAGGGAAGGTTGGCATCATGCTTGATTGGCTAAGTTTGCCTTGCAAAGCATAATATTCAATACAGCCATTATGACGACACAGCCAAACTTCTTGTGCACCGCACTCAAAATACAGCGCTGTTTTTTCGGTCATTTCAGCTAACGTATTGCTTGTTGACATCACCTCAATACAAATTTCAGGCGCGATTGAACATTCAATTTCAGTTTGAATAATTTCTAATATTTTTGTTGAAGCCCAGGCAACATCAGCAACCTTAGTTCCTTTTTGCGTTTTGATGGCACATTCCGCTAATGCGTCACCTTCTTGACAACAATGCCGATACAATAAGCCGATTATTTTACCTTGAATAAGCGAATGATTAACTTTGACCGGCGTCATTAATAACTGTCCTTGAGTGTTAAGTTCTATTTTAAAAGGAAGATCTTTTAAACTTGAATTTTCACAAACCTCTTGCCAAAACATAATGTCCCTCGACTTTGCTCTTAGTGATCTGACTGATTAACCTATTTGTTAAGTTTCTCAGAGCTTTATTCAGTATAAAAACACTTTCATCTTCATGGGTTTCAAGAAATTCGCACCTAATCATTCTATCAATTGCCTAAGATAAAGCCTAGCCTAGCCCACCGTTTGCATTGAGGATTTGTTTAGCGTGGGCACAAACACAAACAGCGTGTGCCCACCCTACCCCGACTTGATGATTTCTTCAACTTCATTCATATCAAGCCCTGATATTTTACAAATCATATCCATTTCCAATCCCGCTTGATAAGCATTCATCGCCAGTTGTCTTTTTGCGTGCCATTCGCCTTGTTCTAAACCTTGTTTCAATCCTTGCTCTAAACCTTGCTCTAAACCTTGTTCTAAAC
>CAJAQT010000164.1 GCA_903944165.1 uncultured Methylococcaceae bacterium | reverse complement strand
GAATCACTTCATGTTTGAGTTGCAGCGTGTTTTCCCAGGTATAAACGCTGCCTTGCTCATGTTCGTTACGGCTATCGACACATAAAAAAGTGACGCGCATGTCACTGGTGCTAAACCTTGAATAACCGCCTTCGGTTTCTGCAATATCCATTGAGGCAGAACTGGGTAAGTTATTGCCCAACTCATACAGCACTTTGTCGCCATTGACGGGCGTGATTTTTAAATTAGCTTCGCCGGTATCTGGATTGCGGCTTAGCACTTGAACGTTAACCTGGGTTTCTGGCTTGGGTGGTTCACGGTTAATGATGCCGCCATCATCAAGCCAGCCAGATAGTTCCAGCATTTTAGACTTTAGTGTATCCAGTGCTTTGGGATCATGGAAATTCCATTCGGTATTGGTTGCAGCCGCACGTAATACTTCGTTCCACTGGGATTTTTGTTGGTTCCGAAATAACCGTACTTCAACTTTTTTGCGGAAAGTATCGCTGCTGACATCAGTGGTAAATTTGCCTTTTTGCTCCAAGGTATCGCGTATTAGTTTTTCACCGTCGAATTGGTTGTTTTCAAAGTGAATGTGGTAATCGGTAACGCGCAGTGCATTGTTTAGGCTGGGATAAACCAGTGTGGTAAAGGTTTCTTGGAGCGCACTGCGTAAACTGAGCGTGATTTTATCTTGTGAGTTTTCGGCATCACGGTATTGCTGGTCACTGCTTGCCATGCGTTCGGCATTAAATTCCGCCAGAATATCGTTGATAGCCTTGTATTGTCGGGTTTGTTCTACCAATCGTCCCATATTGCGATGACTGCCGGTTAAAAAACACACCCGATTTTTAAAGTCTGTGCTGTCAAAGAATGTTTGCCACGCTTCACTGAGCTTGCTGTTTTGTATGGGCGTGGTGGCGGGTTCGGTAATGATTAAGCTTACTTTGTCTATTTTTAGTTCAATATCATCCAAGTCTGGCAGAACTCGTATGTCTTGATAACAATCGCGATTATGTGGGGTAAATAAACCTTCTAAATATTTACGTAATTCTTTTAAACATGTTTCTTCGTTATAGGAATTGGCTTGGCTGTGGAGTTTGGCAGCCAAGTTCTGAATGTTTTTAAAAAATAAACGCCCATCGATACTGCGGTGTAAATACCAAGCTTGGGTAGGGAGGTAATCAATAATATTCTTTTTGACGGCTGAAATATCACGACCTGGCTCACAGAGAAAACTAACGATGTCACTGTCTCTGAGGCCATGTGTAGCACCTGGAACAGCGGCTAATGAGGCGACTAAGATGAGTTTGGCGACATCTTGGGCATCGCTAGATGTTCCTAATCGGTTGTCTAGCTCTTCAGCTATGGAATGTCCATCCTTGGCAATGTCGTGAGTAATCGCTTCTGTCAGCGTAGGATTTATGGCGCGGATTTCTGACTGTATCTCTTCGTTGTTGAGATTAAAGTCGTAGGGATGAATTAATTTTACTTGGTCGGCGCGGCGAACCCCTTGGGTATTTGGACTGTACATATCCGCTACGATGACCCGCATTAGCCGAATCAAGCCGCGTGTTTGTTGAAAGCCTGGATTTTCTTTAAAACGTGCATACAAATCACGGATTGAGAAATGAAACGGGTAAGATTCTATGAGTTGTGCGGTAAAGGATTCGGGTGTGGCATTGGTTATGTCCATTTGCTTGGCTTTACGAACCGCTTCCGCGTACTCTTGTGCAACGTGTCGAATGGTTTCTTCATCGGGTAACTCAGCAAAGAGCCGTGTACGCAAAATATGGTATAGCTCGTCACCTTGAGGGTTAACGGGTTCTAAACGCAATGATGAGCGGTTGGTTTCGTTAGTCAGATTGTCTAGGGCATGATTGAGTTCGTTTGAGCCATCCCCATACGTCGCACGAAGATCAGAGATAACTACGCAAACATTTGATAATTCAGGCCGGTCAACCGCGACCATTAAATTGGATAAGGCAGTAGTGGTTACATCCGCCAATGTTGCTTGTCCAATTTCCTTAGCTTTGGCATTAACAAAATACGGAGGTAATTCATCGAGAAAGATGATCGTTGGTTCGCCTTTTAATAAATTAATCCATGCGGTAGTGCCGGGTGCGCTTAATGGCGAATAAAGGTCACGAAAAAGCTCTTTCTTACCCAGTTGTTCAGCGAGTTCCCCCCAGATACCGAAGGCAGCATCTGATTCTCGACCATTAAAGCCAATCACTCGAATAGTGCCTAAACGAGAGCCTTGCCCGTCTTTACCGAGAACTTTTGCTCGCAAAGCAGGATTTTTAGCCAATAGTCCCAATGCAATCATACTGTGAGTTTTACCGCCCCCCATCGCTTGGCTAAGCAGGAAGGTACTGGCCTGATTGCTACGTCCTTCTAGTCGCTCAAAAACCTTGTCCAGTAACGTCTGCATTCCCGAAGTAATAAAATTCTCATCGAAAAACTGATCTGGATTAATACGATCCTTAAGTAAGTCATCAATATTTAAAACAACGTCCCGACGGGATCGGTCAAAAACACTCTGGCGGGGAGTACATGTGGGATTGAGATTCATTTTTTAAAATTCCAAATATTTTTACGATTCAACACGTAGCAGGTGGTATTTGATACCTAGAGGCCTTAGACATCTTGAATGCCTAACAAAAAATGCCGAAGAAGGTCATAAAGTTATTTTCTTTTCCTATACTTAAGAGGTGATGCAAAAAGGGTTCATTATAAATAATGAGGCATTATCCTGCTTATGGAATCGTTGCGGGTATAGAAATTTTGCACTCTCTTTAAGCTTAACAGAAGCCCTCTTTAACAGTGCTAGGTTATTATCTATCCATTTGCAATTATGAGTTAATACAATAATTTTTTTCTAAGATCAAAAAAATTCAACATCTCAAGGTGTCCTATTTTATTAGGCCATTACACCCCATGTAGGTGGATGCTACGATATTATCAACTGAAGTTGGCAGAGAAGTGCGCTGATCTGATAATAGAAGCACTTAGTTTTAAATCCTTATTATATGCAGATTAACTTTATTTCAGGCAAAAAAAAAGCCTTAGATTATTAACTAATCTAAGGCTTTGATATTCTTGGAGCTAGTGAGGGGATTCGAACTCCTGACCGGCTGATTACAAATCAGCTGCTCTACCAACTGAGCTACACCAGCGAAGAATGGCTATTATATACGGTTAAAAAAAAAATCCAACTTTTTTTATTAAAATTAGGCTTCAGATGCAGCTAAACCAGCAATGTTGTAACCACAATCAACATAGGTGACTTCACCTGTGATGCCTGATGCTAGGTCTGAACACAAAAAGGCTGCGGCATTACCTACTTCATCAATTGTTACGTTACGTTTTAAAGGTGCGGTGTCAGCTGCTTTGTTTAACATGGATTTGAAATTATTAATGCCTGACGCAGCAAGTGTTCTAATTGGCCCTGCTGAAATAGCATTCACACGAATGCCTTCTGCGCCTAAGGCTACCGCCATGTATCGGACATTGGCTTCTAAGCTCGCTTTGGCAACGCCCATAACGTTGTAGTTTGGAATGGCACGTTCTGCGCCCAAATACGTTAAGGTTAATAAAGACGCATTGCGCCCTGCCATGAGTGCACGACCAGCTTTTGCAAGTGCAGTAAAGCTGTATGAGCTAATATCATGTGCGATGCGGAAGTTATCTCGTGTGGTGGCGTTAACATAATCACCATCTAAGGCTTCTCGTGGTGCAAAGGCAACAGAATGAACGATGCCGTCTAAGCTATCCCAGTGTTCTGCAATGTTTTTGAAGACGTTGGTAATGTGCTCGTCATAACTCACATCACATTCTAAAATAATGTTTGAGCTACATTCTGCCGCCATTTCTTCTACACGACTTTTTAATTTTTCATTTTGATATGTAAAGGCTAATTCTGCGCCTTCCCGGTGCATGGCTTTAGCAATCCCCCAGGCAATGGAACGATTGCTTGCTAAGCCAACAATTAACACGCGCTTACCTTGCATAAAACCCATTATTATCTCCTCGTATTTTTATTGTTAAAATGTTTCGATTTACAGGCGACCTTTATCGGCCTAATGACCAAGCCATCGACCAATAAAGGTCGGTGGCTTGTCTTCTAGTGCACAAGGTGCTAGCAAGCAAGGATAACGATGCTCAAGCAACGTTGTCAAGTTCAAACAAATCTCTCTGAAAGGGACGGCTCGAGCTAGTAAGGAATAAGCTGAATTAAAAGTATGTATAAGCTGTTTCATCATGTCTAAAATTCAAGTCATAAGTAATTCGTTGCCAATTATTCTGACATTTGGCGCACTTAAGCTTAGTATTCAGTTAATTCAAGAGGGATTTCTATGGCGTGTTGCAGGTTAATACGATAGCCGCGTAGTTCTAAAATACCTTTAGTATTTAAGGAAATGATTAAATAAAGTGCATCTGGGTAGGCGGCAAGCTGAATATCGCTTAGCGATGGGATAGCGGCTGTATAGGGGTGAGAATGATAAATAGCAAATAAGGCTTCGTTATGTTCGCGCATTGTTTTCATGGCGGCAATCTGTTCGCTGGTATCCAGTAAAAATTGATGCTGGCTTGGTCTGGCTATATTACTGATAGGATAACAGGTGTAGGTTTGTAACAAGTGTGAACCAATTAATCCACATATTTCATGGTCAGGGGATAATTGAGCAAGATGTAATAATTGGTTGATTAATTTTCTAGGTAATTGTGGAGGGTTAGTGTGCATAGTTTAGTCTGTATTAGCTGTGTGGAATTCCCACTTGACCTAGTGTAACGCGAGGTAATTGGGCGAGGTCTTGATGGGTGGCGATGTTGATAAAATAACTGTCCTGTAATATTTTTTGGACTGCGCTGGCTTGGTTGTAACCGTGTTCAAAGGCTAAAAAACCATGTGGTTTAAGAAAGTTTGCTGCTGTTTGGGTGATTTGGCGAATATCCGCTAAGCCATTTTCTTGGGCGATTAATGCGTGTTGCGGCTCATACTGTAAATTAGCATTAATAAGATGAGGGTCGTTGGGGGCAATGTAAGGCGGATTACTGACAATGAGATCAAACTGAATATTTGGTAAAGCGGTAAACCAGTTGCTATGAAAAAAACTAATTAATACATGATGTCGGGTGGCGTTGTGTTGTGCAAGTGTTAACGCTGCTAAGCTGATGTCTGTGGCATATACCTGTGCGTTGGGACGTTCTGTGGCAAGAATAATGGCGATAATGCCAGAGCCAGTGCCTAAGTCTAAAATAGTGACTGTGCCCGTTTTCGGAAGTAAGTTTAAGCACTGTTCAATTAAGCATTCTGTGTCAGGTCTGGGGATGAGTACCTCGGGCGAAACAATGAATTCATGCGACCAAAACTCTTTTTTCCCCGTTAAATAAGCCACTGGGCAGCCGTCTTTACGTTGTTCAATAAGGGCACGAAATGCGTTGAATTCGGTGGCTGCTAAAAGGGTGTCCGGCCATGCGCGTAAATAGGTGCGTGGTTTATTTAGTACATGGCATAGCAAGCTTTCTGCATCAAGCATAGCGGATTCTGAGTGCATGCTGAGCATTCGTTGTGCTTCTATGAGTGTGGTTTTAATGCTAAGCATCGCGCTTATTCATCACCAAGTTGGGTGAGTAGTTCGGCTTGATGTTCGCTGATTAGCGGTTGGATTACTTGCTCTAGGCCACCTTGCATAATTTCGTCTAGTTTATAGAGGGTAAGATTAATGCGGTGATCGGTTAATCTGCCTTGAGGGTAGTTGTAGGTGCGAATGCGTTCAGAGCGATCGCCACTGCCAACCTGTAATTTACGATTGGCTGATTGTTCGGCATGATGTTTTTCTTGTTCGGCTGAGAGTAGTCGTGCTGCCAATAACGACATCGCACGAGCTCGGTTTTTATGTTGCGAGCGCTCATCCTGACATTCCACAACTACACCACTAGGAAGATGGGTAATACGAATAGCAGATTCGGTTTTATTAACGTGCTGTCCACCGGCGCCTGATGAACGATAGGTGTCTACTTTTAGATCAGCTGGATTAATATCAACGGCATCAACTTCGGCAACCTCAGGCATGATGGCAACAGTGCATGCGGAGGTGTGGATGCGACCTTGTGATTCTGTTTCTGGAACGCGCTGTACACGATGCGCGCCGGCTTCAAATTTAAGTTGTGAATACACATCTTGACCACTTACCCGGAGGACAACTTCTTTATAGCCACCGTGGTCACCAAAACTTTCATTGATGATTTCAGTTTGCCAGCCTTTACGTTCGGCATAGCGTTGATACATGCGTGATAAATCGCCAGAAAAAATAGCCGCTTCATCACCTCCAGTGCCCGCGCGAACTTCTAAGAATATATTTCTATTGTCGTTAGGATCTTTAGGAAGCAATAAAATATGTAAAGTATGGTCTATCTCGGTAATGAGCTTTTCTGCAGCCATTACCTCTTCTTTTGCTAGTTCTCGTAATTCGAGATCTTGATCGAGTGCCATTTCTTTGGCTGAGTTATGTTGTCGTTGTGCATCTTCATAGCGTTTATAGCATTCAACTAAAGGATTAATTTGTGCATATTCCTGGCTTAATGCACGAAATTTATTTTGATTGCCTTGTATTTCTGGCTCAGATAGCAGTGCGGCAATTTCATCGTAGCGTTCACAAAGACTTTCTAATCGGCGTTGTATGGATGGTTTCATTGGGTATCGTTGAGTTTAAAAATTTCTCTAGCAGCGATAATTAAATCATCGCGTTCATTTTCAGCAGCTATTTTTAACTGAGTGCTGGGGATATGGGTAAGTTTATTAGTTAATAAATAGGCAAGTCGAGTAAGCGCTTCTTCTGCGGGCATACCATTATTTACCAATTTTAGCGTTTTCAAAAGTACTTCATCACGTGTTTGTTCAGCATAAATACGATATTCTTTTATTGTGCTTTGCGCACCCTGGGCACGTAACCATGATAAAAAATGCTCAACTTGGGTGTCGATAATTTCTTCCGCTTGTTCGGCGGCAAGACGTCGTGAGTTCATGTTGGCATCAATGGTATGTTGTAAATCATCTACGGTGTAAAGATAGACGTCACGTAGTTGCTCAACTTCTGCTTCAATGTCGCGAGGGACAGCAAGATCTACCATGAAGATGGGCTTGTGTTTGCGTTTTTTTAACGCACTTTCAACTCGGCCTTTGCCTAAAATGGGTAAAGTGCTTCCAGTCGATGAGATAACGATGTCTGCTTCCGCAAGGTGATTTGGTAATTCTTTTAAATCAATAGCGTAACCATTAAATTGACTGGCCAGTGTATGGGCGTTGTTATAGGTGCGATTGGCAATAATAAGCTTGCCAATGTTATGTTGAGTTAAGTGTCGAGCAGTTAATTCTATTATTTCTCCAGCACCAATTAATAAAGCAGTTTGCTCATTCAGGTCATTAAAAATTTGCTGTGCCAATTGAACCGCGGCAAATGCTACTGAAATTGGACTGGAACCAATGGCGGTATCTGTGCGAACTTTTTTAGCAGCTGAGAATGTAGATTGAAATAATTTACCCAGTTGTTTTCCTAAGGTGCCTGCAGCACTGGCCGCATGATACGCTGATTTCATTTGCCCTAAAATCTGTGGTTCGCCAAGAATCATTGAGTCAAGGCCACACGCAACACGGAATATGTGTCGTATAAGTTCATGATCAGTGTGGCAGTAGAGATAGGGCAGAAAATCAGCGCGATCAATGTGTTTATTATAAGCAATCCACTCTATTAAGGCGTGTTGATCGGTGCTAGTTGATGTGCAATAGAATTCGGTTCGATTACACGTTGATAAAATGGCGGCTTCATGGATGTCTTTGATATTGAGTAGTTCTTGCAATGATGTGTGCAAGTTTTCTTTAGAAAAGGCAAGGCGTTCCCGTATTGAAACAGGAGCTGTATGATAATTTATGCCAATGGCTAGAAGCGTCATGAAGTTAAATTGGAATACCTGTGCAAAGTAAAGTAGGTTTAATGAATAGAGGTAGCAAGATTTTATTAATCGCTATGGATTTAAAAAAAGTGAGTCTTATATTATGTCTGCGTAATAAAAAAAATAGAATAGCTTTGTCATATTCAATGCAATCATCTATGCTGAATTCATATAATAAGTGTTTTCTGCTAATCTATTACTATGTTTGATCTACCTAAGGATTATAAGTGTTTAGTTTAAGATTTCTTCCCTTTTTGGCTTTTATTTTGCTTAACGGCTGTGCTACAGCACCTGAAAAGCCAGTTTCTATTGTTTCAGAAAAACCTAATCAGTTGTTAAAAAAGCGTATCCAAGCTTTTGAGAAAAAATTGCCTGCTGATGTTAAAGGTTCTTTTGCTGCTAATGAGTTATTTATGTTGCTCACTGCTGAAATTGCAGGTCAGCGAGGTCAGTACGAGATTGCCTTAGAAGGTTATCTTGAAGCGGCTAGGCAAGTGAATGATGCTCGTTTTGCCGAAAGAGCGGCAATGATTGCAATGTATATTAAAGATGAGAAAAAATTAAGTGAATCCGTGCAATTATGGTTAAAGCAGGAGCCGAACAGTTTAAGTGCAAGAAAGTTAGCTATTATTTCTGCGCTTAGAATGAGTGATAAATCTTTAGCAATCAAAAATATCAGTGAATATCTAAAAAAAGCACCCGCAGATTTTGAAAAAGCATTATTGGAAGTTGCGAGTAATATGCAAAAACCAAGTAAAGTTCAGTTTATTTTTGATATGCTTGAAGAGGTCGCGGCAGAGTCAGTTGATAAGGCAATGGTGTATTTTGTTCAATCAGTGATAGCGATGAAAATGAACAATTTAGAGCTTGCTGCTACTAAAATTCAGCAAGCATTGCGAGTCCAGCCTAATTGGGAGCGTGCTGTTTTGTTGCAAGCGCAAGTGGCAGTGGTGGCAGGTAATAATCTAATCGCAATATCGGTATTGAAAAATGCTTTGCATATAAATCCAAGTGATTTGGCATATAAAAAATTGTTGGCGCAAGTGTTTGTTAGAAATAGAAATTATGCTGAGTCCGTGCAGGTATATAAAGAAATTGTTAAGCAAGATGCTACCGATTTAGAAAGTCAAATGGCGTTAGGTTTGATTTATTTGCAAACTGATCAGGATGCGTTGGCGCAGCATGTCTTTAAGAAATTAGTGACTGATAAGCAGTGGCAGGAGCAGGCGTATTTCTATTTAGGTAAATTAGCTGAAAAGAAAGGCTTTTATGCGGAGGCAATAGATTGGTACGATCAGGTTGCAGGTGAGCCATTTGCATTTGATGCCGCTGCTGCGGTAGTGATGGTCTTGGCTAAAGAGAAGCAGTATTCGAAGGTGGAGGTGCGTTTACAAGCGTTGCTGCAAAAATACCCCAAACAGCAGGTAAAAATCACCTTGTTGCATGCAGAAATATATAATCAACAAAAAAAATATCAAGAAGCTTATGACATCCTCAGTGCTGTTTTAGTCAATGCGCCAAATGATAATGACCTGTTGTATACGCGTGCCCTTGTGGCTGAGCGATTAAATAAGCTGGATATTGTCGAAAGTGATCTCAGTAAGGTGTTACAAAGTAATCCTAATCATCTGGAAGCATTAAATGCGCTTGGTTATACCTTAGCGAATAAGACGCGTCGTTTCGAAGAGGCGGAAAAATTTTTGTTACAAGCCTTAGATTTAGCGCCTGAAGAACCTGTTATTTTGGATAGTTATGGATGGTTGCAGTATAAATTAGGACATTTAGCTAAAGCTTTAGTTTATTTGCAGAAGGCTTATGCAAAGGAAAAGGAAAATGAAATTCTTGTTCATGTGGTTGAGGTTTTATGGGAAAGCGGCAGGAAGGAAGAAGCAAGGCGTTTGTTTAAAGAAGCTATTAGGGTGTCGCCAAAGGATACGTATCTGCAAGAGTTAAAACACAGGAATTTAGGGTTGTCTTTGTGATGTTTGCGTATCTATTTAGTAGGCATCTATATTTAGGTCTTGTTTTTTTAATACTAGCTGGGTGCGCAGAAAATAGTAAGGATAGTAGAAGCTTTTTAAATAATAATTTTGCTGTATTAGCTAATCTTAAAGCGTGGTCTTTTCAGGGGCGATTAGGTATTAAAGGTCAGCCAGTAATTTATATTAATTGGGATCATCGCATTGAGCAAGATAGTTTGAAATTATCAGGGCCATTAGGACAAGGTGCAAAAGAAGTTAGTTTTAGTGATTATTACATTCAAGTTAAAGATGGTGTAAATAAGATTGAGAGTTTTGGTGCGCCAGATGAGTTTATCCAAAAAAAATTAGGCATTGAGGTGCCGGTTAGTCATTTACGATATTGGGTTATTGGTTTGCCTGATCCTAATCTTACTTATCTCGCAGAGCCAAGTGGTTTTATGCAGGCAGAATGGAAGGTGGAGTATCAGCGTGTAAGTGTAAAAAGCGGGCAATCATTGCCGCATAAAATTCAATTTGAACGTAACAACATTAAATTAAAGTTGTTTATAGATCAGTGGAAAATTAATGAAATTACCAACTAATGCAGAAAAATCACTCTGGTTATATACGTGGCCAGCACCGGCTAAATTAAATTTGATGCTTAGAATTGTGGGTAAGCGAGAGGATGGTTATCACTTATTACAAACAGTATTTCAATTTGTTGAGTTAAGTGATTGGATACGCTTTGAGCATGAGCCATCTGGGCAGGTGCTGTTAAAAAAAGAAATACCAGGGGTCGCAGCGCAATCTGATTTAACGGTAAGGGCGGCAAATATTTTAAAGAAGTATACGGGGTGCTCAGCTGGAGTAATAATTGATGTTGAAAAAAATATACCCATGGGTGGAGGCTTGGGTGGGGGAAGTTCCGATGCTGCAACTGTACTGGTTGCTTTAAATAAGATCTGGGGGTTGGAGTTAAGTCAAGATAAATTAATGGAATTGGGTGCTAGTTTAGGCGCGGATGTGCCCGTGTTCATATTTGGTTATGCTTCATGGGGTGAGGGCATAGGTGAGAAGTTAACTAAAGTAGATCTTCCAGAATGCTGGGTAGTTATAATTAAGCCAGATTGTCATGTTAATACCAAAGAAATATTTTCTTCAGAAAATTTGACAAGAAATAGTAAATCCATCACAATGTGCGACTTTATAGCAGGTGAGCAAGATAATGATTGCACGCCCGTAGTAAGTAATAAATATCCAATGGTAAAGGAAGCAATGAGTGATTTAGCTGTCTTCACTCGTTCAAAAT
The DNA here is from genome assembly GCA_903944165.1 of uncultured Methylococcaceae bacterium. GTDB lineage: Bacteria > Pseudomonadota > Gammaproteobacteria > Methylococcales > Methylomonadaceae > Methylovulum. Next base: position 2,543 of record CAJAQT010000164.1, on the reverse strand, counting down.
TGACTGGTACGGGTGCTTGTGTGTTTGGTGAGTTTTCTACAGAATACGATGCACTTATCGCTCATGGTTTATTGGAAAAAAAATGGAATGTTTTTCTAACAAAGTCAGTAAATCAATCTGGATTAAGTTTAATATTAGATACACTATAAATTTATTGGGTCGTCGCCAAGCGGTAAGGCACGGGGTTTTGATCTCCGCATACCAAGGTTCGAATCCTTGCGACCCAGCCATTTTTCTATGAGGTAAATTCTGTTTGGGGGTTTTAGCATGAGTGACGCCTCTTTAATGGTGTTTTCTGGGAATGCTAATTTGGCTTTAGCTGAGGGAATAGTAAAGAAGCTAAATATGCGACTAGGTATGGCGGCGGTAGGAAGGTTTAGTGATGGTGAGATTGCTGTTGAGATTGAAGAAAATGTTCGAGGTAAGGATGTTTTTGTTATTCAGTCAACGTGCTCGCCTACCAATGAAAATTTGATGGAGCTTTTGGTAGTAATAGATGCGCTGAAGCGTGCGTCTGCGTCACGAATAACTGCGGTGATGCCGTATTATGGTTATGCAAGGCAAGATAGGCGTTCGCGGTCTGCAAGAGTGCCGATTAGTGCTAAATTAGTAGCTAAGATGATAGAGCAGGCGGGCGCAGGAAGGATTCTTACTGTGGATTTGCATGCGGATCAAATACAGGGTTTTTTTGATATTCCAGTGGATAATGTTTATGCTTCTCCAATACTGTTGGGTGATATTTGGAGGAAGCAGTACAAAGATTTAATTGTTGTGTCGCCAGATGTTGGTGGTGTTGTTAGGGCTAGGGCTTTAGCAAAAAGATTAAATGATGCTGATTTGGCAATCATAGATAAGCGAAGATTAAGAGCAAATGTTGCAGAAGTAATGCACATAATTGGTGATGTTGAAAATAGAACTTGTATTTTGATTGATGATATTGTGGATACTGCGGGAACGCTGTGTACTGCGGCATCGGCTTTAAAAAAGAAAGGCGCATTAAAGGTTGTAGCATATTGTACGCACCCAGTGTTATCTGGAAGTGCTATGGAAAATTTAAATAAATCAGAGCTTGATGAATTGGTTGTAACAGATACGATCCCGTTAAGTGTAGAAGCTGCAAAATCAAAAAAAATAAGGCAGTTGACAGTGGCAGAAATGCTTGCTGAAACAATAAGAAGGATTTCTGTTGGGGAATCGGTTAGTTCCCTTTATGTTGATTAAAAAATTGTAAAGTATTTTGGAGTTTTAGATGTTGAGTGTATTTGAATTTGCTGCAGAAAGTAGGGTGGAAGTGGGGACTGGTAAGTCGAGGCGGTTTCGTCGCGCTGGTCGCGTTCCTGCTGTATTGTATGGAGGAGGAAAGTCTCCATTATTGCTATCTTTAAATCATAATGAGGTAATTAAGCGTCTTGAGCATGAGTCTGTGTATTCTCATGTTTTAGATGTTGTGGTTGATGGTGTGGCAGAAAAAGCTGTTTTAAAGGCAGTTCAAAGAAATCCATCTAAATTTCAGGTTTTGCACATGGATTTTCTTCGTGTAAATGCTGGTGAATTGCTTCGAGCTAAGGTACCTTTGCATTTTATAAATGAATCTACTTGTATTGGGGTTAAAAAGGGTGGTGTGGCAAATCATGTTTTGACCGAGATTGAAGTGGAGTGTTTTCCAGGTGAATTACCTGACTTTGTAGAAGTTGATTTGGTTGATTTAGATATTAATGAGACTTGTCATTTGTCTAATCTTAAGTTGCCTGCTGGTGTAAGAGTTGTTGCTTTGTCGCAAGGTGAGGATCATGATTTGTCTGTGGTATCTATTTTGCCTTCAAAGTCTGGTGATGCAGGATAGTTGGAGGCTTAAGTGATTAGGTTGCTTGTTGGATTGGGAAATCCTGGTAAGCAGTATGATAAAACCCGGCATAATGCCGGGTTTTTATTTTTAGATAGATTGATAGTTGATTATCAAGAAGACTGGACTGATCACGCACGGTTTTTTGGCGCTACTTCGGTTATTAATATAAATAATAGGGATGTTAGGTTGTTAAAGCCAATGACGTATATGAATGAAAGTGGTCGAAGTGTTGCTGCGGTCGTAAAGTATTTTAATATGTCTCTTGATGAAGTCTTGGTTGTTCATGATGATTTGGATCTGCGTGTTGGCGAGTGGAAAGTCAAGTATTCTGGTGGGCATGGAGGTCATAACGGAGTTAGAAGTATGCATGCTTGCTTAGGTGGGGCTGATTTTCATAGGATGAGACTTGGAATAGGTAGGCCTTTAGCGGGAAAAAGTGTGGCGGACTATGTTTTGTCTCAGTCGTCCAGTGATGAGTATGAAAAAATACAAGAGGCAATAGGTTCTTCAATAGCGCAAGTTAAATCTATAATATAATTTATATTGACTAAATTAATAAATAATAGATAATGGAGTGCTAAGCTTAAATTAAGGAGGGGTTCCCGAGCGGCCAAAGGGATCAGACTGTAAATCTGCCGGCTCTGCCTTCGGAGGTTCGAATCCTCCCCCCTCCACCATATTTTAAATGCGGGTGTAG
>CAJAQT010000163.1 GCA_903944165.1 uncultured Methylococcaceae bacterium | reverse complement strand
GTTCAGCTTTAGCTGCTGCATTGGCTTTGGCGGTTGCGTCAGCTTTGGCTTGTTCAGCTTTAGCTGCTGCATTGGCTTTGGCGGTTGCGTCAGCTTTGGCTTGTTCAGCTTTAGCTGCTGCATTGGCTTTGGCGATTGCGTCAGCTTTGGCTTGTTCAGCTTTTATTTGCTCCGCTTGTTCTTTTGCGGCTAGTTCGGCGTTAGCTTGTTCGGTCTTTCGCGCATCATCAGCTATGCGTTGTTGTTCTAAGTCGTTTTTTTCAAGCTCAGTTTGTTCTGCTTTTTGCTTTTCTTTTGCTGCGTTTTCTTGATCTCTTTGCGCTTGTTTAAGCGACTCTTCTTGTGCGCTTATTTCTGCAGCATCAAGTATGGTTGCGTGGATAATTTCTGGTGAAGGCGGTGCTGATTTTTCTTTTGCAGGCTTGATCAATGCACTTAACACAAATAAGCCGATTAACGTTAGGTGCAATACTAACGCAAAGATAAAAGGTAGCTTATAGCGTTTATTTTTATCCATTTATTGATTGACGGGCTGAGTCATTAAGCCAACAGATGAAACCCCCGCATTTTTTAATGATGCCATCACCGTCACTACTAAGCCGTAGTTAACTGATTTATCGGCATTAATCAATACTTGAGTCTTAGGTTTTTCATGTAATACTTCTAAGACTTGAGTATTAATCTCTTCTTGCTGAATAAGTTCATCGTCTTGATCATTAGTTTTCAAATAAAATTGACCATCTTCTTTAATTGAAATAACGATAGGGGGGGAATCTTCACCTTCTGTTTCAACGGTTTTTGATTCTGCTTGCGGAAGATTAACATCTACTCCTGTTTGTAGCATAGGCGTGGTAATCATGAAAATAATGAGTAACACCAAGGTGACGTCAATGTATGGTACTACATTGATTTCAGCCATGGGCTTGCGACGACCATTTTTTTTACTGATATAACTCATTTACTATGTGCCTGTCTTTGCAATAAAACCACGAATTCTTCTACAAATAAATCATATCGCCCAGTTAATTTATCCAAGCGTGTTGAAAAGTAATTATAAGACATTACTGCGGGAATGGCGGCGAACAAACCAATGGCTGTGGCTATTAACGCTTCAGCAATGCCTGGTGCGACTTGAGCTAAGGTGGCGTGTTTTACGTTACCTAAGGACATGAATGAATTCATAATTCCCCAAACTGTGCCAAATAAACCGACATAAGGACTGGTGGAACCTACTGTTGCTAAAAATGATAAGTGTTCATCAAGGCGCTCAAGTTCACGCGATAATTCAATGCGCATCGCGCGCTGAGCACTTTCAACTTGAACGATAGGTTCAACATTACCGCTTTGACGCATGCGTGAAAATTCTTTGTAACCAGCTAAAAATATTTTTTCTATGCCTTCTGGTTCAAAATCTTTTACTGATAGTTTTCTAAATAATTCTGTCAAAGTGATACCAGACCAAAATTGTTCTTCAAATTCATCCGTTATTTCAATGGCTCGATTAAGTTCTTTGCGCTTCGAAAATATAAACGTCCAAGAGGTTAGTGATGCTGTGGCCAGAATCAACATAACGAATTGAACAACAAAACTTGCTTCTGTAATTAAATGAAAAATGGATAAATCAGTGTTCATGCTTTAACTGCTCACGTAGATATGTAGGAATAACTTTAGGACGCATGGTGACGATGTCCAGACAGGCTATACGAATCATGCCTGTGCATAACACAACGTTATTATGCGTAATTTCTTGTTTAAATGTCAGACTAGCATTTTTAACTTCACTTAGTGCGGCACTGACGGATAATAACTGGTTAAAACGTGCAGGGTATAAATAGTCAAGTTGCACTGAACGTACCACAAAAATAATACCAGCTTGCGCCATTAATTCATCTTGCTCATACCCCATGTTTCTAAGCATTTCAGTGCGTGCGCGCTCAAAGAATTTCAAATAATTTGCATAAAAAACGACTCCGCCAGCATCAGTATCTTCATAATAAACGCGGATTAAGCAATTAAAAACCATACAGAGTTATGTAGAGAATGTTAAGTTATTAAGGCATCTGGGGGCGCTTGCAAGCCAAAATGTAAATAGGTCAGGGCGGTAACAACGCGGCCTCGTGGAGTGCGCATAATAAACCCTTGTTGCAATAAATAGGGTTCCAATACATCTTCAATTGTACCGCGCTCTTCACTGATGGCCGCTGCTAAGGTGTCTATGCCAACTGGTCCGCCTGAAAATATTTCTATCATGGCTAACAATAGCTTACGATCCAAGGCATCAAAACCATGACTATCTACCTGAAGCATGTTTAAGGCCAGCACCGCTGTTTCTACATCGATTAAGCCATTACCTTTGACTTCCGCGTAATCACGTACCCGTCGTAGTAATCGATTAGCAATTCGAGGTGTGCCACGCGCGCGCTTAGCTATTTCTGTTGCGCCTTGTTTATCCATTACGATACCTAATAATGACGCTGATCGTAGGGCAATACTGCTTAATTCTGCAACGCTATAAAATTCTAAACGTTGCACAATACCAAATCGATCCCGTAACGGGGAAGTGAGTAAGCCAGCGCGTGTTGTTGCACCCACTAAGGTAAATGGGGGTAAATCTAATTTAATCGACCGTGCTGCGGGTCCTTCGCCAATCATTAAGTCTAATTGATAGTCTTCCATTGCCGGATAAAGTATTTCTTCAACCGCTGGACTTAAGCGATGTATTTCGTCAATAAATAATACATCATGTGCTTCAAGATTGGTTAAAAGCGCAGCTAAATCACCTGCTTTTTCCAGTACAGGCCCTGAGGTTTGACGAATATTCACGCCCATTTCGGCGGCTATTATATTAGCTAATGTGGTTTTACCCAAACCTGGAGG
>CAJAQT010000162.1 GCA_903944165.1 uncultured Methylococcaceae bacterium | reverse complement strand
GTCCAAGTGGGCATTAATAGGGTTGTTTGTGTTTTATAATGTTGTTTAACTAAACTAAAAGAGGAAAATTATGAAAAAATTAGTTTTGGGTGCGGCTGTTTCTGCTGCAATGTTTGGCGGTGTTGCTCAGGCAGCTATTACTGTTGAAGGTAATCTTCCAGTTATTACACCAGCAAACACGTATGAAGTGTATTTGTCAGGTGCATCAGCAGTAGGTTCATTTATCGAGTTACTTTTTACTAGTAAAAAAATTCCTATTGCAGAGCAATTATGTGATGCCAAAAAAGCGATGTATAAATTTCAAGATAAAGCAACTGGTGGTAAAGATCAAGTTGCTTATTTATGTGAATTAAATCAATCAAACACTGCGCTTGCAGGTTTAGGAGATAAATCTAACTTATTGATTTATAAAAGACATAATGGCGGTTCAGCGCAAGGTGTGAGTCCTATTATAGCTAATTCTCCCATTGACTTTTTAAAAGTTGATAATGCGGCAAATTGCGCGCTTTCTGGTAGCGTAGTGGCTGCTGGCGCAGGGTTTACTAAAATTAATTGTGAATATACTGCAGATAGTGCAAATCTAGCGAATAAACAAATTCCTGATTTTGGTATTTCAGATGTTGACCCTATTCAGTTCAGAGGAGATAACACTCCATCAGGTTATGCTCCAGTGACAGCTGATGATCTTTCAAAATTAGTTGTAAAAGCTGCTGCGTCACAAGTTTTTGGGGTTCCTGTTACTTTAAGTTTACGTAATGCATTGCAAGAAGCGCAATTTGGTAAAACAAATATTTGTGCTACCAATGCGAAAACTAGAGAAACAGCAGCGTGTATGCCTTCTTTAAATTCAATACAAATTGCTAGTATTTTCACTGGACAAGTAAGTTCATGGAAACAATTAAAATTAGGTGGAACTACTGATGTGTTTACTGGCGCATCTGTTCAACCAGGTAGTGATCGTGTGCATATTTGCCGTAGAACATCAGGTTCAGGTACTCAAGCACAGTTAGCCATTAAATTTTTGGGATATCCTTGTAATGATGTTGCACCACAAGTGCTTTCTGATACAGCCGCATTGCCTGAAGTCGTTGCAAAAACACAGGTTCATGCCATGTCATCAAGTGGTGCAGTATCTGAGTGTTTAGCTGAATTAGATTCAGGCAGTAATACTATTGGACCGATATTTAATAATATTTATGGTTCTCGTTGGGCTATTGGTATTCAAGGTACCGAAACTAACGCAAACAATGCCAGTAATTGGCGCTTCATTAAAGTTGACGGTGAAGAGCCAACTTTAGATAAAGTTGCGCGTGGGAAATATAAAGATTGGGTTGAGTTAACTTATCAATACAATAAAGAGCATGTGTTTGATACTAGTGAAAAAGCAATTGTTGATGAAATTATCAAGCAATCTGGTAATCCAGTCGTATTAGCCGCTACTAACGAAGGTGCAAAACACACATGGGGCGCGGCAGGTTATTTAGCTACGCCACAAGCACATTTACCTAGTCCTGTTGGGTTGTACGGTTCAGGTAGACCAGTTAATCCATTCAGTCATGGTACAACTGTCGACTCAACAAACAATTGCCGTATACCAACTATTTATGATTCAACAGGTGGTATTCAGTTGAAATAATCAGTTAACTCCTGATTTTTAATAGAGTAGTGCTTAAAAAAGGGTTAACTGCCGCAAGGTGGTTGGCCCTTTTTTTATTCAGTCCATACGTCGTGTCAGTCAATAAAGTCGTGTAGACCTTGCTAATGCAGTAGGTTTCATGATCTTGTTGTCATCAAAAATTAACAAAACATAAATAGAATGGCTTAAAACAGGCACGTAAACTTTAATGTTTTGCTTTTCTATTCATTCATTTATTAAATTTAATACGGGTCATGTTTTTGGCTTTAAGTATTTTATTTTCATGACCTAACTCAGCACAGCACTCAATAACATGCGGATACGTAACGACAAGCAAAGAACTCATTTGAAACACGTTGTTTTAAGCTTTTTATTAGGGATGAATATCAATTCAGTCGTTATTGCAGAGCCGCAGTTGGCCTCTCAAAATACGTTTGATTTGTTAGAGTTGCGTGTAAAAGGAAGTACCTTAATAGAACGACAATTACTAGAACGCACGGTCTATCCTTTTTTAGGTATGAAGAAGTCTATTGATACGGTAGAAAAAGCGAGAGCAGCCTTAGAAGAGCTTTATAAAAATAAAGGTTATCAGACGGTCGCTGTAGATATTCCAGAGCAAAATGTAAAGAATGGGGTGGTCTATCTTAACGTTGTAGAAGGAAAGGTTTCGCGTTTACGCGTTAAAGATTCGCGTTACTTTGCTTTAGGCAGTATTAAAGAAGGCGTTCCAGAGTTGGCAGAGGGCAAGGTGCCAAATATGCCAAAAATGCAGGAACAATTAGCAGCATTAAGTAATCAGAGTCCAGACAGAAAAGTTACTCCAGTGTTGCGTGCAGGTGATACACCCGGAACGCTAGAGGTTGATTTAAAAGTAAAAGATTCGTTACCTTTGCATGGACGTATAGAGTTAAATGGTAGAAATACCGCGTCAACAAGTCGCTTAAGATTAGCGTCCACAATTCATTATGATAATTTATGGCAGAAATTTCATAGTGCCTCGTTAATGTATCAGGTGTCACCTGAAGATAATCAAGAAGTTGATGTATGGGCGGGTACGTATGTTATGCCGGTACCTTATACCGATGCTAAATTTGCCTTTTATGCAGTCAGTTCAACATCAAATGCACAAATTGCAACGGCAGGCGCCCTCAATGTTATCGGTATTGGTAATATTTATGGCGCAAGGTTGATTAAACCGTTACCAAGTTTAGATAATTACTATCAAAGTTTAACCTTGGGATTTGATTACAAAGATTTTTCCGAAGATTTAAATCTAATCGGTGCAGATACTATTAAAACACCAATAGCCTATGTGCCTTTTATGGTTAAGTATGCGTCTTCGTTACGTGGCAAAGAGTGGATAAGCTCCTTTGAAGTAGGTGTTAATTTTTCTATGCGCGGCGTAGGTAACTCGCAATGGGAGTTTGAAAATAAACGCTATAAAGCCCAGTCCAATTATTCTGCCTTTGTTGGCGGACTCACGTTTACCCATGAATTACCTTATGAATTTGAATTCTTCAGTCGTTTTAATGGTCAGAAGGCAGATTCTCCTTTAATCAGTAATGAACAGTTTTCATTAGGGGGGATGCAAAGTATTCGGGGTTATTTCGAAACACAAGCCTTAGCTGATGACGGGATTATTGGTACTGTTGAGCTTCGTTCTCCGCATTTATATCCAAGTAGAAGTGATATTTTCAATAAATTACAAGCCATTGCTTTCGTTGATGCAGGGCAGGGGTGGGTGCAAGAAGCTTTGCCTGGAACTCTCAGCGGTAATAAATTAGCCAGTACAGGTTTAGGGGTGCGCTTCCAAATTCATAAATACTTTGTGGGGGTGTTGGATGTCGGTTTTCCTTTAATCGATTTAGCTCCTGTCAAAGAAGGCGATCCAAAATTACATTTTAATGTAGCAACTGAGTTCTAATATTACTAATAATTGCGTTGATTCATAATGTCTACTGAATAGACATCACTACACGATCAATAAACCTTATGCGGTTCTTTCCACATTGCCATCGTTTCCGGTAACTACATTGTTATGTGGCTGTTGAAAGTTGACTGATGCATAGGGTTTGAACATTTACAATAGAAAGTATTCACAAATAGGTGTTATATATGGGTAATAAACAAAGCATGACCCAACAAACTAAATCAATAGATATTTTTCGTTTAAAACCATTAGCAGTGTGTGTGCACATGGCGATAGCGGGAGGTGTTTTTATTGGGTCTGTTTCTCCTGTTTACGCAGAATTACCCATACCAGAACAAATCTTTGCAACGATGGGCGCAGCCACGGCTACCGCCACGGGCGATGCTTTGCACATCGATCAACAAACAGATAGAGCAGTATTAAATTGGCAAAGTTTTAATGTAGGGCCAAATAACCATGTGCAATTTAATCAACCCAATAGTTCTTCCATTGCTTTAAATAGAATTTTTCAGAATGATCCTAGCCAAATTCTTGGAAAAGTCAGTGCAAATGGTCAGATTTACTTATATAACCAAAATGGATTTGTATTTGGCAAAGATTCTACTGTTGATGTTAATACCTTAGTGACCACTACTTTAAATGTAGCTGATGAAGTTTTTAAAAAAGGTATCGTAAGAGAATTTGATGACACGGGAAAGGCCGTGTTTGAAGCTGAAAAAGGTGCCTCAAAAACCTCAGCCATTACTGTTGAAGCGGGTGCTCAATTAAAAATTGGCAAAAATGGTCGTTTAATTATGGCTGCACCTGAAGTCACCAATAAAGGCGATATTACCGCTGATGAGCAGGGGCAGATTCTGCTTGTGGCAAGTAAAGATAAAGTGTATTTACAGCCAGCCGCAAGTGACAGCCCCTTTGCAGGTTTATTAGTTGAAGTAGGCAGTGGCGGTAAAGTAAGCAATTTGGGTAATATTTTAACCAAACAAGGCAATGTCACTATGGCGGGCTTTGCTGTCAACCAAGAAGGTCGCGTTACGGCCACAACATCTGTCAATGTTAATGGTTCGATTCGCTTATTAGCCAGAGAAGGTGGCGAAAAACAAAGTCAAATATTAGTTGCAACCTCAACTGATAGAAAAAACTTAAATGACGGTTTAGGTACAGAATCAAAAGTTGTTTTAGGTAAGGGTAGTAAGACAGAAATTATTGCCGACGCGAATGGCGGTTCAGCTATCGATGAACAGCATCAGCCATTGTCGTACATAGAAATGTCGGGTAATACCATTGAAATGGCATCAGGGTCTTCCATTGAAGCACCGGGTGGACAAGTTAACGTGACGGCAACTAATGAATTACTTGATCCTATACAAGGCACTAAAGGACGCATTTTTGTTGATAAAGACGCGACAATCAATGTCGCGGGGATAAAGCATATTGATGTGCCGATAGAACGAAATGTTGTTGATGTTCCCGTACAAACCTACGAATTACGTGATTCGCCTTTACAAAAAGACGGTGTGTTAAAAGGCTCGACCATCAAAGTTGATGTCCGCAAAGATACAGAAATAGTAGATGTCAGTGGTGCAAAAGCACGTTTTGAACGAACTATCGATGAACGCTTAGGTGAAGGTGGTGAGATTAACTTTATTTCCAGTGGCGATGTCATTGTTAATAAAGACGCCATATTAGATATTTCAGGTGGTTCCATTGATTATCAAGATGGTTATATTAATACTACAAAACTACTCACTGATTACGGCAGTCTTGTTGATATTAGTGATGCAGATCCAAATCAGCATTTTGCCGCTGTGTATGGCGTGGTTAATGAAGTGCATACTAAATGGGGGCCTGAAGTCACTAAAGTATGGAATACCAAAGGTCAATTTGGTGAGGGTGTTTTTGAAAAAGGCTATACAGAAGGTTTAGCCGCGGGTGCAATCAATTTAGTAACGCCTACAATTGCCTGGAACGGTAGTGTCACCGCAGGGTCGGTAGGTAATAATTATCAACGGTCAGTAGATACCTTGGCTTTTGGTGGCGCATTCACATTAGATACCGCAAGCTTTATCTCAACACAAAATATCCTCATTCAGGATGTCAATAACACAGCAAATCTTGCCCTTACTGCCAAATTTCCCAAGCAATCAGATAATCAGAAAGTTGATACTATTCTGCCCACACAATTAACCAATCAATCTGGATTACAAGCGATCACTATCAAAACATTTGCAGATGTTTCAGTAGCCCCTACTGCAAATATCATGATGAATGCAAATAGTTCCCTGACCCTAGATGCTGGTCATATTGGCGTAGCGGGAAATATTTACTCACCTTCTGGCTCCATCACGTTAATGAGTAGAAATACCAATATTCCAGAAAACTCAGGAAAAATTGATATTAGTGAACAAGCTAACATCAATGTATCTGGGCGTTGGGTGAATGATTATGCCTTGGGCTTAAATGCTACTCCGGTTGAGCCTATTGCCATTGAGGGTGGCAAGTTAGTGCTTCAAGCAACAGGTGATATTAACGTAACAAAAGGTTCTACGCTTGCCGCAGATGGTGGCGCATGGCTAGCGTTAAGTGATGCTTTAGTCGCGGGTCAGGGTGGTCAAATCAGTCTAAAAGCTGATGTGCGTAGTGATAGTCAAACATCAGTATTAACACTTCAGGGAGATATTTCTGCTTCGGCCTTATCTAAAGGCGGCTCCTTAACGTTAAATAGTAGTGATTTTATTTTGGGTACGCCCAGTGATGAAGAGCTTCAAGCAACCCCCAATGCAGTTGTGCTTGGCGTGACAGAAGGACATTTTGATTTTGATAAAAATAGTACATTGGGAGCAATTAATTTAACCAGTAGTGCGGGTGATTTACTTGTTAAATCGTCAGTGGGTTTGGATTTAATTCAAAAAAATCAAATACTTGATGGTGATTTTAGGCAAGCATCTAGTGCTCAGTCATTAGCTGGTTTAACACATGTTGAGGTGTTGGCTGAATCGTTACGTAGTCCTGTTAATTTAAGTTTAGACAGTGTAAATAGAAATGTTATTGTAGAAAGTGGAAGCAGCATCACTGCGGATAAACAAGCTCAACTAGACTTGTCTGCAAGAGCAGGTGGGATTTATGTTGATGGTCAGTTAACTGCGCCAGCAGGTAAGATTAATTTAGCCATCGCCGGAGATCCAGGTCTTGAATATAATGCAGCCCAAGCAATTTGGTTAGGCAGTCATGGTGTACTTGATGTTTCAGGCACAACTCGTTTAAATCCAGTTGACGGCACTGGGCATCGCACAGGGCAAGTATTGTCGGGTGGCGAGGTAGTGTTTGATGCTGAACGGGGCTATGTCATCACTGAAGCGGGTTCACAGATTAATATTTCGGGCACAAAAGCTAGTTTAGACATTGCGGAACTTGATCAGCAAACTGGTGCTGTTTATTACAAGTCTGAAGAAATTGGCTCTGATGCAGGGCAACTTAGCTTCATAGCCGCTGAAGGTGGCGTATTAGAAGGTGATTTCATCGCCAATGCAGGTTATGAAACTAATTTAGGTGGAAAAGTTGAGGTTTCTCTTGATAGAACAAAACGAAACCCTCCTGATCAAGCAGTCATTCCTTTTCCAAACCAACTTTTACAATTAAATATTACTCAATCATTTAAACCGACCTTAACAGGAATGCTTGGTTTTAACGATGTTATTCCAAAAGAGCGTAATGGGCAGATAGTATTAAGTGCAGATAAGCTGATGCAAGCAGGTGTTGAGGACTTGCGTTTAATATCAAATGATAAGGTGACGTTTAATGGTGACGTTACTTTAGCGGTCAAGCAGCGTGTAGATATTGATTCTCCTGTTATTTCTTGGGCAGGTCAGCCTGACACATCAGGGCAGATCAAGTTATCGACTGGTTATTTGCATGTAGGTTCATCGTTAGTTCGTGAAGTTAACCAGACACCTGTATTAGGCTTAGGGACGTTTACAGCCAATTCTCAATGGACTGAATTTTCTGGTGGTTCGTTATGGGATAATTTTAATCAAATTAATCTAAGCAGCGTTCATGATACCCGCGTTAATGGCTTAGTAGACATTAGCGTCGCAAATCGAGATTATGTCGGTACGCTTTCTACTGCAGCCAATTTGCATTTGACAGCCAGCCAACTTTATCCCACAACATTATCACGCTTTACGTTTGCTGTTATCAATAACCCGGAAGGTGAAATTACTGTTTCAAGTAGCGGTGTTACGGAACAAGCACCGATGGCAGCAGGCGGTGAGTTAAACTTTAATGCCGCGACCATTAATCAAAATGGTGTTATCAAAGCACCGTTTGGTGCAATCAATTTAGTGGCGCAAAATGAATTAAATTTAGGTGATGGTGGTCTTACCAGCGTTTCTGGAAATGGACAGATTATTCCCTTTGGTGTTATTCAGGGCGGCTTGGACTGGCTTTATCCGTTAGATAATAACCATAATTTAGTCTTCACTCAACCACCTGAAAAAGAGCTTAATCTTTCGTCATCGACAATTAATGTAGCAAAAGGTAGCGTTGTTGATTTGTCTGGCGGTGGCGATTTACTTGCCTATGAATTTTTACCAGGGTCGGGTGGTTCAGCTGATTATTTAGATCCAAAGAGCTCCTCTTACAATGGTGGTTTTGCCGTTGTCCCTAGTTTAAATTCAGACCTAGCACCGTTTGATCATTTACAAAATATAGGTTTTGATTATGCCATTGGTAGTAAGGTTCATTTAATTGCTAGCTCGGGATTACCTGCAGGTGAATATACAATTTTACCCCCAAGATATGCCCTATTACCTGGTGGCTTTTTAGTCACACCGCAAACTAATACGCAAGACTTAGTTGCAACTACCCATAATGCGGCTGGCTTGCCTATTGTTCCTGGGTATCAAATAATAGCCCAAAATGGCACATCAGATCAGCGCAGACAAGGCTATTTATTAGAGTCTGGTACAGATATTCGTAAGCATTCAGAATATGATGAACAACAAGCCAATGCCTTCTATTTAAATAAAAGTACCAGTAATAATACCAGTACGCCAATGATTCCTATGGACAGTGGTCGTATTTCTATTACTGCAGAAGATAGATTATTGCTTGATGGTAAATTTAAAGTGCTGGCTGCGGGAGGGCGTGGCGCACGCATGGATATTGCAGCCAATAAATTAAAAATTGTTAATACCTTAAGTGCAACGCCAACGCTTGGAACATTAGAAGTATTAGATGAAAATTTAAGTAATTTGGGTGTTGATAGCTTATTTTTAGGTGGTAACAGAACCAATGACGTATTAACTGGGATAACGCAGCTTAATATTTCTTCTGATGAAGTGACGTTTGATGCAAATGCACAGGTTACTGTGACGGATTTAGTGGTTGCTGCCAAAAACACCATTGAAGTGAGTTCTGGTGCGGTCTTAACAGCAAAAGGAACAGTTAATACCGGCGATAATGCCTTTACTTTAACAGGTGATGGGGCGTTATTAAGAATTTCAGCAGATAAACAAGTTGATTTAGTTAAGCAAAATATACAAGGAACTACTGGAGAATTAATTATTCATGAGGGTGCGAACTTAGCCTCGTCAAGCTCCATGTTACTTGATGCAAGTAAATCCACGACCCTAGCTGGAAATATTCAAATGAGTGGCGGGGCTTTAAATTTAAGTGCCAACTCCATCAACCTAGGCGATGTTAAAGAATTATCAGATTCGTCATTAAACTTAAGCAATGAAAAGTTATTAAGTTTAGCTGTTGATGAATTAGTCTTGAGTAGTAAAAATAGAATTGGTTTGTACGGCAATATTGGGCAGACGGATACTGAAGGAAATTTGCAGCCCATTAAATTTGATAGTTTGGTGATTAATGCGCTGGGCTTTACTGGCATGGGGTCAGAAAATCAACACGCTAAAATTGAAGCCAATACTTTATTATTCCAAAATGACACAGGTTTGTCGGATAACAACATCAGTAATGGTGCAGGGGCCTTATCACTCACGGCTAATAATTATCTTCAAGGTGAAGGTAACTTTGCTATGAACGGATTTTCTTCGCTCGCCATTAATGCAGCCAATAGTTTTGCTAGCACCGGTCAAGGGACATTGGTTTTGGGCGGTGACACCACCATTACCACAGGAGAATTTATTTCTGAAGGTAGTAGCCAATTAATTATGCAGGCAGCAGGGCAGCATATTGCTTTAAATAATAATGGTGCTGCAATTAATGCTGCGAATACTAATTTAGGCGGTCAAATTAATGTGCTTGCTGATAGCATTGATATGAACGCAAATATTAATATGCCTTCAGGAGGCTTTAGTTTACACGCACTAACCGGTGCGATTAATGTAGCTTCCAACGCCAACATTAATTTAGCAGGCAAGGCCGTTGCCTTCGCCGATACGGCAGACTTTACTCCAGGCGGAACCTTTAGTGCCATTGCTGATCAAGGTGCAATTAATATCGCAGAAGGCTCAGCTATTAATCTAAATTCAGGTGGAGGTACGTCGGCATCAGGTCAATTTGAGCTTAAAGCACCAGCACAGAGTGTTGAATTATTGGGTGATATTTATGCCTCGGGGGGCTCAACTAACCTCGAAGTTGGACGCTTTTCGCCAAGCTTTGGGTTTGACGCATTAATGTCCAAAGTTGCAGTAGCGGGAATTAATAACGTGATTAATTTTAGAGCTGTCAATGCTGATATTAATCAGCATGCAGATCAAGTCATTCATGCAAAAACGCTCTCCTTGACGGCAGATAATGGATCAATCACTGTTGCAGGTAAGTTAAATGTCAATTCAACAATGCAGGCTGGCAAGATTGCATTAAATGCTGGTGATACAATTCAACTTGAGGCTGGAAGTCAGGTGACCGCGACGGGCGATCAAGGTGGCAGTATTATTTTATCTGCAGTTGATAATGACAATGACGGCAAAGGCAAAATTATTATCAATGAAGCAGCGTTGATTGATGTGAGTGGTTCAGATGCTAGCAAAGGTGGTGCAGTTAATTTGCGTGCGTTAATCAATGCGGAAGGCATTGCTATCGATCCTATCAAGGGCAAAATAACGGGCACAGGTGTGCAACAGGCCGTAGTGTCAGAGACTGGTTTAGTGATTGATCAAGGTAATAACAAATTTACTATCGAAGGCGTTACTCAATACAGTAATGCTGATTTATCAATAGCTAATCAGCTTAATAACACCGATTATCAACACTTTGCAGAGGCGTTAGCCGTACAATTTACCTCAGAAAAAAGTGCCTTAATAAATCAAACTTTAGGCACTGATGCGGTCATTAAACCTGGTATTGAGATTAATTATGAGGGGGATCTTACGCTCGCTAATAAATGGGATTTATCTCAGTGGCGTTATCCATCAGGCGGAACACTTGTTACACCTGGTAATTTAACGATTAAAACCTCAGGTAATTTCAATGTTAATGCTTCGCTATCAGATGGCTTTAAAGATGGCGCTTTAATGGGTGTTAACATCAAAGATTTGATGCAAACAGATCGTTCTTGGTCTTATCAGTTAACCGCAGGTGCTGATTTAGCCAGTGCCAATTCAACGACTACGGCAACGGCTAAAAACATTATTATTGGTGAAAATACAGCCATTCGTACCGGCACGGGGGATATAAATTTAACTGCTGGTAATGATGTTGTGTTCACAAATCAAACAGCCACGCTTTACAGTGCTGGACGAGCAGAGACGAGTAATCGTTACGGTACCTTAAATGATACGATTGTCGCGTTCCTTCTTTACGGTGAATATCCAGTAGAAGGAGGTAACTTAACCGTGAATGCAGGCAATGCTATTCAAGGTGCTGTCACCAATCAATTTATCGATAACTGGTTGTTGCGAATAGGTGATTGGTCTGCTAATGCGAATCACGAAGGCGAATTACCTACCGTTTGGACAGTTGCATTAGGGTATACGTCCGATGGCTATGGCAATGCGGCTGATGGTCAAGCCTCATTATTCCAAGAAAATATTGGCTCATTTGGTGGTGGTGCTGTGTCACTGTCTGCGCAAGGAAATATTAATGACCTATCAGTCATGATGCCAACTACAGGTAAACAGATTGGTGAGCCTAATACGGCTACATTCTCAGACTTCTTAAATAACCAAGTGCTTATTCAGGGCGGGGGCTCAATGACGGTAAGTGCGGGGGGAGATATTGCTGGAGGTGCTTATTACTTAGCAAAAGGTAATGCAGAAATAACCGCTGGTGGTGCAATTAAAGGCAGTGATAAACAGTTCGTTCATGGTCCACAGCTTGTTTCAGGTGATACCACTTTTAGTTTAAATGCTAAAAACGGTATAAAAATATCGGCAGTATCAGATGGCATGATGTTACATTCTGGAAATAATTATGCGCCCAATGGAACAGAATTTTTTAGTTATTCAGATATCAGTAAAGTTGCAGTTAAGTCCTTATCAGGTGATGTGCATTTTGGCTCAGATACCAGTGTTATTGGTGATGAAAAAATGTTAAGTATGGGCGGAAGCCAATCAAGCTTAGCAAAAATTTACCCTGCCTCGTTAGCTGCAACCGCATTTGGTGGCAGCGTTGCTTTAGATAGTCAAGTAACGTTATTTCCAGCCCCTAACGCTACACTGCAAATTTTAGCGAAAGATAATATAAGTTCAAATGTAGATTCTTTGCGCTTAAGTATGTCAGATGCAGATAAAAACTTACTCCCAAATGTCTTGTATCCATTGGCTAAAAATCAACTTAACGATGCAGAAGCTATTTTAAATCCTTATGGTATCAACATGTTGGTGCATGCTGGTGTGCCAGTTCATTCGCAGGATAAAGAGCCTATTCGTGTCGTTACCAACGAAGGTGATATCAGATCGATTCAGATTAACGCCCCTAAAAAAGCCATCATTCAAAGTGGTAATGACATCTCAAACGTGCTCATAAACCTACAGCATATTACTGCTGCCGATGCGACAGTCATATCAGCCGCTAGAGATATTTTGTTTACGAGTGAGCGTAGTCAGGATGGTTTGTTAGTTGATAACTTTAATGAAATTAAAGTTGCAGGGCCTGGTAATGTGTTAGTAACCTCAGGTAGAAATATTGATTTTGGTGCATCAGGCGGACTTTCAACTATTGGTAACTTAGCCAATACAAATTTATCAAGTGATGTCGGGGCAAATATCGCCGTGATTGCGGGGATGGGTTCACGATCAACGCCAAATTATTTAGGTATTTTTGATTTAGACCCTGATGTTTTAAAATATGCTGCAAATCACACTAAATTCTTACAGGTAATTACTGGATTTATGCGTGAAAAAACCAATAACACAGCATTAACCGAAAAACCTGCATTAGAGCAATTTAAAGCGTTAACACCTGCGGAATATGCGTCTATTCAGCCTCAATTAGACGCTTTAGTGAGTAATCAATACACTAATCTAACACAAGAAATGACGCAGTTAATCACTGAGTATCTTCGTTACGGTGATAACTTTAGTCAATATAATCAGTTAGTGACCAACTTTATGCGTGATAAGTTGGCAGATCCTTTCTTATCTGAACAGAGTGCAATTGAAGGCTTTAGAAAATTAAGCCCAGAAATGTTTGCTTCAATTCAAACAGATATTAATGCATTAGTCAGCACTCAATACCTTGATAAATCAGTTGTAGAGCCAGCGCAAATCTTAGCTACTTTTAGGCAGCTTCCCGCTGATCAGTATTTACCGATTCAATCGCAATTAAATACGATTCTTAATCGAGTCTTATTTGATGAGTTGAAATATACCGGTGCGGCATCAGCCATTAGTTCAGATATCGGTAATGAGCGAGGTTTTACCGCGATTACTAATTTGTTTCCTGGTACAGAATGGAAAGGAAATTTAAGTTTGTTTTTTAGTAAATTACAAACACTGCAAGGTGGAAATATTGATTTAGTTGTTCCAGGCGGTGAAATAAACGCAGGTTTAGCCGTATCTTTCACGGGGGCTAAAGCAGCTTCTGAATTAGGTATTGTTGCGCAACGCGAAGGAAATATTAATGCCTTTGTTAATAATGATTTTATTGTTAACCAATCACGCGTATTTGCGTTAAGTAGTGGTGATATTTTGATTTGGTCATCCGAAGGTGACATCGATGCTGGACGTGGAGCTAAATCTGCAATTGCCGCGCCACCACCACAATACAGCTTTGATGATAATGGTAACTTAGTGGTTACTTTCCCACCAATTGTATCGGGTAGTGGTATTCGTACCGCAGCCACCGCTGACAAAATTCCTGGTGATGTATTTTTGTTTGCTCCCAAAGGGATTGTTAATGCCGGTGAAGCAGGGATTGGTGGTACTAACGTGACAATTTCTGCGACCGCGGTATTAGGCGCTAATAACATTCAGGTGGGTGGCGTAAGTAGCGGGGTTCCTGCTGCATCCTCAGGAAGTTTGGCGGCTGGTTTAACGGGAGTGAGTAATTTAACGGCAAACGTTAGTCAGGTGGCGCAATCATCAACTGATATGAATAAAGACAGTAAAGATGCTGATGCCAAATCCATGAAAATGGGCGTAATAAGCGTAGATTTAATCGGTTATGGTGAAGGTGAAAGCGATGACTCTAAAAAGAACAAAGCTAAAAACTAATCTAACCAACATAAGAAACACTTGTCTTTAAGTTAATTAAGTAATGTGTAAATGCACTACTTGAAATTAGATAAGCATGAAGAGTTTTTAATAAAGCATACCTTGAGAGTTGTTTAATGATGTTAACTATTCTTCAAATAAACCAATTACTTCTGAGTAATAATTTTGTAATTAATTTTTGTAATAATTCCTCCACCAAATATGAGTGAGAAAAAAATGAAACGGCTTTATTTTCTATTGATTCTTTTAACTTTGTTACCTTCTATGTCATCGGCTTGGTGGAGCGATGATTGGGGATATAAGAAAAATATCAGTATTGACGTAAAAAAATTGCAGCAGGATGGCATGGTCATTCCTGAAGATGCTTACGCTCTCGTTAGATTACATACTGGTAATTTTGCATTTTTTGCAGACTTAGCTGATAAAGGTAAAGATTTGCGTGTGTTAGCTGAAGATGAAAAAACACCTTTGAAATTTTATGTAGAAAAATTAGATCCAGTAAATGAAATGGCTTTAATTTGGGTTAAATTACCCAAAGAAATTGCAACTTCACAAAATCCAAGTTTCTGGTTGTATTATGGCAATAAAGAAGCTGTTGATGCACAGGAAGCTCCTGAGTCCTTTGATGTTAGCCAAGTGTTAAGTTATCAATTTGAAGCAACAGGTTTTCAAGATAAAACAGCTAATGCAAATAACCCATCAGAAACAACTGCAACCATTGCAGAAGATGGTTTAATTGCTGGAGCTGCTGCTTTTAAAGGTGCTCAACTAGTACGTATTCCGGCTTCACCCACTATTGTGATGAATCCAACAACAGGGTGGACAATTTCAACTTGGATTAAGTTCGATCAAGCGGCTGCAAATGCAGTTATCTTTCAACGCGCAGGTACGCCAAGTTCATTAACTTTAGCGTTAAAAGATCAAAAGCCAATCCTTGAAGTGATTGATGGTGCGGGAGCTAAGACTGAATTTGTAGGGCAATCTACTGTTGCTCCTGGTACGTGGCATCAATTAGCTGTGGTTGCAACAGCTGCAGATATAAAATTATATGTTGACGGCTTACCAGCGGGTACTTTTCCTGTGGTATTAGGCGAGCTTAACAGCGAAATAAGCTTAGGTGCAGATGCGACGAGTTTACGCGGTTATAACGGTTTAATTGATCAATTGGCAATTTTTAAAATTGCTAAAGATGCCAATGCAATTAAATTTGATGTTCAAATGCAAGGCATAGGTTCTGCATTATTAACCTACGGTGAAGATGCAACACCAGATGAAGAAGGCGGCGAGTCTTACATTGTCTCTACCTTAAATAACGTTACTATTGATGGCTGGGTTATCATTGGTATTCTCGGTGTTATGTTTGTTATCAGTGTGATGGTTATGGTGAGTAAAACCATTATTATCAACAAAGTTAATGGGCAAAATAAAAAATTCGAGCATGCTTTTGCAAAATTAGGACAAGCTGATTTATCAGTATTAAATTCCCAAAACGATGACAGTGATGAGGATGAAGAAGATTCAGCCTTGTTATTTTCTTTGACTCAAGGCAGTAATGATTATTCGGGATCTTCTATCTACCGTATCTATCATGTGGGTGTAGAAGAAATGAATAAACGTTTATCTAAAACGTCAACGGCTAAGGGGGCCTCATTAACTGCTGGAGCTTTAGCGGCTGTAAAAGCCTCAATGGATGCCGTGTTAGTAAGAGAAAATCAAAAATTGAATTCGCAAATGGTGTTGTTAACGATTGCAATTAGTGGTGGCCCCTTCTTAGGTTTATTAGGTACGGTAGTTGGGGTAATGATTACTTTTGCTGCCATTGCCGTCAGTGGTGAAGTAAATGTTAACTCAATCGCGCCTGGTATTGCAGCGGCGTTAGCGGCAACAGTAGCAGGTTTAACCGTGGCGATTCCTGCCTTGTTTGGTTACAACTATTTAGGAAGTCGTATTAAAATTATATCAGCAGATATGACCGTCTTCGTTGATGAGTTTGTTGCAAAATTAGCAGAAGAACATACCTAAGTTTTTCCTTGTATTAAACCTATTTAGCTAATGAGATTTTAAGTATGAAAGTACAAGAAGAAAACGAAGCGTATGACGAGATTAACGTAACGCCAATGCTTGATTTAGCGTATGTGTTGTTGGTTGTGTTTATTCTCATGACTACAGCTTCTGTGCAAGGGATTACGGTAAATTTACCCAAAGCAAGTGATTCACCAAGTTTGGCTAAGCCGCAAACTAAAGCCGTAACGATTACAGCTGATGGTACTATTTATTTAGATACTTATCCCGTCACAATGGAGCAATTAAAATCGACCTTACAGCAATATAAAGCAGTTAATCCTGCTTTACCTATTGTTATCAAGGGTGATGCCAGTGTCCAATATGTAAATATTGTGAATGTTCTGGCATTACTTGGTGAGTTGGATATCACCCAAATTGGGTTGGTGACTCAAAATCTCGTGAAATAATGAGATAATTTGACAAATGACAAAGCATAAACATCCTATTCGTGCCCATTTGCCATTGATATTAGGTGGATTGATTTTGATGGCAGCAATTTTTACCATCATCCACTTGATTTCATCAATGGAAGAGAAACCGGCTAAGAAAGAACGTAAAATTCAAACTGTTACGCTTACTAAGCCACCACCGCCACCGCCGCCGCCACCTAAAGTGGAAAAGCCACCTGAACCAGAGCTTGATAAAGTCCAAGAACCTGTTGAGCAAGAGCCTGAAGATTTGCCTGATGTTTCTGATGAGCCACCTCCAGGTGATTTAGGCCTTGATGCAGAAGGGTCAGCAGGCTCGGATGGTTTTGGCTTGGCTGCCAGAAAAGGGGGGAAAGGCTTGCTAGGTAATGGCGGTGGCGGAGATCCTTATGCTTGGTACAGTGGCTTAATTAAAAATGATATTTTAGATATATTGTCTGAAAAAGATGAGCTTAGGCATAAAGGCTATACTGCTATTTTTAAAATTTGGGTAGAGCCCAATGGTTCGGTTAAACGTATTGAGCTAGCTAGAGGTAGCAACGATAGCCACATAGATGATCTTTTAACTGAACTTTTAAAAAGCTATAAAAAGGTTAATGAGCCTTTGCCGCCAGGCTTAGAACAGCCAATTAAGTTTAAAATCACATCAAGAATCTAAACATACTACAGGTAATAAAATGGATACTACAAAGCAGCTGTTAGCTCTAGCATTTTGCAGCTTGGTTAGCGTGGCTCAAGCGGGTGAAAAAGAGGAATTGCTTAAGTTGCGAAATACCACGACAAACTTAATTAAAGAATTAGTTAAACAAGGTGTTTTGACTGATCAAGTCGCTGACGAAATGATTAAGAAAGCTGAGTCGGATGCAGGGCAACAAGCACAGGCAGAATCTTCAGCACCATTGGAAGAAGGCGAGGTAAGAGTGCCTTTCGTGCCAGAATTTGTTAAAGATGAAATTAGACAACAAGTGCGTGCTGAGCTTAGGCATGATGTAGTAAAAGATGTTATGCAAGAAGCTAAAAATCAGAAATGGGGTGTGCCAGATGCGCTACCAGAATGGATTAGTCGCTTTAAATTATCAGGTGACTTACGCTTAAGATCACAAAATGATTTTATGTCTACCGATAACGTAGCCATGTATTACCCAGATTATCAAGCAATCAATCAAGCAGGGGGGGTCGCTGCGGCGGGTTTAAATGGTTTCTTAAACACTAATCATGACCGTCAACGTTTCCGTGAAAGATTTCGTTTAGCCATTGATACAAAAATAACTGATGGTTTGAAAGCTGGAGTGCGCTTAGCTACGGGGAATATGCCAGATCCTGTATCAACTAATCAAACAATGGGAAATACGGGTACTCAATATAGTTTTAATGTAGATAGGGCTTTTTTGAAATATGATCTGAATGATAGCAAAGGTTTTAATTGGTTATCGCTTTCTGGTGGTCGTATTGCAAATCCATGGAATGTTGGCGGTGGTGAGTTTACTGGTGGTAGTGAAATGATCTGGGATACAGACTTATCCTTTGAAGGTTTCGCAGCAACGTTTAGGCATGATTTAAACGGCAAATCAGCCATCAACAATGAGTTGAATGCTGATAAACATACGGTTTATGCCACTGTGGGTGCTTTTCCTATGCAAGAATCTGCATTAAGTCAAAATGATAAATGGTTGTTTGGCACGCAGGTCGGTGTGGATTGGGGCTTCCATAATCATGATATGGTGCGCGTTGCCATGGCATTTTATGATTATGAAAATGTGGCCATTAAACCTAACACTAATACGCCTTCAACATGTAATACCAATAGTCCAGAAAATAATCAGTC
>CAJAQT010000161.1 GCA_903944165.1 uncultured Methylococcaceae bacterium | reverse complement strand
GGCTCGTTTAATCCGAGTTTGCGAGAAGTTTTTAGCCACAGCATACCCGTTCCAGAAGTCAAAAATAAACACGCCATTTTCCACGAGCAAATACCGAATATTACTCATGGTAAGAGCGAGATCCTGATAACTTGAAAGGTATCCGATAGCGGAAAACATTGCGATGAGAGCATCGAATTTACGATCAATCCAGTTGCAGGTTTGAAAAGATTCATTGTGAAATTTAATGGGCTGGCCATTTTTTGCCGAACGAATATTTGCCACATTCACCATTTCGGCAGAAATATCACTTCCCTCAACAGCATAACCCATGCTCGCCAGCTCTTGTGCATGTCGACCTGTACCACAGGCAAGATCAAGGATTGATGTTTTTTCTACAGGCTTGCTAAGGCATAGATCAAGCAGCTTAGAGACATAGACTGATTCGCTATGGTAATCCTTATCTCGATAGAGAAGGTCATAATACTGAGCATATTCGTTGAAGTTATCTGTCATTGAATTAAGGTGTTATCATTAAAATTAGGATTTTTTTTCAATTATCTCGACAAACTGCGTGGCAACATAATCAAGATCTTCTTCGGTTAGTCCTGCACCACTTGGTAGATAAAAGCCAGCATAAGCCACTGAATTTGCGTTGGGACAGTCGCCAGAATTCACTAAACCTTGCTTGATAAAAATATCCTGTAGGTTAAATGGGATGAATGTCTCTCGTGTATCAATACCAACTTCCGATAACTTTCGCATAATTTCGTTACGCCTTCCAATATTAGGCCCCGATAATACCAAGTGGTACATCCAATAAACATTGCGAGCATAAGATTTTTCAACAGGGAATTGCAGGCCATCCACATTTGCAAGACGCTTGCTATAGTAAGCAGCAATAGACCTTTTGCTGGCAATAACATGTTCAATTTTTCCAAATTGGGCGTGCCCAATTGCAGCCTGTATATTAGTCAAACGGTAGTTGAAGCCAACATCCTTATGCATGAATTTGTTGGTATCACCAAAGGCAAGGCCTCGCAAATTTCGAGCCTTGTCGGCCAGAGAACTTTCGCAGAATGTGACCATCCCACCTTCACCAGTCGTTATGATTTTATTTGCATAAAAACTAAAGCATCCTGCATCACCAATACTCCCAACTTTTCGCCCTTTATAGGTTGCACCATGGGCTTCAGCGCAATCTTCAACCACGAAGAGACTATGCTTTTTGGCCACATCCAAGACCGAATCCATATCCACTGGGTGACCGAATAGGTGCACCACTAAGATAGCTTTAGTCCACGGACTGATATGCCGCTCCAACAGACTTGGATCAAGGTTCAATGTATCCATCTCAATATCAATGGGAACAGGTTTTGCGCCGATATACAAAATTGAAAAAATAGTTGCCATGTTTGTAAACGTGGAAACTAGCACCTCGTCTCCAGTCTTGATGCCTAAGCTCACAAGTGCAAGATGCAACGCTGACGTACCATTTGAAGTTGCAACGCCATATTGGCAGTCACAGTAATTGGAGAATTCTTCTTCGAACCGTGTTATGTAATCTCCAAAAAAACCTGAAATTGCACCTTTCAACAATGCATCATTCACACAATTCGATTCGGCCTCATCTAGCAGTGGTTGTGATACGGGAACACATCGTTGTATAGTCATTTTCTTTCTTCTGTTAATTTGATTGTCATCGTCGATGCCATCGCTTACATTCCTACAGCAAGCGGTGTCTCCAAGCGGTAAGTATCAGTTTCATATTCCTTGCCTCCTCGCGGGCCTTTAGTAAAAACCATCAGAGAAGCGTCTGATAAGGCTTCTAATGCATGCGCAACATTAGGGCCTGTCACTACAAAATCACCCGGCGACATAATTGTTTCAACAACTGATTCGCCAGGAGTCTGACTTAGCAGTTTAATACTGCCGGACATAAGATAATTCCATTGAGTTGTTAGCTTATGATAGTGATTAGCTCTGACCGCTCCCTTGGTAAAAGTGATAACGGTTACTGCATTAATGTTCTCGTTTTCCAACAAATCAGTAATCTCACCCCTATCATCCTTAAATGAATGTACAACTTTAACTTTTTCCATATAAAAATCCTAAATTAATAAATACCTAGACAAAGCTAGAAAGCCTTAATCAACAACGCAACACTTATCAGTCAACTATCCGAGGCATTGGTATGGGGATGATAAATTTTCCGCCCCGCTGGCGAAACTCACTGAGGTTATTCATAATCTCATCGGCAAAGTTCCAAGCTAGCAGAAGTGCATAGTCAGGTTGTTGCACAAGCAATTCTGAATCCGGGACAACCGGAATATGGGCGCCCGGAGTAAAGCGACCAATTTTAAGTTGCGCTTTCTCTGTAACAAATTCAAGTAGATCATTATCTATCTTACAATAATTGAGCAAGGTCATTCCTTTTGCCGGAGCACTCACCGCAATTAATCGCTTGCCTTGATGCCTCAACAAATTTAAGAGCCAAGTAAGTTCCCGCTTATTTTCCTTTACGGCGTTAGAAAATTTAGCTAGGACCTCATGTGAATAAATACCTTGCTCAATCTCTTGTTGTATAAGTTCACCAACAACCTCTGACACCTGCCACTGCCCTTTGGCAGCGACAAATACGCGGAAAGATCCGCCATGAATGTCCCGTTGTTCAATATCAAAGACCTCCATGCCGTGTTTTGCGAAAAATGGCACTAGTGGTTTTACCGACAAATAAGATAAGTGTTCATGATAAATGGTATCGTATTCGTTATGCTTAAGAAGATTCACAAAGTAAGGCGCCTCAAATATAAATACCCCTCGCTCATCAAGCAACACCTTGATGCTTCGCATAAAACTATCCAAGTCATCAATATGCGCGAATACGTTGGTCGCTGTTATGACCGTGGCATGTCCTTTATTCGCCAATATTCTGTTGGCCGTATCCATATTAAACAGATCACAGATGGTATCAATGCCATTGGACTGTGCAATCAGTACAATATTGGCTGCGGGATCAACGCCTTGAACTTTCATGCCATTGTTGTGAAATGCGCTAAGTAATACGCCTACATTGCTGCCAATGTCTACAACGAGATCTTTTTGGCTTAAACTAAACCTTTTTACTACGTTGTCTGCAAATTCAGTCCAATGTAACTGCCCAGTGTTTGTAGTAGATGATTCATAAGGATAATCATGACGATAAAGCACTTCCGGAGACACTACGTAGCTTAACTGTGCTAAACCACAGTTTTCACACATCATAACTTGCAAGGGATAATGAATATCACATTCGCTCAATTGATCCTTGCGTAGAAACTGATCGGCAGGAGGCATAAATCCAAGATCAAGGAATTCATGTAGACTCGTGCTGTTACACATCCGACAATTCATAAAACATACCTTATAAAAATATTATTTAAAAAAACTTCGGCTATTGACTTTATCAAAAAGATTTTATATCTATACACTTTTAGCCGCGTAAGTTGGATTAACAGTTTTATCGTTAACCCTGTTTTCCGTATAAATGTGTTGGGTTGCGAAAAGATGCAACCCAACCTACGCCTCTATGTCTGGCCATTTTAAAGGTAGAAACCTAGTTGGCGTAAAATTAAATTCATAACCCTGTTTCTGTAAATTCTGCATCAATGTAGGTTGCGGAGATTGCTTGAATAATATTCCTGTAAGATAATTAAATGGCTTACCTGTCGTATTGCTGAAAGAATCCCAAAGCTGTATTTGTTCAAGCGTTTTCTTGAAGCCCTCACATTCTGGTTCGGCCGGTTGATCAGCCCACTCTGCATTATAAAAATCACTAAAACACTTTATGGCATATGAAGGAAGTCCCATGCCTAAACAGATCTTATGTACTTCACGTTTCGATAGTGTATATACATAATTGAAAGGGCCATCTTCATACCAGTCGATAAGATGCGAAGTCATGACCGTATCGTCGCCATTGCGACCATATAAAATTTTATCACCTTCTATATGACGCCAAAATGAGTGATTCCTATTTGCCGGCCAATCAATTAAAGGATCCTGAGGCTCAATGAAAATAACCCCCTTACGCGCGACTCTAAGCATTTCGTATATTGCCAGTATCGGTCTAGGCATGTGATGAAGGGCTTCCTTACAGAGGACGTAATCAAATGAATCGTCCGGCTGAGAAATACTTTCAGCATTAATGACAAGGTAATCACCAACAACACCGGCTTCATGACCTTTTTTAAGCATCGTCACATCTAAACTCGATGCAACAACGTTGGCTATCCCCATTTGCCGCAACATAATCGAATCATAACCATGTGCGTCGCCAATAGTAAGCCATTCTTCCTCAACGCTTGCAAAGCAAGTGGCGAAATCCACCATACGGAGATGCCGCCATCGATCAGTAGATACACTTTCATACTGACACCACTCCGTTGTTTTAGTTTTATCGCTATGTTCAATATCCATCTGCCATTTGGCTGGAACGCTACAGCCAAATGACGCAAGATTGGCAACGGCCTCTGGATAACTACCACGTAGTGCTATTGCGCGCTCAATAGCGTCTTTCCCCTCCTGGTGAAATCCATTTTGCAACAGCAGAACACCCAGCAGATGTAACGCATGCGCATTGCTTGGATCGCGTTGCACAAGTTCAACATAAAGGTTATGAGCCTGTTGAAACTGATTGTTCATATGCAACGCTGCCGCTGTACATAGCATTTCCTTAGCGTTTAATGATTGCATAAAATCCTCTCAATTTCATATTCAAATATATTCATGTAAGCACCTATTTTCAGTAAAAAACTTCACACCGAGAATGACAACAACGGCATATCACCAAGATGCCCCCGCAAAAATTCCGGCTCCCACTTACACCAAGCATACCCATCCATCGGCAATTTATTACCATTTACAGCGTAATAATACGAAGTTTTTTTTCAAGAGAAAACCGCGCAGCAGTCATTTGATTGGGAATCACAAAATCACCGAATAATGAACCCATGACAGAGAAAAAAAGATCCTCACTTGAACCAGAATGAGTAAATACTATAGTGGACCCCATTGTCCAGACACACATTACCCAATTTAAGAGGGTGTCGTCTCTATTACAGCGGATTGGCGCTGTCCCATTTCTTCTGTTGAAGAATCCTGCCTGTCACTAAAATGCTCAACTATTCTTGCTCCGCCGCCTTCTCTTGTCAGATAGACATGATCCGGCGTTTTATAGCTTAATGATTGGTGAGGCCGTTCACTGTTGTAGAAGACAAAATACTCGGCCAACCCTAATAACAGCTCCGGCATCGAAGCGTAGTTTTTTAGATAAACGTCCTCATGCTTTACACTCCGCCAGAGCCGTTCAACAAAAATATTGTCTAATGCCCGACCTCGACCGTCCATGCTGATTTTGATACCGTTTTCCTGTAATACCTGGATCCATTTTTCACTGGTGAACTGTGATCCCTGATCGGTATTGAAAATCTCAGGTGTCCCGTATTCATTGATGACGGCGGTCAGGCAATCCACACAAAAACCCACATCCATCGTGTTTGATACCTGCCATGCCAAGACTTCGCCTAAAGCGCCTACTGTTGGTGCGGCTGTACCAATCGATAATCGCTACCAGATACTAGCAATTCCAAATCTAAAACCATACCATACTTAAAGTAATTTCGGGTTTCTACAATTTTACAGGTAAGCCGCTATTAACACTCAAATCCAGCATAAAGTAGCCCAATCCACGTTTTCATTTAATGCCGTCGTTTCAAATATTGCAGCAACATTTAGCGAGTTTCCGGATTTTCGC
>CAJAQT010000160.1 GCA_903944165.1 uncultured Methylococcaceae bacterium | reverse complement strand
AGGTTGGATGGCGAGAACAGTCAGTTCAATTAGCCTTAACAGAGTGATGTGAGAACAAAATGAAAAAAGAATTAAATGCAGTCATTAAACATGCTTGGTTTCGCTATTTCTGGATCAGTTCTTGTGGCGTATTTTTTTTGTTACAAAGTATCTCAGTTGAAGCAAATAATGTAACCCTTACCGATATGGTTGTTCGTCAATTGACCAATGATTCACTTCAAATCCAGTTTGAAATGACGGGTTCAGCACCGCTCCCTAAGGTGTTTAGTACCACAAACCCTGCACGAATTGCATTGGATTTTTATGGTGTTAGTAACGGTTTAGATAAAAAAACACGTGTTGTAAATAAAGGCTTAGTGACTAATCTGGTTACCGCTGAGGTTGCTGATCGTTTAAGAGTGGTTGTTAATTTACAAGAAATCACGGCATTTGATACTAAAGTCGTGGGTAATAAAGTGTTGCTAACCTTGTCGGGTGCTGAAAGCAAAGTGCCTGTTGCACAGCCAGCGTTAGTGACAGCATCAAGTGTTATCGATGCAAAACCAGTAACCACGCCTATTAGTTCACTGCTCCCTGAGCAGACAATTAGTCATTTTGATTTTAAGCGGGGTGATAATGGCGAAGGTAAGATTTTAATTTCTTTGGTTAATCCAAATACCGTTGTTAATGCTAAAGAAGAGCGCGGTAATGTCGTCATTAGTTTTATTAATACGCATGTGTCGCCATCAGTATCAAAGCGCTTAGATGTCACGGAATTTGCCACGCCAGTTAAGTTTATAGATATTAATACGGTTAATCAGGAAACGAAATTAACGGTCAGTATGTTGAATAATTTTTATGATTATTCTCTATTTCAATCTGAAGGTCTGTTAACCATTGAGTTTAGGGAAGTAAGCAGTATTGAAAAGCAAGCCTTAGAAAAAGAAAAAACAAAATACACTGGCGAAAGGTTGTCGTTAAATTTTCAAAATATTGATATTCGAAGTGTTATTGCTATTTTAGCGGAGTTTACTGGACAGAATGTTGTTGCAGGTGATGACGTGGTGGGCAGCATCACGTTAAAGCTAGATGATGTGCCTTGGGACGAGGCCTTAGATTTTGTCATGATGACAAAGGGCTTAGAAAAATATGAAACGAATAATGTCACGCTAATTGCGCCTGTTGGCAAAATTAAAGAATATAAAGAAAAGCAAAAAGAAACAGAAATCGTTGTTGAGCAGATGGATCCGTTGATAACTGAATACATAGAAATAAATTATGCTAAAGCTGAAAATTTTAGAAATTTATTGTATGGAAAAGATACGGGTGCTTTTGGCAGTTGTGGTGGTAATAGTAATAGTGAGTCAGCTTCAAGTTCTGATATGTCAGACGAGGTTAGTGCGCCACAGTCAAGTAATCAGGATCAATCACCAGGCATGTTACAAGGTCTGACTGGAAACATGTCGGGTGGGGTCGCGTCGGCAGCAACAAAATCTGAGCCCTTTAAATTATTATCAAGCCGAGGTTCGGTTGTTGTCGATGCAAGAACAAACACCTTAATCATAAGAGAAACAGCCAAACGCTTAGAGGACGTAAAGAAGCTCATTCGTAAATTAGATGTGACGGTAAGACAAGTCATGATTGAATCAAGAATAGTGGTTGCCAGTAACTCCTTTGTCAAAGAATTGGGAACGCGCTTTGGTGTTGCGGGTGCGGGTTCAAGTTTTGGTGGAACAGGTGGCTTAGGCACTGTTGGTGTCGCAGGAACAGCGGGAAGTGTTAATGGTACAGCATTGTTAAATGATGCTTTAGTTGATTTAGGCACCTCAACCACGCCTTATGGTGCGCTTGGTATGACCTTAGCGCGGGGGGCGGATTATGTTCTTAATCTTGAGTTGTCAGCATTACAAGACGAGGGCTTAGGTGAGTTAGTGTCCAATCCAAGGGTCATGACAACAGATCGATGTCAAGCCAGCATTAAGCAGGGTGTGCAAATTCCTTATCAATCAAGCAGTGCAAATCAAGGAACGAAAGTACAATTTAAAGAGGCAGTATTGCAGTTAGATGTCACGCCACAAGTTACGCCAAGTGGCAGCATTATTATGGATTTATTTATATCTAAAGATGCTCAGGGCGCGTTAACAAATAATATTCCCAGTATTGATACGCAAAATGTGAAAACAAATGTCCGAGTCAATGACGGTGAAACAGTTGTTTTAGGTGGTATTTACGAAGGCACAACGAGAAACAATGTAAATAAAGTGCCGTTTTTTGCAGATTTGCCCGGCATAGGCTTTTTATTTCAGCACACGCTTAACAAAGATGATAAAAAAGAATTGCTTATTTTTGTAACGCCTAAAGTAATAAAAGACAGTGAAGATGATATTAACTAAAGGAATGGTCGTGAGTGAGTCACGCTTATTCTTGAGTAGGGTGGGTGGAGATTATTTAGATACCCGCACACTTAGTCCTTATGCTTTTTAGGCGTCCTACAAACAACAAGAGGTATAAACATTACAAGGCTTACGCACCAGTCAATTCATATAGTTAAACTGAATAAGTGGTGCGTAGTTGATGGGAAGGCTTGTTATTGAAGAACAAATTTAGTGCCAATAAGAAGAAGTATGATTGCTAAGATAATGCGTAAAAGTTTTTCAGGAATTTTGGCACTCAGATGACTGCCAACCCAAATGCCTGGTAAAGATCCCACCAATAAACTTCCGAGTAAAACAAAATCAACATTCCCTAAGCTAAGGTGCCCTAAGCCTGCAACTGCGGTTAAAGGTATGGCGTGCGCAAGATCAGTTCCGACAATTTTTACCGATTTCATTTTTGGGTACAGAAATAATAAAGCAACAGTGCCTAAAGCTCCTGCACCAACAGAGGATAAGGTGACTAACACACCTAAAATAGCCCCCACAAAAATTGTTGCAGCTATTTGTATAGCGCCAAGTTGAGCAAGTTGTTCACTGTCATCACTTTCATCAGTGTTAATGATGCTGTTAGTTTGTTTAACAAAAATAGAGCGGATAATTAAAGAAACAGCAGTTAATAATAAAGCAACACCTAAGGTGAAAGTGATTGCTCCCGTAACTTCTTTACCAATGTCAATAAAGTGCTTAAGGATCATCAGCGTGATAACCGAGCAAGGTAAACTGCCACATGCTAGCCAAGCAACCACTTTCCAATTAACTGAACCATGTTTAGTATGATGAACCCATACGCCGCTTGTTTTGGTAATGGCGGCAAAGAGTAAGTCTGTTCCTACCGCAACTGCTGGGTTAAAGCCAAACAAAAAAACCAATAACGGGGTCATGAGAGAGCCGCCACCAACACCCGTAACGCCAACTAACAAGCCTACTAATAAACCAGAAACAGTATAGCCAAAATTCATTTATGTACCTTTATAAAACCGTTATTAATTATTTCGCATACTATAGCAGTCAATTAGCCTATTTTTTTATATACATTGCTGTATCCAACTAAAAAAGATCAATAGAGAAATTAATCGATAAAGTTAACCGAAATAACAGAAAGTTACTTAGCTCGATAGCTTTTTAATAAGACAAGAAAGGCCAAAAAATCATAAAGACTATGAATAATAATAGGATGTAATAAGTTAGTGGTGTTAAAAATGGACATGGATAAACTTAAATATATTCCCACGAGCGTGGCAAGAAAAGCATATAAAGGTGTAATGGCATGAGCAAGTCCAAATAAACAATTGCTTAAGATAAAACCAGCTGAGCCACCTAATAAATGCTCTAGCCACGGCTGTAATACCCCTCTAAATAATAGCTCTTCTGAAATACCAGCAATGCTAGCTAATAAAAAAAGCTGCCAAACGGTGAGTTGTTCAAGGTTAGCTCCTAAGGTAGTTACTAACGTATTTTTGATGTGTGAAATTGATGATAGTTGCGCATGGTTTACGCCAAGCAATAGTAAAATTAAGGGCAGTGTGCCAAATACACCAATAATAATAGCCTGAAAAGAAAAAGAAATTAATGGTAATGGAGATGTTGTCGTTAGCCAGCCTAAAAGAAACGCAGCAATACTTAGTGAGGCCTCAAAAGCGCAGGCATTAAGAAAAAAATCATCGTCGTTAAACAATTTATTAGGTGTTGAATTAAGGCTCATAAGAATAATTGTTTGATGTAAATTACAGAGGTATAGTTTCTAAGTCATTAACCGTATTAGCATTTATAGTCGCTAATCGCGATAGTTGTTACACGTTAGCATGGCGAGTAATTTATGCTGACTAGAGAAAGAAAGCTATTTTAAGTTACATTTTTTCGCACATTTAAATTCATACCATGTAAAATTGTCGTCTGTTTAATTAAAGTTTTTAGGGATTTGATGTGTTTAGAGGAACAACCATACTTTCTGTTCGTCGCGGAAATAAAGTAGTTATTGGTGGTGATGGCCAAGTAACATTAGGTAACACCGTAATGAAAGGCAATGCACGTAAAGTTAGGCGACTTTACCATGATAAAGTGATTGCTGGATTTGCCGGCGCAACCGCTGATGCGTTCACTTTATTTGAGCATTTCGAGGGCAAGCTTGAAAAGCATCGTGGTAATTTAACTAGAGCGGCTGTTGAAATGGCAAAAGATTGGCGAACAGATCGCGCACTAAGAAAATTAGAGGCATTATTGGTTATTGCAGATGCCAAAACATCGTTGATTTTGTCAGGGACAGGTGATGTCATTGAACCAGAATATGATCTTATGGCAATAGGATCAGGTGGGGCATTTGCTCAGGCAGCAGCGCGAGCATTGCTGGAAAATACAGAGCTTTCAGCAAGAGAAATTGTAGAAAGATCGCTAAATATTGCAGCTGATATTTGTATTTATACCAATCATAATTTGCGTATCGAAGAACTAGACACTGAACTTACACTCATAGAATAAGAATTAACGTATGTCACAAATGACCCCAAAAGAAATTGTTAGTGAATTAGATAAGCATATTATTGGACAAGCAAGTGCAAAGCGTTCGGTGGCGATTGCGCTTAGAAATAGATGGCGTAGGCAACAGGTGGACGTGAAATTACGCGATGAAATTACGCCAAAAAATATTTTAATGATTGGGCCTACAGGTGTAGGTAAAACAGAAATTGCAAGACGCTTAGCGCGTTTAGCCAATGCACCATTTATTAAAATTGAAGCAACAAAATTTACTGAGGTAGGTTATGTTGGCCGCGATGTTGAATCAATTGTTCGTGATCTAGTTGATACAGCAGTAAAAATGATGCGCAAAATAGAAATCGATAAAGTACAGCACGGTGCTTATGATGCCGCCGAAGAACGTGTATTAGATATATTATTGCCTTTGTCAGAATCAGGGTCATTGTCCACCTCTGAACAAGCTACGCGCCAGAAAATGCGTAAAAAATTACGCGAAGGCGAGTTAGATGACAAAGAAATTGATGTTGATGTGCATGTTGCGCCAGTAGGTATTGAAATCATGTCCCCTCCAGGGATGGAAGAAATGACCAATCAATTGCAAGGCATGTTTCAAAATTTAGGTTCTGATCGTACAAAATCACGAAAAATGAAAGTGGCTAAAGCCCTGAAAGTTTTGCAAGAAGAGGAAGCCGCTAAACTAATTAATGATGACGAAATTAAAGTCCGCGCAGTTGATGCAGTAGAACAAAATGGCATTGTTTTCTTAGATGAAATCGACAAGATTTGTAAACGTTCAGAATTAGGTAGTGGCGGCGGCGAGGTGTCGCGTGAAGGTGTGCAGCGTGATTTACTACCCTTAGTTGAAGGCAGCACGGTAAGTACAAAGTATGGCATGATCAAAACCGATCATATTTTGTTTATTGCTTCAGGCGCTTTTCATGTAGCGAAGCCATCTGATTTAATTCCTGAGTTACAAGGTCGTTTTCCAATTAGAGTTGAGTTGAGTGCGTTAACTGCCGATGATTTTGTTAGGATTCTTACCGAACCTAATGCGTCGTTAACTGAGCAGTATATTGCCTTGCTAGCGACCGAAGGGGTGTCGTTAAGTTTTTCTGCAGACGGCATTCAGCGTATTGCTGAGCTAGGTTGGCAGGTTAATGAAAGTACTGAGAATATTGGTGCTAGACGATTGCATACGATATTAGAGCGTTTGTTAGAAGATATTTCCTATAACGCAAGTGATTTACAAACAAAAGACGTTGTAATTGATGCCGATTATGTTAATCAACAATTGGCTGAGTTTGTTGAAAACGAAGATTTAAGTCGTTATATTTTATAACTCAAAACGGCGTGAAAGTGGCGAGATAACTAGGGCTAATTTATGCCTGCTTAGCCGTTGATATGTTCATCACGTCAAAATACATTTCCCACTCACTAATTAAAGTTTTACAAAACGGTACCCACATGACAAAAACAACCACCACCCATTTTGGCTTTAAAGAAGTTCCTGTTAATGAAAAAGTAAAATTAGTGCGAGGTGTTTTTGATTCTGTAGCCGGTCAGTATGATTTAATGAATGATTTAATGTCCTTAGGCATTCATCGTATTTGGAAGCGTATTGCCGTACAACTTAGTCAAGTCAGGACAGGCCAGTGTGTGCTTGATTTGGCAGGGGGAACAGGAGATCTAAGCGTTTTATTTGAACAAAAAGTAGGGCCGAGTGGACAGGTAGTGTTAGCTGATATTAACTCTGAAATGTTACGAACAGGAAGAGACCGTTTAATTGATAAAGGCTTATCAAATCGAGTTAATTTTGCTCAAGTCAATGCAGAATGTTTACCGTTTGCGGACAGTACCTTTGATTGTGTCTGCATTGCTTTTGGCTTGAGAAATGTAACAAACAAAGAAGCTGCATTACAGTCAATGTACCGAGTATTAAAACCGGGGGGGCGTTTAATTATTTTGGAATTTTCCCACCCAATTGATGGCTTAACAGAAAAAGTTTATAACTTTTATTCTTTTAATATACTGCCTAAAATTGGAAAATTTGTAGCTAAAGATGAGGACAGTTATCGTTATTTGGCAGAATCAATTCGTATGCATCCAAAACAAAATGAGTTAAAAATCATGATGGAGCGAGCTGGCTTTGATTTATGTGAATTTTATAATTTAACTCAAGGTATTGTTGCAGTCCATAAAGGCTATAAAATTTAATATGTTGAGTAAGTTTCTGCTTAAACGCATGCTGCAAACCACGCTTGATTCCTTGATGTTGGTAACTA
Organism: uncultured Methylococcaceae bacterium; assembly: GCA_903944165.1. Lineage (GTDB taxonomy): Bacteria > Pseudomonadota > Gammaproteobacteria > Methylococcales > Methylomonadaceae > Methylovulum. The sequence continues at coordinate 10,986 of CAJAQT010000160.1, read as the reverse complement.
ATAAGCACCACGCTTTTGTGCCCCTATATATAGGTAAGATTGTCGCGTTAACAGTGCAACCTTTTGGATTTACGTATTATTTTAAAATAACACCAACAACCATTATCTTAGAAGAGCTTGCTAGTAATGCTGTTGATGCCCATGTTATTGGGACATTGCTTGCATTAACTACTTATCAAGAGGATGTTATGTCGTCATCAGAACGCATTAACATATCAGGGGATGATGTATTGGCTAAGCAATTCTTGAAGACAATGCAGTTTGGTGCGGGTGTTAAGGATGCGTTTAGTCAATATATTCAGATTAATTCATTAACCTCATTAGTTGAGCATGGTTGGCAATGGTCTAACGAGTCGATAGAAACCTTTAAGCTTAATGCCACCGAATTTTTGCAAGAAGAATTGCGTGATTCACCGTCTACACAGGAAGTAAGTGGTTTCAAAAAAAAGCTGCTTGCAATTAACGATGACCTAAAACAATTAGAAAATAAGTGTCATCAAATGGAGATTAAGCTTTATTTGCAAGCTAATACCTTAAAGGAAAATTGTGAACCGACCTAAATTGCTTATTCGCTTAATTCATATCAATTGGATTTTAGTAACACATGGTCTTGACGAAATTGTTCTAAATACACATTTATTTCGTCCCATTCGATTTTTAGCGTATTTATCACCCTATTATTTGTTAAGCGCAAAAGTTGATTCTCGTGCTGTCAGAATAAGAAAAACCCTTGAGAAGTTGGGGCCAGTGTATGTGAAATTTGGTCAAGCATTATCGACGCGACGTGATTTATTACCCGATGATATTGCTGATGAGTTAGTTAAATTACAAGATCAAGTGCCTCCCTTTAGTAGTGAGGTGGCACGCCAAGTCATCGAGCAAGAACTGGGCATGTCTATAGCCGAGGCTTTTGCAGAATTTGATTCTGAACCTATGGCTTCTGCCTCAGTAGCTCAAGTTCATGCCGCTACTTTGCATACAGGTGAGAAGGTCGTCGTAAAAGTGCTTCGACCTGATATAGAAGATCGCATTCATTCTGATATGGGATTAATCTATGAACTTGCACGAATGGCAGAGAGATTTTGGTCAGATGCTAGGCGATTACATCCACGAGAAGTGGTTGCTGAGTTTGAAAGAACCACGCTTGATGAGCTAGATTTAATTCGAGAGGCTGCAAACGCAACTAAAATTCGTCGTAATTTTGAAGGTTCTGACATTATTTATATCCCAGAAGTTCATTGGGCTTTGACGCGTCGTAAAGTAATGGTTATGGAACGTGTCTATGGTGTGCCTGTTGGAGATATTGAGACACTAAAAAAACACAATGCAGATTTTAAATTATTAGCTGAGCGTGGCGTGGAGATATTTTTTACTCAGGTGTTTAGAGATAATTTCTTTCACGCAGACATGCATCCAGGCAATATTTTTGTTGAGGTGCCAGCGAAATATATTGCTATTGATTTTGGTATTGTTGGTAGTTTGTCGTCGTCTGATCAACATTATTTGGCTGAAAATTTTCTTGCCTTTTTTAATAGAGATTATCGAAAAGTTGCACAAATGCATGTTGAGTCAGGTTGGGTGTCCAGCTCCACGCGTATTGAAGAATTTGAAAGTGCAATACGCAGTGTTTGTGAACCAATTTTTGAGAAGCCATTAAAAGATATTTCGTTTGGTCAGTTGCTGTTACGTTTGTTTCAAACAGCGCGACGGTTTGATATGCACGTTCAGCCTCAGCTTGTGCTATTGCAGAAAACCTTACTTAATATTGAGGGCTTGGGAAGGCAGCTTTATCCAGAACTTGATCTTTGGCAAACAGCCAAGCCCTTTTTAGAGCGATGGTTTCAAGAGCGAATGGGCCCTCGGGCTAAATTAACCAATTTTATTAAGCAATTCCCAGAGCTAGTTGAGCATTTTCCAGAAATGCCACAATTACTTTATAAGGCCATAGACAGTGTTGCGCAAGCCCAGCAGAGTGCCAAAAGACAAAATGAAGAGTTGTTGTTACTAAGACAGCAAATTGAGAAAAGTCAGGCGCTTACAGGTTGGATGGTGCTGCTCAGCTCCGTTATTGTTAGTCTAGCCATTTTGTTGCAGTAATCAGCGCTAGTTAGTTACCAGCATTTATCTGTAGTGATGTTTGCTAGGTGCGGATTTTTTATGCCTTTGCTACCTGTGTTGGTAAGCGTTAATGTCCCGCAATCATCTTTTTCTTGAGCCGATCCAACAACGGGGCTAGCATTTAGCGTAAAGGTGTCGCTGGAAATATCAGCTAAGCTAAGTGTGTAGTTGGCGGCACCTTGTTTGGGTGCTGCTGTAAAAGGTAGGGTTGGGTTAGTGTCATCGCCTGTGCTGCATAGCGCGTCTGCGCCAGGATTTGTGTAGCAACCACCTTCGCTGGCATTTCTTTCTAAAAAATTAGCCAACTCAAGTAGCGCGCTTTTGGCATCGGCTCTTTTTGAAGACATAATGCTTTTTTGGTAGTTTGGATAAGCAATCCCCGCTAATACGCCAATAATTGCAACAGTAATCATTAATTCAATTAAAGAAAAACCAGTGACGTATGTTTTCATGGCAGATGTTAAGTAATGTAGAGGTTAAAATTCAGCTGTGTCTTTTAAAAAAGTAGCGGTGCAATTATGGTTGCCGTTAGATAATATTAATGTAATGGTAGCGTTTCCACCTTGGCAATCACCTTGCCAGCCATTAAAAGTATATCCAGGATTGGCGTTGGCCTTTAATGTAAGGTTGCCTTTATTTTTTGCTAATGCACTATAACATTTCTTACCACAATTAATGCCTGCAGGCAGGCTGGTGACCGTGCCTAAGCCATTTATTAAAATTCTGGTTTTAGATACGTCAGAGTCAACGACACTTGAGGTGTATATTTTCTCAATATATACCAGCTGGGCAGCTGTGGAGAAGGGTAGTTCACCATAAGTGCTAAGGTTGCCAATTTTATTAATGATAGCTAAACCCTCAATAACATGGCCAAACACTGCATAACCAGGTGATTGCGCATCTTTATAATCAAGAAACGAATTAGTAGATAAATTAATAAAAAACTGTGAGGTTGCAGAGTTAGGGTCGTTAGTTCTTGCCATAGCAAGGCTTCCTGCTACATTTTTTAAACCGTTACTTGCTTCGTTAGCAATCGCAGGCTCAGTAGTTTTTTGCTGACCAGAAAGACGATCAAATCCCCCGCCTTGAATGACAAAGTTTTTAATTGTGCGATGAAAAAGAGTGTTGGTATAAAAGCCTTTTTTCACATAATTGAAAAAGTTTGTTGAGGTAATGGGGGCATTATCTGTATCAAGAAGAACGGTAATAGTGCCCAAGTTTGTTTGAATTTCGTAAATAGGGGGTATGGTGTCGCCAAATGAGTCAATTTGGAACGCCATTAAGAAGTAGAAAATTAAAAAATTAAGTGAGCGAATGCGCATAACAATTCGTAATAGCAAGGGTTAAAGATCGTTCAGTCCAGAGATGCCAACGAGTGACCAGCTATCGATGTTATTAATGTCAGTTTGATCGTCGCCTTTATCATAAATAATTCTACAAACATATTTTAAGGTTTTTGAAGTGTTGTCTTCTTTATTAACAGCAGTGATTTCAGCATTAATAATGTACTGATAGTTGCCAAGCGTCCATGAGTTTAACGCATGAGCCGGGAATTCAAGTGTAGAGTTGTTGCTGTATTTTTCTTTGACGTAAGTATTGCAATGTAAGAACGCAGCGTCTGAAGTTTGGTTACTAATCGGTAACTGACTGGCTTCGTCTTTGCTTTCAACTAAAAAGGCATCTGATTTAACGACTTCATACACAAGAGGTAAGATGACTTTTTGTTGAGTGAGTAAAAGAAGGCCAAGACCAATGACCAGAAATAATAATTTATGGCGTTGTAGGAGGTTTTTCATGGTGTTATTTATTGTTGTTTTTATTGAAAAGTAGAAAAATTTTAACAGAGTTAAGTGTTTTCATGATAGCAGTATTTAGGGGTAAAAATTAATATCAATATTAAACGATTGGCTAAATGTTTTTGACTTGACATGAATATGCTAACTGGTAGACTGGCATCTCACCAAATTGAGTTGGTGTCTTTTCACTAATTAAAGTGACAAGCGGAACATGGATTATAAAGTATTGACTCTTGGCTTAGGCTAAGAATTATAATTTTTAGGAGATTAAAATGGCAGCTACAACTGAATCGGTTAAAACTGATGCTGCGGAAGCACCGCTGTTGAATGTTAGAAATATGTTACTAGGCGCTTCACTATATATAGTGTTTTACGGCTGGGTACGTTGGTACGAAGGTGTATACGGATGGTCTGCAGGTTTGGATTCATTTGCACCAGAATTCGAAACTTACTGGATGAACTTCCTTTATATTGAATTCGTATTAGAAGCTTCAACTGCTGGTATTCTGTGGGGTTATATTTGGAAAACTCGTGATCGTAAAGTAATGTCAATTACTCCAAGAGAAGAGTTAAGAAGACACTTTACTCATTGGGTTTGGTTGGTTATGTATGCAATCGCTATTTATTATGGCGCTAGCTACTTCACTGAGCAAGATGGTACTTGGCATCAAACAATCGTTCGTGATACTGACTTTACTCCAAGTCATATCATTGAATTCTATTTGAGCTATCCTATCTATATCATCACTGGTTTTGCTTCATTCTTGTATGCAAAAACTAGATTACCTGCTTATCAACAAGGTATGTCATTACAATATATGGTATCAGTAATTGGTCCATTTATGATTTTGCCAAACGTTGGTTTGAACGAGTGGGGTCATACTTTCTGGTTTATGGAAGAGCTTTTTGTTGCTCCTTTACACTACGGCTTCGTATTCTTCGGATGGGCTGCATTAGGTGTTATGGGTGTTGTTAACATTGAAGTTGCTTCAATTTCAAAACTTTTGAAAAAAGATTTGGCATAAGCTAAGTTTGTTTAACTAACGATCAAAGATTTACTTTGATTGTAATATAAAAATAATTTAAATCCTTTTAGGAGGTAAGCTAATGAGCGCATCTCAATCAGCTGTACGTTCACGCGCTGAAGCAGTAAAAGTTTCACGCACGTTCGATTGGCTAATTTGTTTCACTTTGTTCTTTGTTGTTTTAGGTGGTTACCATATTCATTATATGTTGACTGGTGGTGACTGGGATTTCTGGACTGACTGGAAAGATAGACGTTTATGGGTAACTGTTGCTCCTATCGTTTCAATCACATTCCCTGCTGCTGTTCAAGCTATGTTGTGGTGGCGTTACCGTTTACCATTTGGTGCTGTTCTATGTATCCTAGGTCTTTTATTAGGTGAGTGGGTAAACAGATACTTAAACTTCTGGGGTTGGACTTACTTCCCAGTTAACTTTGTATTCCCATCAAACTTGATGCCAGGTGCTATCCTTTTAGATGTTATCTTAATGCTTTCTGGTAGTATGACTGCGACTGCTGTTTTAGGTGGCTTGGCATATGGTCTAGTATTCTACCCAGGCAACTGGGCAATCGTTGGTCCACTTCATGTGCCAGTAGAATATAACGGTATGATGATGACACTAGCTGACTTACAAGGTTACCATTACGTAAGAACTGGTACTCCTGAGTACATCAGAATGGTTGAAAAAGGTACACTTAGAACATTCGGTAAAGACGTTGCTCCAGTATCAGCGTTCTTCTCTGGTTTCGTGAGTATCTTAATTTACTTCTTGTGGCACTTCTTCGGTCGTTGGTTCAATTCGACTGAATTCGTTAAGTCTGCATAAGGTATATTGTTAAACAAAATTAAAACTGGTGGCTATGTTTATTGGCCACTAGATACTCATAAAACTATAGATTCTCTATTATAGAGGAGGATATATGAAATTAATTAAAGACAAAGTTGCTAAATTATCCTTTGTTGCTTTGCTAGCTGCTGTGTCAGCTTCAATGTTGTACACACCAACTGCATCTGCTCATGGTGAAAAATCACAAGCAGCATTCATGCGTATGCGTACTATTCACTGGTTTGATTTAAACTGGTCAAAAGAAGAAGTTGCTGTTAACGATACAATGACAATTTCAGGTAAATTCTTCGTGTTCAGCGGTTGGCCTGAAACTGTTGATAAGCCAGAAATTTCATTTTTAAACATTGGTATTCCAGGTCCTGTTTTCATCAGAGCTGGATCTTGGGTTGGCGGTCAATTAGTTCCACGTTCTATTTCTTTAGAACTTGGCGAAACTTATGACTTTAAAGTATTGTTAAAAGCTCGTCGTCCAGGTGACTGGCACGTTCATACCATGTTAAACGTGAAAGGCGGTGGTCCTATCATCGGTCCAGGTAAATGGGTAACTGTTACTGGTTCTATGAAAGACTTCGTTAATCCAATCACTACTTTAACTGGCGAAACAATCGATTTAGAAAACTATAACTTAAGCAACACTTATTTCTGGCATGCTTTCTGGTATGCTTTAGGTTTAGCTTGGTTAGGTTACTGGATGCGTAAACCAATGTTCATTCCACGTTCAATCGCTGTTGAAGCTGGTAAAGCTGATTCATTGATTAGTGGTGCTGATAAAAAAGTTGCTATGGGTTTTGCTGTAGGTACATTAGCAATCGTTGCTATGTCTTTCAGTAACACTGAGTCACAATTCCCTGTGACTACTCCATTGCAAGCAGGTTTATTACGTGGTATTAAATCTATTGAAATGCCTGCTACATCAGTCGCTGTAAAAGTTGAAGATGCTACATACCGTGTACCTGGTCGTGCTATGCAAATGACTTTAACTATTACTAATAATGGCGATTCTCCAGTACGTTTAGGTGAGTTTAACACTGCTGGTGTTAGATTCATGGATTCAAACGTAGCTGTTGATGAAACTGGTTACCCAGATGACTTGTTAGCTGAAGAAGGTTTGACTGTTAGCGATAACAGCCCACTTGCTCCAGGTCAAACAAGAACTGTTCAAGTAACTGCTTCTGATGCTGCATGGGAAGTATACCGTTTAGCTGACTTGATTTATGATCCAGATAGCCGTTTTGCTGGGTTATTATTCTTCTATGATGCTGCTGGTAAACGTCAATTGATTACTATTGACGCTCCATTAATTCCTAGTTTCATCTAATTATTAGATAATCTGGAAATGATTAAACCCTCGCTTGTTTACAAGCGAGGGTTTTTTTATGCGTGAAATAAATTAATAAAAGTACAGCTTAATAATATGGCACTTAGCGCTGCAAGTGATGAGTAAGGATTTCTAATGTCACTAAGCAATGAAAAATAAGGGACAACTATGTCGACTAAAGAAATGCCTCATGAAATAAGAAATAACCAAGCCGTATTTATAGGTATAGCATTGTTGCTGGGTATTGGTGTGGGTGAATTAATGCATTTAGCCGCAGAAAAGGATGTGCAATGGTTTAGCGAAAGTAATCAAAAGCAGTTAATTGAATTGCTAATAAGCCTAAGTGATGTGTTTATTCGCTTGGTTAAAATGATTATTGCTCCTTTAGTCTTTGCAACACTGGTTGCAGGAATAGGGCAGATGGACAAGGAGCAAAATGTTGGTCGAATTGCCGCTAAAGCAATGCTTTGGTTTATCTCCGCATCGATAGTTAGTCTAGGTATTGGAATGTTGTTAGTCAATTATTTTCAACCTGGTCAATTTTTACAAATCGACTTACCTAGTATAGAAAGTAAAAATCAAATAGTTCAGCATGCGCCTAAATTGAGTAATTTTATAGCGCATAGCGTGCCTAAAAGTATCATTGATGCAATGGCACAAAATGAAATAATACAAATTGTTATTTTCTCAATATATTTTGGTGTTGCATGCAAAAATTTAGGAGATATGGCCAGCCCAATAGTGCGTGTAATGGAATCATTAATTCATATAATGCTAAAAATTACTGCTTATGTAATGCAGTTAGCACCACTTGCTGTATTTTGTGCGGTAGCAACTATTGTTGCTCAACAAGGATTGGGTGTTATAGCAAGTTATGGTTATTTTATGGGCGAATTTTATTTAGGCTTGGTGGTGTTATGGATAATTTTGTGTGCTGTTGGTGCAATTGTGCTGAGGCCAAAACAAGTCGTGCGGTTAGTCACAATAATTCGGGAGCCTATTATCGTTGCCTTTGGTACGGCAAGCAGTGAAGCAGCGTATCCAAAATTAGTTCAGCAATTAGAGCGATTTGGCTGTCAGGAGAAAATTGTAGGCTTTGTGTTGCCACTAGGTTATTCGTTTAATTTAGATGGCAGTATGATGTATATGACATTTGCCGTGTTATTTATTGCACAAGCATATGGAATTGATATGGCAGTAGATCAGCAAATTGCAATGTTGTTGGTCTTATTGGTAACAAGTAAAGGCGTAGCAGGTGTGCCAAGAGCCTCATTAGTAGTGATTTCAGCAACATTAAGCGCGTTTAATATTCCGGAGGCAGGCGTTTTGTTACTGTTAGGAATAGATCAGTTTTTAGATATGGGACGAAGTGCGACCAATGTGTTAGGTAATAGTTTGGCGGCGGCAGTTGTAAATAAATGGGAACTAACGTCTGAAAAAAAGAGAAAAATGTCGAATTAACGTTGGTTAAAACGACATTTAAAACGATATGTAAGCAATAGCTAAATAAGTATAAGCGTATCAAATAATATTGTTATTGGCTTGGCAGTAAAATCGTAGGTTTTTCACCTAAGAAATTAAGTTCAATAGAGATTTCAGCAGGGTCATGAACAAATACTTGGGTCATTGCAGGCGGGCCTCTAAAGTCTATTCGATGAGGGATGTTATTTTTGATTAAGGTTGTTAAGCAGTTATCAACATTATGGCAGGTTAATGCAACGTGATTAAAGTGCGTATCTTTACCAGTATAAGGCAGGGATTCTACAACTGAGACATGAATGATTGGACCTGACTCACAATACAGCCATGCTCCAGCACGACGAGAAACCGCCCGCGCCCCCTGTTTTAACCCTAAGTTTTGTTCATAAAAATTGATAACATCGGTTAATTTGTCCAGTGTTACCACGATATTGATATGATTAATCCCTGATATGTTCATGACGTGTCCAGAAGTAAAAGTAAATAAGTAATTTGATATGCGTCCCAAAGGTTTACGTGAACATAATTAACTAAAGATAATGGCAACTTAGTGTTTTGGGTGTAGATAAAAATAATTAATGTTTAAGTGTAGAGCGTTGCAGTTCACAAGCGAATAAGAAGTCTAGTGCTTCAAGTTGTCGATACGCAATGTCAATGGTCTCTCCCCAAGTATATAATCCATGACCAGCAATGATATAGGCATAGCAAGTATGCTGAGTAAAATAGTGATCGATTAATTCGGCTAAACGCTGAATATTTTGATCATTGTTAAAAATAGGAATCACTAATTCACTTTCATGAGTAGTGAGGTGGCTAAAAGCTTTAAGTAACTCATAATCTTTTAAGACAATCTTGTCGTGATAAATTTTAGAGAGCACTACTGAATTTAAAGAGTGAGGATGTAAAACAGCTCTAACATGTGAATAGCGTTGATAAATTGATGTATGCAATAAGGTTTCCGCTGAAGGTTTTTTGCCATCTAAGCTGTCGGCGTTAGCGTTAATTAGCATAATATCATCTGTAACTAAATAACCTTTATGCTTACCAGATACAGTGATAGCAATATTATTATCGGTTAATCGGATTGAAAAGTTACCGCTTGTTGCAGGCACCCAGCCTTTGCTATCAATTAATTTTCCTGTCATTATCAATTTATTAGCGGCATCATTAAATTCATTATTGTATTTCATTGGGGTAAAATCCTTGATTATAAAAACGTAAGCATAATGCTAGTGTCGGTGACTATTTAAAGGGTAAAAACAGGATCATGAAGTAATTAAGGTCATTTAGTTATAATGAGTCTAAAAAAAAATGAAAGCAACGCTATTTTACAATGAATTATAGGTTTTCGTTGATAATGATACATTGCACTTTATAGTGAATTTGTAATAATTGATTCAACATAAGCGATTAACTTCAACGTGGGGGAAATTTTGAAAATATTGGTAACAGGTGCTGCGGGGTTTATAGGGTCAGCATTATGTATAAGATTGCTACAAAGAGGAGATGACGTCATTGGTGTTGATAATCTAAATGATTATTACGATGTACAGTTAAAACAGGCACGGTTAAATCGATTATTTGATTACACGAACTTTACTTTTAAAAAATTAGATATAGCTAATCAAGCAGAAGTACAGCAGTTGTTTCAAGAGCAAGGTGTAAATAAAGTGATGCACTTAGCTGCACAAGCAGGTGTGCGTTATTCTATTACGCATCCCGATACATACATAAATTCAAATATTGTTGGTTTTATGAATATATTAGAAGGCTGCCGACATCATAAGGTGGAGCATTTGGCATACGCCTCTTCCAGCTCTATTTACGGTGCTAACACCCGAATGCCCTTTTCAATTCATGATAATGTTGATCACCCTGTGTCACTGTATGCAGCAACCAAAAAGGCCAATGAGCTAATGGCGCATACCTATAGTCATTTATATCAACTTCCAACTACAGGACTGCGTTTTTTCACCGTGTATGGACCATGGGGACGACCTGATATGTCAGCCTTTATGTTTACCAAAAATATTATTGAAGGTAAGCCGATTAATGTTTTTAATTATGGTAATCATCGCCGTGACTTTACCTATATCGACGATATTATAGAAGGCGTAATACGGGTAGTAGATAAGCCTGCTCAGGCTAATGAAGCGTGGTCAGGAGAAACGCCTGATCCTGGTACCAGCATGGCACCTTATCGAATCTACAATATTGGCAATAATACACCGGTGAGTTTATTAACATTTATTGAAACTTTGGAGCGGTGTATTGGTAAGGAAGCGATAAAACACTTTTTACCGATGCAACCTGGTGATGTTCCAGATACCTATGCTGATGTTACTGATTTGCAGAAAGAATTTAACTATAAACCAGCAACTCAACTGAGTGATGGTTTAGGTT
>CAJAQT010000159.1 GCA_903944165.1 uncultured Methylococcaceae bacterium | reverse complement strand
TTCACTTACCCGTAACCAATCCTGATCACTGTAATAATTGAAGCGTCCTGTAATCCAACTGCCGAAGTCTATTGTTTGATTAGAGTCATTGGCCTTGTTAGCAAAATCATCTACCACGACTTCAGAATCTATACTGCCGTCGGGTAAAACAAACTGAATTTTTTGTACATTCGTAATGCGGTCTACGCCTTCATCAGCGGCATTTAACACATCAGTGCCGCCTGTTACTAAATCGCTAAGTTGCAAATAAACGGTTGCCGTTGCTGAATCATAAGTCCAGCGTCGACTGAACGCATCGGCATTACCTTCTACTATCACGGTATTGATACCCGCGCCGCCATCGATGGTGTCATTGCCCGCACCACCACGTAAGCTATCATCGCCTATGCCACCATTTAACACATCCGCACCTGCCAAACCGGAGAGCGTGTCGTTTGCATCAGTGCCCGTGACCGTATCATCAGCGCTGGTGCCTTCCAGTGCAGCAAGTGTTCCTGCATACTGGCTGGTTATCCAAAGCGGCGCTTCAATGGTGCCCGTTGCTATTTCAAGCACACCATCACCACCCACAGCAGACGAGCCCGTTAAGGTTGTGGACGCGGCAATATCTGCGCCCGTTAATTGTGCCCAAAGCTTAATAAAGTGTACGCCGCGCTCGCCTTCGCCAACATTACAGCCATACAGCAAAACATCGCCGGTGTTATCTAACGCGCTACCTAGTGCGCTAAGTTGTTGACGATATTGGCTTAAATTTTCTAAAGTGATAGCACTGTTGCCCAGTAATAAACGCCCAGAACTGCCATGAGAAAGAATGTGAATGCTTTGCAAGGGCGCAATCGATGTTGCTGAAGCATTGAGCTGAGTCAGATAGTTATTGATTTGGTTTAAGCCGTCACTGTGCGCGTTAAGTACCAGCACGGCCGTATCTGCACTTACCGAACTAACAAGGCTTTGCCAGTTGCTAATTTGATCATCAATAACAAGTAATTTTGTGGGGATGGTGATTGAATTCATGTCGGTCGCCTATTCAGTGAGTTAATTATTTTCTATGTAGGAGCATTACTGGCGTAGTTATCACTGATTATCGTATAAGGCTACCGTCCTACTAACGTCCAAAAAAAAGCGAAAAAAGGCTAAATTTAACGAAAATTAAGCCTTTTTTTTTTTGATAAATTGCCGTAACCTAATAAAAAATAATGAAATAAAAACTTTTTTTAAAAAAGTGAATTTTTTTTCTTGCTGAATAAAAATTAGCTGTACTTTTTTGCATTAACTTATTGAAATAAATAATATAATCTTGTTTTTTGATGGAAAAAATTTTAAGGCTGTTTTTTATAAAAAACGCATGAATACAAAAGTAATAAGGATTTTTTTTTGTTATGAGTCGTGCTGCTTTCTTAAAAAGAATAAATTACTTATTAATCAGCTTGTTAACTTATTTTAAAGAGCGTCAATTAGTTTTTCGCGACCAACTACGCGAAAGGCATTTGCTATTGGATGATGACATCGTTTTTTCCAATACCACGTCCATTATTGCTTTAAGCAGCATCCAGCAACACCAGTCCCCCTTTGAAAAAGCGGGGCTAGGGGGGATTTGTCAAAACCCAACCCTGGCAACTAAAAATCAGCGATAAAGCGTTGTAGGGTGGCTAAGCGATAGCGCATCCACCACACTGCAAGCGGTGGATGCGCTATCGCTTAGCCACGCTACCTTAACTGTCATTGTCATAATGAAAATGCCTGCTTATTGGCTACGGGTTTTGTCGCGTTGGTTAATAACTGTTAGTCCCTCCCCCTTTGAAAAAGCGGGGCTAGGGGGGATTTGTCAAAACCCAACCCTGGCAACTA
>CAJAQT010000158.1 GCA_903944165.1 uncultured Methylococcaceae bacterium | reverse complement strand
CTCCGCCCATCAACGGGCGTATGTTGAAATCAATCGTATTGGGTAACAGTGCGTGCTGTTGCAGGCTGTCAAGTGCTGCTTTTAATATTCCTGTATGCGAATCGCCAGTAATCAATACCTTCATGGTTGCGCTCCAAACACAGACAATAACTCTTCATCACAATGAACATCTGTAGTGGGTAGGGTTGTGTGAGGAGGGCGTCTTTTCTTGTTAGCGACGGCAGGGCGTTGTGCAGGCGGTGTGTGAGCAGAAAAAAATTGCGCCATAACATGATTGACGCCCGCTTGGGATACTGTTCGCATATCAGCGTTGTAAAATTGACTGCGCATTACGTGAGAAGAAATGATTTCATAAGAAGGAAAATAATCAACTAACGCATATTTGTGCGCTAAATGCCCAGCTGCCGCCCTAAGCACAGCTTTGGAATACTGGCTAGCTACAATCACTTGCTCTGTGGTTGCGGTTGCCATTAATGGGACGGGCGATACTGTAAACATAAAACGCATTTTGCGATTTAATTGTCTGGCTAATTTCATAAACTTTTCTAAATCTTTTATCACGTCAATATAAGATAAATTAATTAATTCATATTTTTCAGGTGTATAGACACCTCCTGCCACACCAGGTGCAACGGGAAAGACCGCACCGTCTTCTTTAGACGCCCACGCTTCTGTTAAGCCTAGGGTAAAAATAAATAAAGTGGTTTTTTTGAATAAAGCACGAACGCAGGCTAAATGATGGTCTTGATGTGCGTTGAGTTCTTGTTGACTGAGATAAGGCTCAGGCTCAATAGTGGGGCGAAAAGGATCAACAAAGCCGTCGTCTTTTAGCCAGTATTTATCGGCGGGTACAAACTTACCTAAGGCACGTTCCAGTAATTGTACTAATTGCCTTGAGCTGTAAATATTGCCATAGCGCGCTGAGTACATGTGATAGCCAAAATCGTGATAGCTTTCTTCATCTAACGGGCCAGGCGCAGGTTCCATATCAATAAAATTAAAGCCTTTTGCTTTTAATTTTTTCCCGATGTGTTGTGCAAAACAGCTACCAGCGGTAGCGATGGGACTGTTATTAATTGGGTATTTTGGAGAATACCACTCGGCAATATCAAGTGGGTCATGGTTGCCGACAATTTTTTTCCAAAAGGCTTTGTCAGGCTGAGTTTGATAAGGATGTTTTATAGTCATAGCAGGCGCCAAAGTAACAAAATTAAACAGGTTGAGGAGAAGGGTGTGTCATAGGGGTTAGCTGCAAAATTGGTATAAGTTATGTTTTTATGCTGTGAACTTAAAACCATGTAGAGCTTATGTAAAATATAACCCACTTAACTAAATTTTTCTTGAATTAGTGCGTTAATCCCCCCATATATTGATTTATAACACACGCACATTAAGTGTAATCAATCAACGAACTTAACAGAGGTGGTAATTATGCGAATGGACAAATTAACGAGCAAGTTTCAAAGTGCTTTAGCCGATGCCCAAAGTCTTGCCTTGGGTAAAGATCAACAATTCATTGAACCAGTCCATATCATGTTGGCATTATTAACTCAGGAGGGCGGGAGCATTAAGCCGCTGCTGAGTAATATCGGTGTCAATGTGTCTAAATTGACCACTGAATTAAGCCAAGAATTAAGTCGCTTAGTGACTGTGAGTGGTTCAGGTGGCGATATTCAATTATCGAATGAAGCCATGCGCCTACTCAATTTAACTGATAAATTGGCGCAAAAACGCAATGACAAATTTATGTCGAGTGAGTTATTTTTACTTGCCGCAATGCAAGAAAAAAGTAGTTTGCAAGCAATATTAAAAACTGCTGGCGTGGGGGAGAGTAAATTAGAGCAGGCGATTGATGCGATGCGTGGTGGCTTTGCCGTAGATGACGCTAATGCTGAAAATCAACGCCAATCCCTAGATAAATATACGATTAATCTTACTGAGCGTGCGGCGGCAGGTAAGCTTGATCCAGTGATTGGACGTGATGATGAAATTCGTCGAACTATCCAAGTCTTGCAGCGTCGTACTAAAAATAATCCAGTATTAATTGGTGAGCCGGGCGTGGGTAAAACCGCGATTGTTGAAGGCTTAGCGCAACGAATTGTTAATGGTGAAGTGCCAGAAGGCATGCAGCATAAACAAGTATTGGCGTTAGATATGGCTGCGTTGATTGCGGGTGCAAAGTTTCGTGGCGAGTTTGAAGAACGTTTAAAAGCGGTATTAAAAGATTTAGCCAAGCAGGAAGGTCAGGTTATTTTATTTATTGATGAGTTGCATACGATGGTGGGTGCTGGTAAAGCTGAAGGTGCCATGGATGCAGGCAATATGCTAAAGCCAGCCTTAGCTCGTGGTGAATTACACTGTGTTGGCGCCACAACCTTAGATGAATACCGTAAATATGTAGAAAAAGATGCCGCCTTAGAACGTCGTTTTCAAAAAGTGTTGGTTGATCAACCTAGCGTTGAGGACACGATTGCTATTTTGCGTGGTTTGAAAGAAAAATATGAAGTGCATCATGGGGTCGATATCACTGATCCTGCCATTATTGCAGCAGCCAATTTGTCGTATCGGTATATTGCTGATCGTCAATTGCCAGATAAAGCTATCGATTTAATCGATGAGGCAGCCAGTCGTATTCGTATGGAAATGGATTCTAAACCTGAAGAAATGGATCGATTATATCGACGTTTAATTCAATTAAAAATTGAACAAGTGGCGTTGCAAAAAGAGAAAGATGCGGCATCAAAAAAACGTTTAGAAAGTTTAGAAGAAGAGATTGGTGTTTTAGAAAAAGACTATTCAGACTTAGAAGACATTTGGAAAGCAGAGAAAGCTTCTTTACAAGGCGCAGCCTTGATTAAAGAAAAACTAGAGCAAGCGCGGATGGATTTGGAGGCGGCTAGTCGAGCTAATGATTTAAATCGTCAAGCGGAATTACGTTATGGCATTATTCCCGAGCTTGAAAAACAATTACAGCACGCCGATTCATCAGAAACAGTAAAAATGACCTTATTGCGAAATAAAGTCACTGAAGAGGAAATAGCAGAAGTTGTGTCTAAATGGACAGGAATACCCGTGTCTAAAATGATGGGTGGAGAGCGAGAAAAATTATTGGCAATGGAAAGTCAATTAAGACTGCGCGTAATCGGTCAAGAAGAAGCCCTTAAATCAGTCAGTAATGCGATACGCCGCTCGCGTGCTGGCTTATCAGATCCTAATCGTCCCAATGGCTCATTTTTATTTTTAGGGCCTACAGGCGTGGGTAAAACTGAGTTATGTAAAGCTTTAGCTGAGTTTTTATTTGATACCGCAGATGCTTTAGTGCGAATTGATATGTCAGAGTTTATGGAAAAACATTCGGTAGCACGTTTAATCGGTGCGCCTCCAGGCTATGTGGGCTATGAAGAAGGAGGGTATTTAACTGAATTAGTGAGACGTAAACCTTATTGCGTCATTTTGTTGGATGAAATTGAAAAAGCCCATGCGGATGTGTTTAATATTTTGTTACAGGTATTAGATGATGGGCGCTTAACTGATGGGCAAGGGCGAACCGTTGATTTTAGAAATACTATCGTGGTGATGACCTCTAACTTAGGCTCCGACCTGATTCAAGAATTAGCGAGTGAGACTTTATATCCTGTTATGAAAGCGGCGGTAATGGAGCGCGTTGGACAGCATTTCCGTCCTGAATTTATTAATCGTATCGACGAGTCGGTTGTTTTTCATCCGTTAGGACGCGAGCAAATTCGTGCGATTTCAGTTATTCAACTGGAGTATTTACGGCGTCGTTTGCAAGACCGCGAGCTGGGCTTAGTGCTAAGTGAGGCCGCGCTGGATCAGTTGGGCGAGGCTGGTTTTGATTCTGTTTACGGCGCTCGACCTATGAAACGAATTATTCAGCAACAGCTTGAAAATCCATTGGCACAAAAAATCTTAGCGGGCGAGTTTGTTGGTGGCGATGTTATTCAGGTTGATATCGATGAGGCACATCAATTAGTGTTCACTCGGCATCAAACAGTATTGCAAAAAAAGTAAGAAAATTTATCAAGCTTCGCTGAGCGCAATTATTGCCAATTAATGGCGGTTGGCTTCAGTGCCGCTTAGCAAACGGATGACCTTACCGCTCTGCACAATGCTGAGCGGTAAGGTAATGGATGTAAACGCTGTAAAGAAACGCTTAGCTAATTAATCTTGTGTGCCTCTGCGTTAAATCGATGAATTGATTGACGCGTTTTTTTTGTAAGTCATTAAGCCGTTCACCATCAGATAAATACTTACCATAATAAGTGAAATATCTGCCATCAAATAAGGGTCTGTAACAAACAGCACAGTACTGCCTGAAAATATAAAGAGACCAAGACCAATAAAAAACTTGCTTAGGCCTTTGCTATTTTTATCGTCGTTCATGTGTAGTAACCTCTTAAATTCTATAAAATAAGTTTTTTTTCGTAAGTAAACTAAAGCCAGTGTTTAATAACACTAAGCTACTGAGGTGGCGTTGGGTGTGTGCTTTGCTTCATAAAAGCCTCATTGCTCATGTTATTTCAAACGGGAGTTAGGTAAGATATTACTTTGTGTTGAGTCTGTAGTGCGAACCACAACACACCTTAAAGTATAGAGCGTTGCTAAGCTTTTGGTAACGCTGCTACGACATTATTCACATTCATTATCTTTTTAATCAGCAGGTAGTTCTTTAGTTAAAAGCGTGGCTTCTGATTGTCTCACCGTCTCATAAAGAAAATAACAGATCAAAATGGTGTATTTATGAAAAAAAGTAGTTTACTAATAATGGTGTTGCTGAGTTGTTTAAGCAGTGCTGTGCAGTGTGCACAGCATTACAGTGTGCCTATACAATTGGATTATCGATTAGTTAAAGCAGTCTTATTTGCCTCTCTTTATACGGATAAGCAGCAGTCTGCTAAGCTGTGGCAGGATAAGCAAGGCTGTAGTTCTATTATTTTGTCAGCGTTACAGCTAGATGGCTATCAAGGACAGTTGCGCTTACGTAATAAGGTGCACGCGCAAGTAGGGGCGTTATTTGCTGGGCAGTGTATGCCCTTATTGAAATGGGTGGGAACCCTAGAGACCTGGCAACAGCCACGTTTAAGTGAAGATCGTAAAACCCTAAGTTTGCCGATAACTCATGCAGTTGCCTATGATCAGCACGGGCAAAAGTTGGCAATTGAAAAATTAGAGAGCATTTTGTTAAAACATGTTCAGCCAAAATTAGCGACAGTTAAGGTTGATCTTCGGCAGCAATATCCTGAATTAGTCGCAACGTTATTGCCTTACATTAATCCAAATCAGCGCGGCATGTTACAAGAAGCCGTTGATAGTTTAGTGTTTAATGATATTCAGGTTAATGAGCAACAGGTGACGCTGAAGTTAGCCTTTGATACGTCAGCGCAAGCCCCCGCACACAGTGCTCCCTTTACTCAGGCAGAGCAGCAGCATTGGCAAAAATTAGCGCCCTATTGGGAGAAATTATTGACCAATGCATTAACGCAGATTGCTCAAGAGACGCATTCTTCAGTTCTCCACGATAGCTTAATGACTGTTGTTAGCCAAGCACGAAACACCTTGCAGCACGCACTTGTGGCACAAAATACTGAGCAACACGATCCAGTACGGTTATTTTTTATAGCCTCATGGCAGCAATTAGCGCCAAAGTTAATCGCCGTGACTGCCGATATAGCCAATGATCAACAACGCTTACGTTATCTAAGCTTCATTGCTGCGCTTGATATTGTTTATCAATTGGTTGAGCAGAAGATTCCTTTGGGAATGGAAATATCCACGGATGGTTTGCGTCGTTTAGGTCGGTTATTAGTAGACTCAACATCGTAACTGCTGAAGCGTAAGTTACTGCGGGGTATTTAGGAATAGCATTGTTAAGCGTATGTTTTGCATCTTTATTTCTTACAATACAATAAATTGGCTGTCATGTAGAACGAACAATTATGAGCAATAAAAAGAAATTATTACGTTCAGATATTATCTATGAATGTGATGAAGAGTGTTATGAACAAGGAATGACTTTTTTTCGTCATAAACAGATTATGGCGATGGACATTAAAAGTCAGGGTGCATTATATGTACAACTCACTGGGCAGGTTAAAGATGTCATTAATAAACCCTATTCACAAATTATTCGAATTGTTTGGTCGCCTAGCTATAGTTTGGTAGATATTGATGGCGAATGTAATTGTTCAGTTGGTTTTAATTGTAAGCATGTTGCGGCGGTATGTATTTATTATCAGCAGAGCCTCAGTGACGTGTCTCAGCAAACTCAGCCAGAGTGTTTGGCATGGTTAAATCAATTTGCTAAAGATGATGACTCCCCAGTAAAAAAGTCTTTCTCTGCTGAGACAACTGAGTTTATTGCTTATATTTTGCGTCCAAGTCATGTACCTCATGAATATATTTTTGATTTTGTTATTACTAAAGAAAAGAAAAATGGTGGCTTAGTCAAGGGGCGAAAAACCAATATTAGTAATTTGCGCTATAGCCATGCGTTACTTGGATATTTTCAGCCTGAAGATGATGAAATAATTAAAATTTTACTCGCATTAAATACCTTGAGTGGTTTTCCTGTTCTGTCAGGGTCGGTCGGGTATTTAGCCATAACGTGTTTGTTAAAAACCAAGCGTTTGTATTGGTTAGATATAGAGGGGGACGCTTTGCAGCCAAGCGAGGCGCGTGAATTGCAATTAGCTTGGCAGCAATCTGCTAATGGTGAATTTTCTCTGCATCCATTTATTGGTGAGGGTGCGCAGGTTTTATTAACCACACCGCCTTTATATGTTTCTCCACAGCACGCGAGTATTGGGGAGATTAACGGCTTAACCATTAGTATTGATGAATTAAAAAAAATCTTAACCGCGCCGGTTGTGCCGGTTGAATTTGCTGAAGAATTTAGTCAGCAACTTGCATTCAAATACCCAGATTTACCGCTACCGCCGCCAAAGAAAATTGACGTTATTGATATTGAAAAACAATGTCCTGTGCCTACGTTAATGTTAATGGCGATTGATGAGCAGACTAAAAATGAAGTTTATTGCATCGTGTTAAGTTTCGCTTATGGAGAATATGAGCTGGACGCTGAAATAATTTGTCCAGAATATTCATTATTTAAGTCATCTGCAGGAATCTTACGAATACATCGGGATAGCGAGGCTGAATTAAATGCGATGCGCACTCTTAGTGCATTTGGTTTTTTGACGAATACCTTAGTTACAACAACAGAAAATATATTGTTTTTTTTCAGTCCATCGGAAACAAGCTCTTTAGAAAGCATTACGCGGTGGAGTCAATTTTTAACTATTCATGTTGATCAGTTGCGTGAACAAGGTTGGAATATTGTTTTAGATGAAAGCTTTAATCTTGATTTTCAACAGCTTGATAGTTGGGATGCAGAAGTTTCAGAAGCAGGAAATGATTGGTTTGAAATGCGTTTTAATGTTGAGATTAATGGTAAGTCATTGGCGTTGTTGCCAATCATTATGTCGGCTTTGGAATATTACGATCTTGAGGATTTACCAGAAATTTTAAGTATACCTATTGATCATCATCAATTTATAAACATTCCTAGTGAAAAATTACGTCCTTTTTTACGCATTTTATATGAATTATTTTCCATCAGTCATGCCTCAATAACTGATGGTGCCCTGAAATTATCGCGTTATCACTTAGCTAGTTTGGCTGAATTAGAAGCACATAGTTATGGTGTCTTTGCATTGTCAGGTGGTCAGGCGTTGCGAGAATTAGGTCAGAAATTAAAAGATTTTTCTGGTATTCAGCAGGTCGCTGCGCCCACTAATTTACTTGCAGAATTAAGAACATATCAGCAGCAAGGGTTAAATTGGCTGCAATTTTTGCGTGAATACCGGTTTGGCGGCATTTTGGCAGATGATATGGGGTTGGGGAAAACAATTCAGGCATTAAGTCATTTACTGCTAGAAAAGCAAGAAGGCAGAATGAATTTGCCCAGCTTAATTATTGCCCCGACCAGTTTAATGAGTAATTGGCGACGCGAGGCGCAGCGGTTTACACCTGATTTAACAGTATTAATTTTACAGGGTACCGAACGAAAAACCTTATTTGAGCATATTCATGATTATGATGTAGTGTTAACCACGTACCCTCTTTTGCCAAGAGATGAAGAGGCATTATTGGTGCATGAATACTATTATTTGCTTCTTGATGAGGCGCAAATAATTAAAAATCCACAAGCTAAAGCCTCACGTATTGTCAGAAAAATTAATGCACAACATCGTTTATGTTTGACAGGAACGCCTATGGAAAATCATTTGGGTGAGTTATGGGCGCAATTTGATTTCTTAATGCCGGGCTTTTTGGGAGATAAGGCTAGTTTTACCAAAAATTATCGTACACCAATTGAAATGCATGGAGATGGGGAGCAAAAAAAACGTTTAGCTAATCGAGTTAAACCTTTTATGTTGCGACGCACTAAACACGAGGTGGCAACTGAATTGCCATTAAAAACAGAGATTATACGTTCGGTGCCTTTACATCCAAAACAAGCAGCACTTTACGAAAGTATACGCTTAACTATGGAGCAAAAAGTACGTGATGCAATTGCTCAAAAAGGCTTATCACGCAGTCATATTACTATTTTGGATGCCTTATTAAAGTTGCGTCAAACCTGCTGCGATCCTCGAACCTTACCTTTAAAAGAAGCGCAAAAAATTACTGAATCAGCCAAGCTTGATTTATTAATGGAAATGCTTCCTGAGTTGTTAAATGAGGGCAGAAAGATTTTGGTTTTTTCGCAATTTACCCGAATGCTTTCAATAATAGAAAAAACACTTCAAGCCCAAAAAATAGGTTATACAAAATTAACGGGACAAACTAAAAATCGTGATGACGCAATTGAAGAGTTTAAAAATGGCAATGTGAATGTGTTTTTAATTAGTTTAAAGGCGGGCGGCGTAGGCTTAAATTTGACGGAAGCCGATACGGTGATTATTTATGATCCATGGTGGAATCCTGCGGCTGAAACACAGGCAGCAGATAGGGCTTATCGTATTGGGCAAGACAAACCCGTGTTTGTGTACAAACTGCTAACAGAAAATACGGTGGAAGAAAAGATTCTGGCAATGCAGGATAAGAAACGGGTGTTAGCTAATTCAATTTATAATGCAGGAGACGAGCAAAGCCAAGTCAGCTTAACAGCGGAAGATTTGGCTTTGTTATTTGAACCTATTTAATGCAGGGAACCGGCTATTTTTGCGAAAGCTTGTTTTGAGTCTCTCGTTCGCCACCCAACAAGGGGTGGCTCACATCATTCCAATAACTCAACTTTCTGTCTTGTAGCGAAGAAAGATATATAAAGACTTTTAATGAAAAAGGTAATGTTTATTTTCATTAATTATAAGTTTATTTTTTTTGTTATTACGTTTTACATTAAATCAATAAATCGTCAATGCTATTGTTTTCAATTGTTAAATAATTACATAGCCAATTAGGTTTTCTGCCATGCCCATTCCACGTTTCTTCAGGATTAGCGGGGTTTTTATACTTAGGCATTAATTTACTCTTTTTTATCAAATGTTTATGGATTGATTTTATTTCAATTCCCTCTTCGACATGTAATGAGATTTTAAATTTTTTTGCTGCCTCTAAAAGTTCATTTTTAATTCTTTTAGATTCTGATTCTATCTTTTGCTGATGAATATCTTTTAAAACAGACGTGTGTAATTCCAATTCATCTAAAGATAAGGTTTCGTATTGATGTTTAATTGAGTTTATTGTTTCTTGTGCTATTGGATTCATAATATAGAAAAAATAATTATTGTTAATAATGAACAATATATTATCTTAAATATTAATCTAATTCTAATATATAAAAGGTAAATGTCATTACCCATTCTAATGTATAAAAGGTAAATGTCATTACCAATTAAGCTAATAACTATCTTAGTATTAAATATTAATTAAGCTTAACTTTAAGCCCGTGTATTCACTCGATTGGAAAACGAATGGAGCATAATGACTCCTTTTGCAATCTAAGTGATAATGGGATGAATAAATAATAAGCTATTTCAGCTAGACAATACGCAGGTAACAAAGAATTTAATCCCTAAGCAGTGTGTTCGAGAATAGAAAATCTACTGCGGAAAAGCCATTTGGTCAGAATGTCCGTTAATTTTCGTTAAATATAGAACCTCTATTCGCCTCAAATAAATAACAATCTGACTCCAAAATGGCTTTCCCTCGTTACGACTCCTATTCTCGGAGAGTCTCTTCGCTAAAAGCATCCATTGTCATTACCGTAAGCTGTCGCGTGGAAGAATCCTAAGGTAGATAACAAAGTAATGTTTTTAGTTTGCACTTAAATTGGTCGTTTTTGGTGAGTAATGTGCAACTACAGTGCGCAGAAAAAGGCTAATCATGTGATTTAGGCAATTCACGTAGTGAATAGATGGTGAACTGTTGTTGTTTTTGTTTTTTGGCACAGAGTCTGCTTTATCACAATGAGTCTTTAATACTATGTGAGAGGAACTGATGAAATTAATAACTGCAATTGTAAAACCTTTCAAGTTAGATGATGTGCGTGAGGCATTGTCTGAGATTGGAGTGTCTGGAGTAACGGTGACTGAGGTCAAAGGTTTTGGTCGTCAAAAAGGGCATACAGAGCTATATCGTGGCGCTGAGTATGTCGTGGATTTTTTACCTAAAGCTAAGGTGGAAGTTGCTGTGGCAGAGGCGTTGGTTGATACGGCTGTCGAGTCGATTACTAAAGCGGCCAATACAGGAAAAATTGGTGACGGGAAAATTTTTGTAACAAATTTAGAGCAAGTGGTCCGGATTCGTACCGGTGAAACTGGCGAAGAAGCACTTTAAGGGTTAGGAGTGAAAATGAACTATTTAGCACGTAATTTGATGTTGTTTGTATTAATGAGTTTTGCTGGCTTACTTTATGCTGAAACAGGTACTTCAGCTGTCGACATGACTACAAGCACCGCACCAGTAAAAGTAGAGGCCGCTGTTATTGCTGACATGACACCGGCTGTCGTTGCAGAAACACCTGCTGTGGCAGCACCAGTGGCTGCGACACGTACGGTTGATAAAGGTGATACGGCGTGGATGATGATATCAACCATCTTGGTTATTTTAATGGTCATTCCAGGTCTAGCATTGTTTTATGGTGGCATGGTACGCGCTAAAAATATGTTGTCAGTCCTAATGCAGGTATTTGTTATTTTTGCATTAATGGCCATTTTATGGGCAGCTTATGGCTACAGTGTTGCGTTTACAGAAGGTAATGAGTTTTTTGGTGGCTTAAGTAAGGTGTTTTTATTTGGCATTACCCCAGAATCTATGGCAGCAACCTTCAGTAAAGGGATTTATGTTCCTGAGTATATTTATGTGGCGTTCCAGCTTACTTTTGCAGCCATTACGCCCGCACTAATTATTGGTGCATTTGCCGAACGTGTTAAATTTTCTGCGGTGTTGTTGTTTATGGTTATTTGGTTTACTTTTGCCTATTTACCTATGGCGCATATGGTTTGGTATTGGGATGGTCCAGATGCCTATACCGACGCGGCGGCGGCAAGTGTTGCGGCGTCTCATGCAGGCTTCTTATTTCAAAAGGGAGCGTTAGATTTTGCGGGTGGTACTGTTGTTCATATTAATGCAGGGATTGCTGGTTTAATTGGTTGTTTGTTAGTCGGTAAACGTATGGGCTTTAGAAAGGAATCATTAGCGCCTCATAGCGTAACGATGACAATGATTGGCGCAGCTTTGTTGTGGGTAGGTTGGTTTGGTTTTAATGTGGGTTCAAATTTGGAAGCTAATGGTTTGGCTACGTTAGTGTTTGTAAATACTTTATTAGCAACCGCAGCAGCTACTTTAGCGTGGGTGGGAGCAGAATGGATCATGCGTGGTAAGCCCAGTATGTTGGGTGGTGCGTCTGGTGCAATAGCAGGTTTAGTGGCAATTACCCCTGCGTGTGGTTGGGCAGGGCCAATGGGCGCAATTATGTTGGGTTTGGTGGCGGGGGCGGTATGTTTCTGGTCAGTGACTTACTTAAAAGTGTTGTTAGATTATGATGATTCTTTGGATGCCTTTGGTGTGCATGGCGTTGGCGGTATTATTGGTGCATTAGGCACTGCGGTCGTTGCAAATCCAGCATTAGGTGGCACAGGCGTCTGGGATTATGTTACCAATAGCGTTGCAGAATATAATTTTGTTGCCCAATTAACCAGTCAAGCTTGGGGGGTAGGTATGGCCATTATTTGGTCGGGTGCCGTTGCGTTTGCAGCCTTTAAAATTGTCGATATGGTGATTGGCTTGCGTGTTTCTGAAGAAATTGAGCGCGAAGGTTTAGATGTCTCTGAACATGGAGAAACCGCTTATCATTTATAAGCCGTTTAGTTTGTAATTATCAAGAGAGATAGCACGGTGTTTGGCACTGTGTTATCTCTTTTTTTATATGGAGCTTATTTTAATAAGCCATCATTGAGTATGTTAACGATTATCCTGAACTTGAATCCAACCCTCAACAACTCGTGTTGGAAAGCTAGCAATGGCTTCATAGGCAGGCGCACATTTCACTGCACCTGTTTTAAGGCAAAATCGTGCGCCATGGCGTCGGCAAATGATTTCCTCGCCTTCAATAATCCCGCTCGCGATCTCTGTACCATCATGGCTACAAATATCCTCGATAGTATAAAAATTGCCGTTAACATTAAAAATGGCAACGTTACTTTCATTTAGTGTTGTGAGTAGATGCTCGCCTTCTGCTAGGCTAGTTTCTGGTGCTACATTTATCCATTCAGTCATGATTATCGCCTTTTAAATAAACATCGTATCGTAACA
Organism: uncultured Methylococcaceae bacterium; assembly: GCA_903944165.1. Classification (GTDB taxonomy): domain Bacteria; phylum Pseudomonadota; class Gammaproteobacteria; order Methylococcales; family Methylomonadaceae; genus Methylovulum. The sequence continues at coordinate 11,039 of CAJAQT010000158.1, read as the reverse complement.
GTTTACCTTGAAATGTATGAGAGGGTTTGCCCATTAAAGGGGGAGCGTAGTCTGGACTTTTTACCACCACACGTTTTCCCGTGGCTTGAAATGCTGCCGTAAAGAGTTGTTCTTTATCGTCATCGTCACCCAGTAACTCTCGTAATATCATCATTGATTTTTTTGCTAAGGCAGATTGTTTGCGCTTAGGAGGGAACATTGGATCGATATAAATTGCATCGGGTGGTGTTGATAAGGTGTTGAGGAGTTCAATAGCATTCCCTGCGACTAAATGAGGCACGGATAAGGCACAATTTTTTATCCATGTTTCTTGGCTTAAGCGTTGTAAGCCATCTTTTAGTAATTCAATCATGAGCGGAGAGCGTTCAATACACATTAATTCATAGCCCATACGAAAAATATGCAGACTATCTTGCCCCCACCCAGTGGTGGCATCAATGACTGATTTTGTTTTACGTCCCAAGGCTTTTGCTAAGGCACTATCTTTGGGTGCAGGCCACGAACGTTGCTCACCAGGACGCGGCTCGATTTCAACAGTTAAGCCACCTTTTTTAAGTAAATCTTGATCAATCAAGCGCAAACAGCCATCTCGCCAAGCCAAGAAAAAAACTTCTGAGTGTTTATCTTTTTCGTTAAGTTCAGTGATATTAATAAGCGGGATATTAAGTTGCTGAGCTAAGGCTTGAGATTTCTCAATATTCTCTGGATGCTCATAAAGTACGGCTAGTTTCCCTAAGTAACGGGGGGGCGATGGCGTGTTGTTTAGCATCTATTCGGTCGAAATGGCGTGGGTTTCGTTTTTAATTGCGGCATCTAAAGTATGCCAAGCTAAAGTGGCACATTTTACGCGTGCAGGGTAATCACGTACACCTGATAAAACAGCCAATTTACCCAGTGCTTCCATACGTAAATCTGTTTCTTTGTTAGTGAGTAGGGCATGAAATGTGGTGAATAATTCTTCAGCTTCGTGAATGGTTTTATCTTTAATGATTTCTGTCATTAACGATACCGATGCCGTTGAAATTGCGCAGCCAGAGCCTTGAAAGCTGGCATCAACAATTGTGTCTTGAGCTAATTTTAAATACAGCGTTAAGCGGTCTCCACATAAAGGATTAAAGCCTTCAACGGTTCTGTCCGCAGCCTCAATAATCCTAAAATTGCGTGGATTACGGTTATGATCAAAAATAACTTCTTGGTATAGGTCGCGTAAGTCTTCAAACATAGATACTCTCGAATTAAGCGTGAAAAAAGGAGATGGTTGTGGCGTTTTGATTATTATTTTTATTAGTATGAAGCGCACGTTTAAGGGCGAATCAATTATAAACGTGTATTATAAAAGCGAAAGACGGCGAGAAGGCAGTATTTATTTTGCGAAAGTAAATGCTCACTGTTTAGCAAGATGTTATTGATGGTAATTGTACGGCAACGGGGTTTAATGCTAAGGCAAAGAAATGCGCCTATTGACGCATTTCTTTAGGGGGAAGTGTTACGCGTGGAGATGATTAAAATTTAACGGTAAAGTCAGTAGAGAATAAAAATTGATTATCACGATTTTTGCCATCAAAGGGTAAATTTCCGGCAACGGCCGTGGTGTCTTCTACCCAGTCATAACGAACGTTAGGACGAATACTTAACCATGATTTAGGTTTCCAAGTGACGCCTGCGGTAACCTCGAAATAGCTTGCGCCAATAGCGGTACCTGTTGGTGCAAATGGGCGGCCTGGTGCCCAAACTCTAAACCCATTTTGGTCTCTAAACCATTCGCCGCGAATACCCGCCACTAAATCGTCTTTAATGTCATAAGTTAAATGACTGTTGACACCATACCATTCAGCATCAGAAGTGCCTAAATTAGGATTGCCTTCTGCATAGCCATGATCATGTTGCAAAACTAAATGGGTTTTTTCATTGATGTTATGTTTTAAAACTACGCTGTACATGCCCCAGCCAGCACTATTCACTTCAGAAGTAGCGCCATAGGTACCACTGACATTAAGCGACGTACCATTATCTGCTGTAAAAGTTGCGCCCATTAAGCCAGACCAGTTGCCTAATTGAGCATCAAAATTGCCATCCCAGCCGCCAGTTTCACTGCCAGAAATAACACCGCCCATTACTGCCCAATTTTTATCGACAGTATAATTTGCCATTAAGCCCGTATGGGTAAAGGGTTCGCCAAATTGCATGGTGTAAGAATGGCTATAAAAGAAATTATCAGGAGCAGGAACGGTTTCATAACCGATTGGTGTGTAAAAATGTCCGACTTTAAGGTTTAAACCATTGCCTACTGGCGCATACATTTCTAAATAAGCTTGTGGAATGGCTAAACCATAAAAGCGATTATTACCGCTACAGGTGTTATAGCCAGTGCAATCGCGTAATAAATCTAAATCCCAGCCAGGATTTGACCCAGAATAAGCGCCATACGCTTGAGTAAATGCCGCGTCTGTACCAAACATGACATCAAAGCGTGCGCCGAAATCCCAAGCACTGCCTTCAGTAGTGACGGCGCGTTGGATATAAGCATTTAATTGATTTAATTGTGGTTCGCCAGAGCGATCGCCAAATGTTACAGGGCCGTTGTAATTATCTTCAGGATCGGTTGCGTTGTAAGTGATACCTGCATTAGCCCAAGCACCAGCAGTAAAGCCATAGCGTTTTATCTCATCAATTAACCCTTCTGAGGCTAAAACATTGGCGGAGAAAAGGCTGATAGAAACAAGGCTGCCAGCGGTTGCGAGTGTTAAGTAGTTGTTACGCTTAGATATAGATTTCATTTTTTAATTTCCATTGAATAGTAAGACAGTAAAAACCAGTTACGAGTTGTAAAAGACTTCACTAAACAGAGTAGGTTAATACCCAATTATTTTTAGCAGATACTATGCCAATAGGCAGTATTAGCGTGTTTTGTGGGAATTTGTGTTGTTAATACGCAACTTTTTTAATTTTTGCACTATTTAGGTGCTTTTTTGATTAAAAATTGTGCGTCTAGCAAATAACTTTAGTGAATTGTAATCTAAGCATTATTTGTTAATCGAAACGAGAGAAGATGTGCAGTGATGCTCGATTTATTTGCATATTTTTTATTGGCTAATTAAGCAAAAAAAAGTTATCGTAAATACGCTTATAAAAATGCAAAAAATAATTATGAACTTTTGTTTAGGAGACCGAATATGTCCGTAGAAAACGTACTTAAAATGATTCAAGAAAATGACGTAAAATTCGTTGATTTTCGTTTTTGTGATACTCGTGGCAAAGAGCAGCATGTTACTTTTCCAGCACATTCTATCGATGAAGATACCTTCGAAGAAGGTAATATGTTTGATGGTTCATCAATTGCGGGCTGGAAGCATATCAATGAATCGGACATGATTTTAATGCCAGATCCAAGCACAGCGGCATTGGATCCTTTCTTTGACGACACTACTTTAGTGATTCGTTGCGATATTATCGAGCCAAAAAATATGCAAGGTTATGAGCGTGATCCACGTTCATTAGCTAAACGTGCTGAAGCGTTTCTTCAGTCTACAGGTATCGCTGATACTGCTTATTTTGGTCCTGAAAATGAATTTTTCATCTTTGATGATATTCGTTGGGGCTCTGACATGAGTGGTTCTTTCTTTAAAATTGATTCACAAGAAGCGGGCTGGAACTCAGAAAAAGTGTATGAAGATGGCAATATTGGTCATCGTCCAGGTGTAAAAGGCGGTTATTTTCCTGTGCCACCAGTCGATTCTTTCCAAGATATGCGTTCAGCAATGTGCATGACTTTAGAAGAATTAGGCATCGTTACCGAAGTTCATCATCATGAAGTTGCAACCGCAGGTCAATGTGAAATTGGTGTACGTTTCAATACCTTAGTTAAAAAAGCAGACGAAGTATTAACGTTGAAATATGTTGTAGCTAATATTGCCCATGCTTATGGAAAAACAGCAACCTTTATGCCTAAACCAATGGTTGGCGATAATGGAAGCGGCATGCACGTTCATCAATCATTATCAAAAGATGGTGTGAATTTATTCTCTGGTGATTTGTATGGTGGTTTGTCTGAAACCGCATTGTTTTATATCGGCGGCATTATTAAGCACGCAAAAGCCTTAAACGCATTTACTAATGCATCAACAAACAGTTATAAACGTTTAGTGCCTGGTTTTGAAGCACCGGTCATGTTAGCTTATTCAGCGCGTAACCGTTCTGCATCAATTCGTATTCCTTTTGTGAGTAATCCAAAAGGTCGTCGTATCGAAGTACGTTTCCCCGATTCAACGGCTAATCCTTATTTAGCATTTTCAGCAATGCTGATGGCTGGTTTGGACGGTATTTTAAACAAAATTCATCCAGGCGAAGCGATGGATAAAGATTTGTATGACTTACCACCTGAAGAAGAAAAAGCGATTCCACAAGTCTGTCATGCGTTTGATCAAGCATTAGATGCTTTGGATAACGATCGTGAATTTTTAACGCGTGGCGGTGTTTTCACTGATGACGTTATCGATGGTTATATCGCCTTAAAAATGCAAGAAGTAACGCGTTTGCGCATGAGTACACATCCTGTTGAATTTGATATGTACTACAGTTTATAAGCGCTAGCTAGCTAATCAAAGCAGATAAAAAACCCGCAAGCCTATAGGCTTAGCGGGTTTTTTTATGCAATAAATCATCAGCAAGACAAGTGCTCACTATTTAAAATAGATTCCTCATACGCTCCCGCCTTTCCTTAGCAACGTCCTGTTGTGTAAATAAATTTTCCAGACCAAGCAAGGCTGTAAGCGTTTTTCAGCAAGCCGTGTGGATTTGACGAAAAATACTTTGTGTTATAGTATAACATCTCTATGGGTCAAGCTTACTTAGCTGTAATGCTTGTTCAGCTAAGCAAGTTATTGTCATTCCACGGTAGTGGCACACGATATTAAAATTCAAAAGTAACGCGTTAGGCGCGTATATGCTATTTATTTCATTAACTTAAAGAGGCAGTAAAGCAATGAAGAAAGCCGATATTTACTATTTTTTACTTGTTGGTATGACAGTTCAGTCCGTTTATGCAAATGAACAGAATATTGTCGAGCTTGAGCAAGTAATTGTTACCACACCGTTAGCAGAAAAATTATCTGATACTGCGATGCCAATCACCATACTAAGTGATGATGAATTGCGTCTAAAAGTGGGACACAGTATCGGTGAAACACTTAAAAATGAACTAGGTATTACTAGCCAATCTTTTGGTCCAGGTGTGGGTACTCCAGTAATTCGTGGACAAAGTGGCCCACGGATACGGGTATTGGCAAATGGCATAGGGGGGAACGATGCGTCGGCAATCAGCCCAGATCATGCCAGCAGTGTAGAACCGTTGCTTGCCGAGCGTATTGAAGTGTTGCGCGGCCCTGCAACCTTGTTATACGGCAGCGGCGCAATAGGTGGCGTGGTGAATGTGATCGATAATCGTATTCCTGAATACTTGCCAGAACATGCTTTAGGCGGCGCGTTAGAACAGCGTTTTGATTCAGTCTCTAACGAAACAGCAACGACGATGAAATTGGAAGGAGGTAAAGACCATTTTGCCTATCATCTTGATGGTTTTTTCCGTGACCGTGCAAACGTTGATATTGGCGGTAATGCCATCGACATTAACGCAGCGCGACAAGTGGATCCGACGTTGCCTAATACGCTGCAAAATACTGATGGCTACATAGGCAATACCAGTAGTGACGCGCTGAGTGGCTCTGCTGGAGTCTCGTTACTTGGTGAGACTGGCTTTGCTGGTGTATCGATGAATCGTCTTGAAAACAATTATGGTATCGCCCCAGATGGTACGGGAGGAGAAATTGTCCGTATCGATCTTAAACAAAGTAAATACGATATGAAAAGCGAACTGAAAAATCCATTTGCTTTCGCCGAATCGTTGCGGATGAAGTTAGGCTACACTGACTATCAACACACCGAAGTCCCTAATGGTGAAGAGGCCGCGTTTTTTACCAACAAAACGTATGAAGGTCGTATGGAATTAACCCATAAACCCATCGCAGGGTTACATGGAGCGATTGGATTTCAAGCCATCGCCAGTGATTTTGCCGCGCTAGATAAAGCAACCGCCACAGACATCGTGCCGCAATCCTTAACCAATAGTTACGGTGTGTTTGCAGTGGAATCCTTCACATTAGGAACACTCAATAACCAACTAGGACTTCGAGTAGAAGATACCCGCATCGAGCCAAACGGCTTAAACAGTTTAAGTTATCTTCCTGTTAGCGCATCCGCCTCCAGTCTTTGGAAAATAAATGACAGCAATAGCCTTAATTTGGCGATTACACGTGGGCAGCGCGCCCCACAAGTGCAAGAATTATTGGTTAATGGCTTTCACGATGCAACGCGTAGCTATGAAATTGGTGATATCAACTTGCGCGAAGAAACCACCTATAACCTTGATTTAGGCTATAAATTTAAAACAGATTGGTTACGTGCAGAGCTTGACGTGTTTCATAATTGGGCAAGCGATTATATTTACCAACAACGCAACGGGCAGTTTGTTGATGAAGACGGTATCGCCTGTCCAGTGGGAACGCCTTGTTTCCCTGTGCTTGAAAGTCGTCAAGCAGATGCCACCTTCATGGGCTATGAAAGTAAGCTGATTTTTCCCTTAGTAGAAAATCATTACGGTGTAGTGGACTTAACCGTATTTAGCGATTACACCCGTGGACAATTTGTTAATGGTCATGACGTGCCGCGCATGCCACCGTTACGTTTTGGCTTTCAGCTTGACCATTTTAAAGGTGCTTGGAGCAGTAATTTACGCCTCACGCGTGGTGAAGCCCAAGAAAATCCAGGAGATTTTGACACGGCCACCGCCAGTTACGTCCAACTTAACCTAGGCACTCAATACCTCATCAAACAAGTTAAGGAAATGGATGTGCTGGTTTTTGCTAAAGCCAATAACCTGCTGGATGAAAATATCCGCAATGCAACCTCGTACTTACGAAACTTTGCACCAGAGCAAGGCAGAGGCGCAGAAATTGGGCTTAGGGTTAAGTTTTAAGCAAAACTTAGTACGTTTTGCTCACTTTATTGGTTACGTCTAAGATGGTTTTGCCGGTGTTGAGCAACTGTTTACGCCATTGTTGCCAAGAACTCTCCGCTTGTTGCAGGCGCAAGCAGCGCAAATAATACACTTGCTGTACTGCATTAAGTTCCTGCTGAATCAGGGTCATCAGACCCTCTTCGATATTGTATGCAGGTTTATCAACCGCCAAGCACACCGGCACAACCGTAGTTAAGGGCAGGGATAAATCCTGAGCTATTGCCATACAAACATGCTGAATAGTGGTTGCTTTCGCGGACTCGGGGTTAAGAATATTATAGGGTGGTTGCCATTCTTGCAGTGGGCGTAAACGATCAATATGCGTTACCACCGTAATAATGACAGGTAACGCTTGATTGGCGCACTCAGTGTGAAAATACTGACGAATAGCCTGTAATTGCTCAGTATCTGCCGCACGACTAGCCTGTGAGGCATTACATATCAGTAAAATGACATCTACTTTGTTTAATTCATTTTTTAACTGCATTGACGCGTGTGGCTGGGTTACGCCGCCGTAGCCAAGCGTATCTAATAAAATAATCTGCTGCAAACCTTCGCGTTCAAGTAAGTGCGCAGTGATTTCTGAGGTTGTGGGTAAGAGGCTTGCCGCGCATCGCATCTCACCTAATAACGCGTTAATTAAACTGGATTTACCACTGCTGACTTGACCAATAACCAATAAGCGCAAGGGTTCAGCATGGCGTTCGCGTTCAGCAATTGTTGATAAATTCTGCTGTGAATCAGAACTAAGACGCTCAGTGGGCGAGCCGTCTTCAAGGCTAATTTGTCCGCTGTATAATTCAATTGCGTAGTAACTCAGCTTATCGATATAAGCACCGAGTAAACGTTGTGCGACTTCATTAGTGATGGTATTAACCCCATTGCTAAATAAAATGCCACGCGCTTTAGCCATGGCGGTTCCTGGCCAATTGAACAGCCAACTGCCAATATTAATAACTGACTTAACCGTATTGAGCGTATCAACCGCTTGCTTGGCACGTAACAAATCTCCCACTTTCAGCGCATGACTGCCAGGGATTTTATCTAACACCTCGTGTTGAATATCAGTGCAGACTAACGTCACCAATTTAAGTAAAGTCGGCAAGGGGAATTCTAAAATAGGGTGCGTGGCATCGGGGTGAAAATGCCGCGCCATTTTAGTTAAAACCTCATTACTCAGGGCAAAGGCTTTGTTAGGATTAGTTAAGACATCAGCTTCGTTTTGCCAGCGTGCTTTAATGCCCTCACGTTCAGCCCACGCAGCACGGCCAAGCTCAGGCCAATTAGGATTGCCATCAATGATAATCGGCTCAAGTATTGCTGGCTTGTTGAGCTTTTTAGGCCAATGTATCAACGCATACACCAGCGCGAAATTAGCCGATAAAATCCCCACTGCAGGATAAAGCCAATCATGTTGCCAGAGCCAATAACCGCCCAAGCCGATTAATGCCAGCCAAGGCAGCAAAAACACAGCACCGATAAAAATACCAAATCGTGAAAAAAACATAACTTACGCCTCCGTTTTTTTAAGTAATTGACGTGCGTGTGTAAACGCTTCGTTATACGCGTGCTTCAGTGTCGTGTGATCAGGCAAAGCGCCTTTTTTAACACCATGTAAATAGACACAAAACGCTTGACCCAACGCATACGTCATCGCCCCTGAATACACGCCTGCCACTGCCCAACCATATACCGGCACCAAGCTCAGTAACTCGCGCCCCAGCCAGCCGACCAGCACGCCTGCACCCATCAGCGTAGTAAATTCGGCATACACTCTACCAGTGAGTTCAAGGCCATAAATAGACGCAATGCTATGAAATAATTTGGCTTGCACCGCCAATGCCAACGCCACGCCAGCGAGTGGAATGGCACCCATACCCACATTTAGCAGCGCGTAACCAATACAATGCGGATGCGCTTGTTGAGCATAAAAATCTTGCCACTCTTTATACAAATCAGAACCGCGCAATAGACTAAGCAAGCCTATGGGTAAAACGCTCTCAATGGTATCCCATAAAGCTTCCAAGCCGTAATTAACAGGCTCAAAGCCATCTTCTGGCAAGGTAAAATCAACTGGCACAAAATGTACGGGAAGACCTTTAAACCAAGCGCGTTGATGCGCTAAGGCTTGTGTCAAAGCATGTGGGACAGTCGCGGGCAGGGCAGTGTCTTGATAAGGATAAGGAAGAATATGCGGGCAATTTAGCGTTGGATACGCTTCATGCAACGTTGTTTGGACGACAATAATGGGCCAATGACTATGCTTGGCATGAATGGTTTTAACAGTATTTAGCACGTCAAGCTGATTCATATCTGTCGCTTTAAGCACCACAATTAATAGCTGTGCCTGATGTGCGCACCATGCTAAATCTTCAGCAGGATCATACGCCGATTCACCTAAGCCACGGGTATCAAGAAAGCGCAAGATAGGATGGCTTGCTGAGGGGAAATCGTAAAAATGTGAGCGTTGAGTACACGCCTGAAAACCATTGCCAATGATTGCCGAGTCATCGCCAGTTAAAGCATGAATCAATGAGGTTTTGCCTGCCTGCGTTTTACCCAGCAACCAAAAAACAGGTGGAGGTAAACGCTGTTGTACCTCGTTGATTTTAGAGTCCAAACCGTTTGCTTTGGGGCTAAATAATGCGTCCCCCAAGCCTTGCCATGTCCAATTTCTGAAGATAGTCATAGTGATATTTAGGTGATTTATATTAAATAATCAGTCAATTCTTTTAGTTCTAATGCAATTTCTCGGCGCAATCTAAAGTCTTCAATACGATTATGCGTTTTAAAAGGAATATTATGGTTTTGGCGCTTAGCTTCACGTCGTACTATTGAATCCCATCTGCGTTCTTTTTCTTCTAATTCGATAAAACGATCACGAATTTGCTGTAATTCCTGTTTGGAGTAAGTAATAAAACCAGCAGCACAAAATACACTATTTTGCAGATAGTCTTGCAAAGCAGCTAAATCACCTTCAATTTCCTTAACAACTTCTGGAAAATTTTTAGGTTCATTATAACTTTTTGCATTACCCATTGGATCATTAGCATTATTAGGTTTACCTATATCTTTGATGCTGCCTAATTTTTCAGTTGCATGGATACCTTTGCCTACCAAGTGCGGAACAATACCAATGTCACTTGCCGCTTTGACTATCCACAAACCAGCGCGTAAATAATCAGTCAGATTACCTTTTGTTTTTTTGTCGTTACCTTCATAGAAAGCTTCTAGCGTGAGTATTTCAGCTTCATACTCTTCCAATAATCGTGGACGATCATGTAATGGGTGTGCCATAAATACATCGGCAGCAACTCGTCCAAAGCGCAAGAATAATGTTTTAAATCCGTGACGAATTTGTTGCTCAACAATCGCTGGGGTATCAAGTAATATTTTTTCAACATCCTCAATTTCATACAAACTTTGTTTTGCCTTACTGACTATTTCGTCAGTAATTTCCTTTAGCGATCCTGTTAATTGGTTAGGTAACTCTGTTTGTAAAATGCGTTGAATTTCTGGATGCAATTTGTCTCGAATTGCTTGATTCCCACGAGCCGGAACAGGAACTAATTTAATCGCCTCCTTATAAGTCAATTCCATATTTTCTTTTTTTGCTTCCTGCAAATTAGCAAACAAAGTTTTTACTCCCTCATTGTAAGCTGTCCGCAATTCAGTTAGTTTCGTGTGTTCTTTTCCATAGTCATCAGTACCCGCACGGCCATCAATGTTAGCAACGCCCCAATTTTTAAAATCTTGTTTTATTTTTGCCCATTCACTGCCCCACCATTTACCAAAATCTTCACCATACAAATCCTCTTCTGTCGAGTCGTTGTCAGAAATCTGGCTGTAAATTGGATTTAATAGGTTTAAAACTTGTTGGGCTTGATCTTTGTAAACTTTAACAATAGCATCACAGCGTTTTTGTAAAACAAGTGTGCGTTCGGTATCTACATAATCATCAACGGCT
>CAJAQT010000157.1 GCA_903944165.1 uncultured Methylococcaceae bacterium | reverse complement strand
TTAATTCTGATTCAGTATTTTATGACGGCTCGAATACCGGCAATGGCGAGGTCTGGGCTCAAGCATTACCTTGGATGAATTTACCCCATTCTGTTTGGTTAACCTTGCCGCCTTTGGGAGGATTAGTGTTGAAGCGTCAAGCTTTATAGAGAATAACACGGGCTATCAACTTAATACGAATACAGAGTGCGCGGCAAGGCTTCACTTTATACTGTACCGTCTTAAGTGGGTAGCCATCACAGCAATCAAAATTATCCTGTTATTTTTTTGCCGTAAACATTTTAATCAAGGTAGCAGGATCCTGTTCTAAATATCCATGATGCCCATGCAATTGCAATAATTGCGCGGCCAAACCAGACATTGGGATAGCTTGACCTTGAGCATGGGCAACATCGACCGCCATATTAAGATCTTTTAATAAGGTTTTAACACGCCATTTTATTTGCGAAAAATGCTCATCAGCCATTTCTTGTCCTGTAATTTGCAAGGGTTTTGAATCGGCAAAACCACCCGCTAATGCCTGTGGAATCTTATTGGCATCAACTCCTGCTTGTTTTGCTAAAGCCATCATTTCAGCAATAACTAACACGTTACAACTCACAATCATTTGATTGCATATTTTTGTTAATTGCCCCGCGCCCACCTCTCCCATGTGAGTTAATTGTTGGTATAGTGGCTTAAGCACTTCGCGTGCTATGGCAATGTCATCTAAATGACCGCCTGCCATAATCGCTAAACTCCCTTGTTGAGCACCGTTTACACCGCCTGAGACTGGCGCATCAACCCACGCCATACCACATTGCTGTTTAACTAAATCGGCCAATTCTCGTGTTGTTTGTGGATGAATACTTGATAAATCAATAATCAATTTACCACTACAACCATAAGGAAGAATGCCGTGTTTAACGACTTCGGCTACGGCTTCAGTATCTGATAAACACAGTAAAATCACGTCCACAGCATGCACTAATTGCGACAAGCTTAAACAGGCCTCCGCACCCGCCGCGACAACTGTAGCTAATTTTTCTTCAGAACGATTCCATACGTGTACCGAATCGCCCGCTGCTAACAAGCGCAAGACCATTTCTTGCCCCATTAAACCAATGCCAATAAAACCTAGTTTACGATGCTGATCATGCATATCTCTACCTCTGTTAATTTATTATTGTTAATGCCGCATAACACTGACACAAGCTGTGTTGAATATGACTAAAATACCAAAGGTTCGGTGTGTTGATTTAACCACGTATGCCATATCGCAAGTAATACTGACAAAATCACTGGGCCAATAAAAATACCTATTACCCCAAAGGCTGACAAGCCACCTAATACACCAAACATTACCACTAAAAAAGGCACTTGGCTGGTGCCACTAATGACCAGTGGTCGAATAATATTATCTACCGTACTGACCGCTAATAACCCCCAGATTAGTAAGCCTATTGCTTGCCAGAACTGCCCTGTCACCAGTAATAACACACAAATACTGCTCCACACCAACATTGCACCCATGGGCACTAGCGCTAAAATAGCGGTCACCGCGCCTAATAACACCGGTGCTTTTACGCCCGCAACAGCATAACCTATCCCAGCAATAATGCCTTGACCTAAGGCCGCCAACACAATGCCATACACCACTGCCTGAATAGTTGCGCCTGCTGCCACTAAATACACTTGATGATAATCACCTAAATAACGAAATAAACCTTGCTGTAATTGCAGGATAATCTGCTGCCCATGACGAAAACAAAAAAACAAAATCACTATTACAAAACCCAGTGTTATCAGGTTACGACTTAGGTTGCCAAAAAAATGAGATAATTGTCCCAACCCTTGCTTTATCCACACTAAGGCTTGCTTAATTACACTGCTTTTATCTTGCTTCATGGCCTCGATACTGTGCTCCCAAAACTCTTCTAAACCTGGCACTGCGCGGAGTTGTTCTGGTAATTCATGAGGTAAATAATCAATATTATCGATAAACGCCTGATACACTGATTTTACTTCGTTGTGCAATAAGGCAATTAACCAAAAAATAATCAAGGATATGAGCAAACCAATCAGTGTAGTCATGAGCAAGGCACTCAGCGTAGCACGCTCGCCTAATTTACTTTTTAAGTAAAGATAAGGTGACCACGCTAAATACGCAATAATACCTGCCCAAACTAAGGCAAGAATAAACCCTGATAAAATTTGGTACGCAAACCAAACAATGGCAAGCAAAAATAAAATGGGGATGCTTGAGCGTATTAATGAATCATTCATAACAATTTGTTTTAACCAATGATTATCATAAGTAGACTGAATTGGGCGTTGCTGCATAGATAAATGCTTACCATAAAAAAAGGGTGCCAGAGAAATTCTCTAAGCACCCTTTTTTACGATAGCGAATTAAACTATTAATTCATTAACTTAGCGAGGTAATTGACTCACTTCATTAAAGCTAATTGTATAATCTTCTGGTGTACTGCCTGTTTTACCTAAAGTACCTGTTTTGAAACGAATATCAGCAACTAATTTAGCGTATTCAGTACGAATATTTAAAACGGCTAATGTTGATTCAGTAAAAACCGCTTCTGTTTGCAACATACCTAAAATAGCTGATGGATCATTTAATGGCGTTTTTTTCCATGCTGCTAACGCTGTTTTATATTCTTTAGTGGCGAGTTCTGCTTTTGAAATTGCTTGTACATAACGTTCAACATAGCCAGCATTAACATCTACCGCCGCATCAATTTCACGGGTTTTTTGATAAACAGATAATTCAGCTTGGCGATAATTGGCTTTTGAACTGTCGTAAACACCTCGTGCCACTTGGTTGCCAATTGGGTAACGCACTTCAACACCAGTTGACCAATTTAAGCCATTAACATTACTGCCGTAGGAATCCATGAAATTATCAAATTTATTACCTTCATCTAAACCTTGGTAACCTAAGTTAACGTTTACATCGACTTGTGCGTTTAAGTCACGTTCTGCTTTTTTAACGATGAAATCAGCCGCTTCTTGACGTAATTGTGCAGCATGTAAATCCATACGATTCGCTACAGCCGCTTTACGCCACGCATCACGGAAGCCATTTTGATCAAAACTTGCTGGAATAATTGCGTCTGGAATTTCTTCAGCAGGCTGACCTAAGCTAGTGTATTTATTAGGCTCTACACCTAAAGTGAACGCATAATTTGTACCTGCTTGTTGCATAAACTGTTGGTAATCAATTACAGCACGATTTTTATTAGCACGCGCACCTTCTGCGGTATAAATAACCTGTGCTAATTGCTCTCTTAATTGCGCTTCTTTTTTAGGATTAGGATCAGAAACAAATTGATTGACTTGATCGGTGATACGCATAACGCGATCACGTGATTCTTCACGAATATGTAAACTATCAATCGCTAAACGATAATCCCAATACGCGCCAATTGCATTATTAGCAAGGTACGTTAAGAAAAATTTATAATCTTCAATCGACGCTTCTTGTTGTTTACGCGCAGCATTTAAACGACCCGCTGCTGAAGTTGTGCCAGAATTTTTTAATAAAGGCACATTGACATTCAAATTAACCGAAGACGCATTGGCATTAGGACGCGAGACAGTAGATAGATTTTTTTGAATGCTACGGGTATTAACCAAACCTATCGAAGCGCTTACACCTTGCTCAAATAATTTACTGATTTCAGTATGAAACATAGCGGTATCAGTATCTTGATAATGATACGGCGTATCAGCACCTGGACCATAACCAGTCACGGCATTAATAACATTACCTGAAGTATCCGTAACAGGAGACGTTTTCGCTACGCCACCTGGACCATTTGCCATTGCATAGTACATAACAGAATGAAACGGCATTGATGTTTGACCAATGCTTGCGCCTGCAGAAGGAGTAAAGTTAAACGCACCTTCTTGAATTGATACACCTGCTTTTGCTGAGGTGACATTTTGTTGTTGAATAAAACGAGTTGGCGATAACTCTAAAGTCATTTTTACAGCTTCTGCCAAACTTAAACCAGCATCGGCCATGACTACTGAAGGAAGCGTTAAGCCGCCCATTAAACATGTTGCAACGAACGCAACCTGTGGCAATTTATTCTTTTTACGCGATATGTACATGGAGTATCCTCAAGGATTGGTAAATTTACCTAATTATTTTGCAAGAATGTGGTTTTTTATGCAAGAAAATTGCTTGGTTACAACAAAAAATTATCTATTGCGATCACACTTTAGCACTTAACTATTATCATTTTAAGTAAATATACGCTATCAAAAATATTTTTACGCTTTAATACATCTTAAAATAAACCACAGAAAGGCAAGCTATCAGCTTTATTTTACTGTAGCAAAACCTTCCCCCCGTGGATCGCTGGCGGCATTTAAGGTGTGCGTGTCTTTGTACAACACCGCTGCGTGCATATTTCCGTAAGGATTAGCGGTGGCTTGTAAGCTATGACCTAAACCTTTTAAAGCAACGACCTCTTGCTGAGTAAAGGCCGTGTTTTCATACTCTAAGACATCTGGCAAATATTGATGATGAAAACGTGGCAACTTAACCCACGACATTGGCGAAGTCGCCTTTGCAAACTCCAACGTTGCTAATAACACCATAGAAATAATACGACTCCCCCCGGGCGTGCCTAACACAGCAATACGCTTATCATCTTCTAAAAACGTGGGCGTCATGCTTGATAACATGCGTTTTCCAGGTGCAATCATATTTGCCGCACTGCCCACTAAACCATAGCCATTAGGCCCTGCATGACTGACAAAATCATCCATTTCATCATTTAATAAAACGCCTGTTCCTGAGGCAACAAAACCTGAGCCAAACGGGAAATTAATACTTAAGGTTGCCGCAACGCGATTACCTTCAGCATCAATAATAGAAAAATGCGTAGTATGCCCGCCTTCGCTGTCAGGTAACACATCGCCTGATAATTGCTTGCTGGGTAATACTGCATCCATACGAATACTGCTTCGTAAACCAGCAGCATAATCATTACTTAGCAAGCGCTGCACTGGTATCGACACAAAATCACTGTCACCAAGATATAAGGCTCGATCATGATAGGCGCGTCGCATCGCTTCAGTAATCAGATGTATTTGCGTTAATTTATCTAGCTTAGCTAAATCATAGGCCGATAAGATGGTTAAGGCTTCTAGCAAGACAATACCTCCAGCCGAAGACGGCGGCGCACTGGTTATCTTAATGCCACGATAATTACCCACCACAGGCTCACGTTCTACCACCTGATAATTTTGCAAATCTTCAGTCGTCCAAATCCCGCCCGCACGCTGCACAGCAGTCAGTAATTTATCCGCGACTTCGTTCGCATAAAAACCTGCGCGTCCATGACGCGCAAGCTGATTTAAGGTATTGGCTAAGTCAACTTGTCGTAAGACTGCAAAGTGTTCTGGTAACTGCCCCTTCACTAAAAAAATGTCACGTGAGGCAGGGAATTGCTTGATAACATTTGCTCTATTTTTTAATAAGCTTAAGTGATGCGCTCCCACAACAAAGCCGTTACGCGCATGCCGTATAGCGGGTGCCAAACTACGCGCCAAAGGTAATTTTCCGTAGTGTTCAGCCAGATGTACCAAGGCCGCAGGCAAGCCAGGAATTGCTGCCGCTTTTGCACCATCTAATGATAAGCGAGGATTGATGACCTGACCGGCACTGTCGACATATAAATCTTTATGCGCAGCTAACGGGGCTTTTTCTCGTCCATCAATAAAACGAGTTTTGTTATCGCTAGCACGATGCACTAACCAGTATCCACCACCACCCAAACCCGAACCAGACGGCTCAACCACCGCAAGGGTTGCACTGACCGCCACCGCCGCATCAAACACATTGCCACCTTGGCTTATGATTTCAAACCCAGCCGCTGTTGCCAACGGATGGGCGCTAGCAATAGCCGTTTTAACGGAAGAATTTGCACTAGCTTGCGCAATAAAACCTAACAAAAGTAACGCAACTAAGGTATATTTTTTAAACATTTTTGCTTTCTCTCATTAAAATTGTGAACCAAAGTGACTGCTTTAGACTAAGCCTCGCGTACTTTTGTTGGCTACTCACTTAAGACGGGACACGGTCTGAGCGTATCCAGTGTTCAGTGGGTAGCCGAATAATTACAATAATGTTAGCCCACTAACTTAGGAACACGCACAAAATCGGAGTGCTGGCTTCGCTTGCAAGCGCAAGCAACCAACAGTCAGCAATGTTTATTAATAAGCATGACTGCTAACAAGTGAAGTGTTATCTGTGCGAATTGTGCAGGTTATTTTATGCGCATTCCTCAACTAACCATTATCAATAAAGAACTATTACAAACACATGCAGAATAACAATAAATCGACACTTCTTATCGTTGATGATACCCCTGAAAATCTTACACATTTAGGTAATTTATTAGCCCCTTATTATCGCGTAAAAGTTGCTAATTCAGGCGCACGTGCCTTATCTATTGCCCACCAATCAGAACATAAACCAGATTTAATCTTGCTGGATATTTTAATGCCCGACATGGATGGTTATGCCGTATTGGAACAATTAAAAGAACATAGCGACACCCATGACATTCCCGTTATGTTTGTCACATCATTAGAAGATAGTCACGACGAAGCGTTCGGCTTGTCCTTAGGTGCCGCTGATTACGTCACCAAGCCCATTAAACCTGCAATTTTATTATCACGCATTCAAAATCAATTGGAGTTAACCCGCGCGCGTAAATTATTAAATCATCAAAATGCGTGGCTAGAAAAAGAACTTGGTCAGCGTTTATTACAAATAGAACAAATCCGCGAACTCACCCTTGTTGCCTTAGAAAGTATTGCTGATGTTCGCGACAAACAAACTGGTCACCATAGTTTACGAACACAAGCTTATGTAAAATTACTGTGTGAGCAATTGGTTAAAAATGGCGTTTATGTTGATGAATTAACCACAGAGCGTATTGATAATATTACCAAAGCAGCGCCGTTATACGCCTTAGAAAAACCCAATATATCGCACGAGGTAATTTTTAAGCAGGGTCAGTTTTCTGCTGAGGATATTAACATCTTAAAAACCTACCCTATTTTAGGCGCACAAGCCCTTTGGCAAGCTGTTCAACCCGATGCCGATTATAGCCAGTATAACTTTTTGAATATAGCTGTTGATATTGCTAAACATCGTCAAGAAAAATGGGATGGCAGTGGTTTTCCACAAGGTCTGGAAGGCAAACAAATCCCGCTGCACGCACGTATTATGGCACTTGCCGACATTGTTGACAGCTTTGTCAAGCAGGATAAATACCCCTCCGAGCTGTCCTTGGAAGACTTGTTAGCACTGATTAAAGCCAATAGAGGTGTACATTTTGATCCAGCAATTGTTGATGCATTTTTTGCCAGCGTCGATAAAATAATCACTGCCTCAAAAAGCGTATTGTAAGTATTCAGCCCCCCTTTTTTCAAAGGGGGACGTCTATGCTTATAACGACACATAAAAGGCTTAACCTCAGACTGTCCCAGCTTAAGTTAGTAGCCCTGATTATTTAATCTGGCAATTTGAGGAAATCTACTTAAGACGGGACAAGGTTTAAGGTTAAACCGTTCGTGGTGAGCTTAAGCCGTTCGTGGTGAGCTTGTCGAACCATGATCGGCTTAACCGGCCACCCTTCGACAAGCTCAGAGCGAACGGTTAAGCCTAGCTTGCCCCGTCTTAAGTGGGTAGCCTTTTTAACTCAACAAAACCCAATTAACATCACTATGACTGCTCCGCTACGCCTTATTTTCATTCTTCTGCTTAGTCTTGGCATGCCTTTAAGTAGCCTTGCTCAAAATGATAATTCAGTTGTTGCACTGTTAACGCTCACGCCTCCTCCAGCACAATCAGCCCCAGTAATACAACAGCCAACACCCGCCACCATAACCAAACCACCCTTTACATGGCAAGAAATCTGGCGCGACCACCGTATAGTTATTTATATTTTAAGTTTGATATTGTTAATCACACTTGCTGTATTAATTAGCTTATTTATTATTTTTAAGAAATTACTGCTCACAAAAAAAAACCTAGCCTGTCAACAAACCACTCTTGACCAGCTTGCTGCAAAATTATCAGCCACGCAACGCACCCATGACCTGTATTACAAAATGGTTGCTTTGGGCGCAGGGGCGATCACCTTGTTTGACATCCGCACCTTAAAATTTATCGAATTTAATGATGCAGCGTGTCAAGGTTTAGGCTATTCACGTGAAGAATTTGCCAAATTACACTTACATGATATTCATACCGATAAAAATGAGCATGAAACCCAGCAATTAATCCAAACTATTTTAAGCACTGGACACGCGCAATTTGCTTCTATTCACCGCCATAAAAATGGTTCCTGGCGGCACATGTGGGTGTCATCAAACCTAATCACCCTTGATGACAAAGCTTATTTCATAACGCAATGGACTGATGTTACCCACTACAAAATATTGGAAGCGAGTTTACATCGTCAAGAAAAACACCTGCAACAAGCCCAACACATTGGCAAATTAGGCAGTTGGTTTATTGAATTACTTAGCAATACAATGGAATGGTCACCTGAAACGTATCATATTTTTGGTAAAACACCTGAGCAAGCTATCGATCTGGAGTTTTTTTTCAGCTGCATTCATGATGATGATAAAGACCGCGTAAGCCTTGCTTGGCAAGCTGCGCTTAAAGGTCAGCCCTATGATATCGAACACCGAATTATGGTAAATGATGAAGTACGCTGGGTGCATGGGCGCGGTAAAATTAATTTTACCGATAATGGCATCCCCTTATCAGGAACGGGCAGTATTCAAGATATTACCGAACATAAACATACTGAAGCCGTCATTACTGAAGAGCGCAATCGCCTGCAAGATATTATTGATGCAACGCATGCCGGTACGTGGGAATGGAATATCATCACGGGCGAGGCGCACTTTAATCCCCGCTGGTATCAACTGTTTGGCTACACAGAAGAAGACATGCACAGCCTAAGCATTGAAAATTGGCAATGGCTCATTCATCCAGATGATTTTGAACAAGCCAATGATCTCTTAGTTAAACATTTAACAGGCGAAAGTGAATATTACGAATGTGAACTACGTATGCGCCATAAAGACGGGCATTGGTTATGGATTGCCGATCATGGGCGCATAAAATTAAGTGCAAACGATGGCTCGCCCATGATTATGAATGGCATTCATCTTGACATCAGCGAGCGAAAAACACTTGAACTTGACTTGCGTAAGCTGTCCTTAGCCGTTGAACAAAACCCGAACAGCATTGTTATCACCAATCTTGCTTCAGAAGTTGAATATTGCAATGCCAGCTTTACCAGTATGAGTGGCTACAGCAAGCAAGAAATGTTGGGTAAAACCATTCATCTTAAGCAGTCTGGGCTGATTGATTCCACGATTTATAAAGAAATTTATGCCACCTTAAACAAGGGCTTAACCTGGGAAGGTGAATTAATTAACAAAACAAAAACGGGCAGACTGTATAACGAACACCTATTAATCACCCCTATTAAACAAGCCAACGGAACTATCAGCCATTACCTAACCATCAGTAATGACATCACTGAACACAAAAAAACTCAACTAGAACTTGCCAGTTATCGACTGCAACTAGAAGACTTAGTGAATGAACGCACCTTAGCCTTAGCGCAATCCAATCAGAAACTTATTGCCAGCGAACAACGCTTTACCTATGCCGCCGAGGCTAGCAGCGAAGGAATATGGGATTGGGCTATTCCTGAAAATCATGCCCATTTCAACCTCGCCTACTTCACCATGCTGGGTTATGAAGCAAACGATTTTAAGCACGCGTTACTTAGCCTCAATACTGACAATGCACATAATTTACTAGAATATGCAGAGGACGAACATCGTTATGATGTTGTTCAAACGTGGATCAATCTTCTGCATCCTGACGATAAAGAGAGTGCCATTAATCGCGCATACGAAGACCTAAGCTCTCAAGGTACTTATGAATCTGAATTTAGAATGCGCGCAAAAAATGGCAGTTATCATTGGATACTTTCCAAGGGTAAAGTTGTTAACTACGCTAACGACCATACACCGCTTCGGGCAGTGGGCACCCACACCGATATTTCTTTACGTAAACAAACTGAATTAGCGCTGCTTAATGCCAAACAATTGGCAGAAAGTGCTAGTGAAGCCAAAAGTAATTTCTTAGCGAATATGAGTCATGAAATCAGAACGCCGATGAATGCAATTCTTGGTTTAACGTATCTAATTCAACGTGATATAAACGATCCACAGCAACTTCAACGCCTTGATAAAGTAAAAGAATCAGCTCGACATTTACTGAGTATTATCAATGATATTTTGGATTTATCTAAAATTGAAGCCAATCACTTACCCATTGAAAAAATTGAATTTAATGTTGCCACCCATGTCGATAATGTTTGTAGTTTATTTAAAGAACGCGTTGACACAAAAGGCTTGCAACTTTACCAAGAAATAGACACGCGTTTAATGCACCAAGCCTTAATTGGCGATCCCCTGCGCATTGATCAAATCTTGTTAAATTTCCTCAGTAATGCCCTTAAATTTACCGAAACGGGCAGCATCACCTTACGCGTTAAACTGCTTAATGAAACTGACAGCCACATTAACTTACGCTTTGAAACACAAGATACAGGCATTGGCATGAGTGAAGCACAACAACAACGCATTTTTGAAGCCTTTGAACAAGCGGAAGCGTCCACCACCCGAAAATATGGCGGCACTGGCTTAGGGTTAACAATTAGTCGCCGCTTGGTTGAATTAATGGCAGGGGAGATTGGCGTGTTAAGTCGCCCTAGTATTGGCAGTACCTTTTGGTTTACCTTGCCTTTAGAACGTGGACTTGGAATTAATCTTCAACAGCCCGAACACTCTCAGGCGCAGTTTAAAAGTAATGCGCATATTTTGTTAGTGGAAGATAACTTAATTAACCAAATTGTTGCCCAAGAATTATTAGAAAGTGTTGGCATGACTATCGATGTTGCCAACAATGGTCAAGAAGCCATTAATAAAGTTAATACTACGCGCTACGATTTAATCTTAATGGACATGCAAATGCCCGTGCTTGATGGCATTTCAGCCACCCGCATAATACGTACTTTAGATAATGGTCATCACTTACCCATCATCGCTATGACCGCAAACGTCTTCACTGATGACCGATTACGTTGCCTAGATGCGGGTATGAACGCGCATATTGCTAAACCTGTCGATCCCAGCATTTTATATTCAACCTTAGCGCAATGGATTCCTGAGACGGCAATAACTGATGATTCCACATCTCCTAGCCTTGACACCACAGCCAACCTGGCTATCGACAGTGAAATCAATTTCCCCATGATATTTAGCTCACCACTATTAGATATGCCTACCGGTCTTGTCTATTTTGGGGGCAATCAACAGGCATATTTTAAAATGTTAGCGCAGTTTATCAGCCTTCATCAGCATGATATTGAAACCATTAATACCTTACTTGAGCAAAATAACGTTCAGGATGCAGAACGCTTAGCCCATACCTTAAAAGGTATTAGTGCCACCTTGGGCGCGAATACCTTAAAAGAGCTAAGCTTTTCTATAGAAACCGCCTTGCGGCACGCAGACAATACAGAAAACTTAGCCGATTTGCTCACGGAAGCGCATCAAGAGTTAACGACTTTATGTCAATTTATCACCGATTTAAATATCGCTCCGCCACAACCCATAGCGCATAAACTATCACCCGAAAACTTTAAAATACAATTAACAAAATTAATCATGTTATTAGAAGATGATGATCTGGAAAGTGCCTATATTCTTGAATCTTTACTACCCTTATTAAAAGAAAAAATAACCCAAGAACACGCAGATTTGTTACTGGAACAAATGAATAATTATGATTTTGAAAACGCCTTGAATAACCTTCAAGCACTGATAAAATTGCATCCAGAATGGCGTTGATTAACAACAATCATGACCTCAAACGTATACTTGGAGTGGCAAAAGAGTGCGGTGCGTAGAAAAACCAATATGAGTGGGAGCGTAATTATTCAGCCCCCCTGCTAAACTAATGGTGTAAGCATAGACTTCCCCCTTTGAAAAAAGGGGACTGAGCCTGTGATGAGCTTGGACGGTCAAACCGCTCATGGTTCGACAAGCTCACCACGAACGGTTTAAGCTCACGCTGTCCAGTGTTCGATTTATCTAATCACATCTCCCCTAAGCCTTTATGCCCTTTGGGTGCTCAGGGGGACTGAATACTTACCCTCAAACAATGCTTAAATTTTCTGCTAATTTATCTTTATTATTTAACGAAGTACCGCTTCTTGAACGGATTAGACTGGCGCGTGAACATCAGTTTAACGGCGTTGAAATTCAGTTTCCGTATAGCGTGCCCGCGCGTGAACTGCATGCAGAGCTTAAAAAAACGGCGCTGCCCTTGGTGCTTTTTAATGTTTGGGCTGATGATTTATTGCAGGGTGGCGAAGGTTTAGCCTGCGTGCCAAATAAACAGGCGGCTTTTAAAAAAGCCGTAGCACTGGCCTATGACTACGCTGAAATCTTGCATCCTGAATGTATTAATATTCTGCCTGGTCGATGTATTAACACGGCGTTGCACGCCGAGTATTGGCACACTTTTCTGCACAATCTTGATTATGCCGCTCAACAATTTGCACCATTAGGCATAAAAACAGTGTTTGAAGGGCTGAATACTCTTGATATGCCTAGGGCCTTAATTCATCGAGGCGAACAAATGTTGACGGTTTTTAATACTGTTAACAATCCCCATATTTTTTTGCAGTACGACTGCTATCACGCGCAAAAAATGCACGAAGACCCCTGTGCGTTTATTCGTTGTCATGCCCATAAAATTGGGCACATTCAAATTGCTGATTGCCCTGGTCGTGGACAACCTGGCACGGGTAGCCTAGATTTTAGGGCGTTATTTGCGGCTATTGAGCAGTCGACTTATACAGGGTGGATAGGTGCTGAATATAATCCAGTAGGCTCAACACACGAAAGTTTAGCGTGGTATCGATACTGGCGTAGCATTGGAAGCCCAAAGATGACCTATGAACAAAGCAGCATCGACACATAGTTGACATCAAGATTGGTGTCTTTTGTATCCTTAGCTTAGTGCTGAAATTACCCTGTCGTTTGCGTTAATTTTAAATATTTTTGATACAAACTTTCGTGATCTTCAACGTGTGCAGGATCTTTTTCGATACAGTCCACCGGACACACTTCAACACACTGAGGTACGCCATGATGCCCAACACATTCGGTACACAAGCTTGGATCAATCACATAAATTTCCTCACCCTGTGAAATTGCCCCATTGGGGCATTCAGGCTCACACACATCACAGTTAATACATTCATCGTAAATAATTAAGGACACTTTTTCTCCAAATAAATAATAGACACGCGTTTAATAATTAATTATTAAAATAACTTAGGAATCGTCATGAACAAGCTTTTGTCAAACCATCCTATTAAACATTATGGCTATGCAGGAGTAAAAAGGCTTTAGCCTTTTTAACCAATAGCTAAAGCCATTGGACTCCGTTCGTGCCTGCAAGCAGAGCCTGCACTCCACACGTCATAGCCTATTTAAGCTGACTCTACTTAAGCATACCTATCTACACACGTAACTTTGCCCCTTCTCCAAAGGGAGAAGGCTGGGATGAGGGGAAATATAAATGCTTGATTTTATTCTCCTCTCCCCAACCCTCTCCAACAGGAGAGGGGGCTTAGCATCATTATAACTAATTGTTTTAATTAGGGTAAAAAGCTGTATAGAGACCTACGCTACTTAAGGGGGTAAACCTTTATATCATACACATTTAGCGATTAACGCCTGCCTGACGATATCAGGCACAAAACTCGACACATCGCCTTTAAACTGAGCAATTTCTCTAATCATACTGGAAGAAATAAATTCATATTGCTCCGCTGGAGTTAAAAAAACTGTTTCTAAGTCGGCGGCTAAGCGACGATTCATTCCTGCTAACTGAAATTCATATTCAAAATCAGATACGGCACGTAAGCCACGCAAAATAACTTGCGCACCTTGCGCTCGTGCACAATCAACTAATAAATTATCAAAACCAATAACCTGTACATTGGTAAAGTCAGGAATCACGGCCGACACTAAGGCGACCCTTTCCTCTAAAGAAAACAACGGAGTTTTATTGCGATTAACGGCCACCGCAACAATCACAGTATGGTATAGCTTTGCGGCTCTAGCGATTATATCTAAGTGCCCATTAGTGATGGGATCAAACGTACCTGGGTAAATTGCGATTATTTGCATAATATAGTGTCATCAATAAAAGCAGAAAATTCTGCAAAATCATAAAATAGTCAGATAAAGCGCAGCCTTACACTACCCTCACGCTAACAACACTCCAGTCCGTGGTATTTAATTTAAAACACCGCAGCGGGTCGTTAAGCAAACAAAGTATAATTTACTTTTTAATACCGTGGTGAACTAACAGAGATAAAATTATTATACGTATTCCGCTACGAAGTTTACGTTAGGTAATTATTATTTTCATAAGCTATACAGCGCATGTAAAGACCATCACTCATCTTTTCTAAACCCTTCAACCAACACTTTAGCAATGCAACCGACGCCTTTCATTCATTTAACGCATGTCTATAAAGAATATCCTCAAGGTAAACAATGGCAAACCGTGCTACATGATATTAATCTAACAATTCATGCAAATGAATTTGTAGCGATTGTGGGGGCTTCAGGCAATGGTAAATCGACCTTATTAAATTTACTTAGCGGTATTGATACCCCCTCTAAAGGCGAAGTGTGGGTCAATAATACCGCTCTTCATGCAATCAGTAATGAGGCATTAACGCGTTGGCGTGGTGCCAATGTTGGTATTGTTTTTCAATTTTTTCAATTGCTGCCGACGCTTAATTTATGGCAAAACATTGTGTTGCCAATGGATTTTCTTAATGTTTTACCCAAACGTCAACGCCGCGAACGCGCAATGCACTTATTAGAATTGGTTGATTTAGCTGATGCCGCTCAACGCTTACCCAGTGAAGTTTCAGGTGGTCAACAACAACGCGCAGCCATTGCGCGAGCCTTAGCGAACGATCCTGCTTTAATTGTGGCGGATGAACCCACAGGTAATTTAGATGCCAATACCGCTGAGGCAGTTTTTCAATTATTTAGTCATTTGCAAAACCAAGGCAAAACGCTGGTGATGGTCACTCATAACGATTCTTTAGCTACGGCGGCACAACGTAAAATTACTGTCTCCGCAGGACGTATCGCCTCAGATACTCAAACACAAATGGAGTAATAGTGATGTTGTGGCAAAAAACTCGCACCGATTTTTGGCGTTATCGCTCCCGTTTTTTATTAGCTATGCTAAGTGTGATGGTGGGTATTTTTTGTGTAGGTAGCTTATTTGGCATGGTGGATTTACTGCTTAGTCAGATGGATGCCGCCCACAAGCACTCGCGACCATCGCATATTAATCTCATGCTTAGACATGATGCTGATCTGGCTTTATTACCACAGCTCACCAAGCAATTTACCCCGACTCATCTCGACACCTTAACCACGATAAGCATTCGCTACAAATTAAAGGCTGATGATGCAGAATGGTTATCGGCATTGCTTGTATTTCGTCCGCCTACTGCCTTGCAACAGCTTGATATTTCCACGCTCTCAGCGGGTGTTTGGCCACACGATGACATGCTTGCCATTGAACAACTGTCCGCCACAGCAAGTCAGCTTGCCTTGGGTGATCAGGTTATTGTACAAACAGCAACAGCAACGCGTGAGTTACCCATTAAGGGGATTATTCGTCACCCCTTTGTAAAACCACCCAGCTTAGGCGGGCCAATTCAATTCTTTGCCGCACCTGAGTTTGCCCAGCACTTTGCCCTGCCAGCCCATAGTTTTCGACAATTATTACTGCAACTACCCGAGCCTTATAACGCTGAAACAACACGTCAACAAGCAAGTCAGTTAAGGCAGTTTTTTGCCGACCACCAGCTTCCTGTGAATGCAACGATTTTGCAAGACCCTGAGCACCACTGGGGACGACCTTTATTAGCAGGTATTAACGGTGTTTTAGAAATCATGGCACTAGCTGCCTTGGGCTTAGCAAGTGTACAAATATTAATCACCTTATCCGCGCATATCACGCAGCAAAGCAAACAAATTGGTGTCATGAAAGCCTTGGGTGCCAGTGCGTTTATTTTACTCAAAAGTTATTTACTTGAAGCCTTGTTACTGGGCCTGACAGCGCTTATTGTTGCCCTTCCGTTGGCGCTCATAGTGGCTTACCTAAGTTCATGTAAGTTATTGGGCTTATTTAATATTGCTTGCCTTGACTTTGTTTTTTCACCGCGTGCTTTATTACTGATGGTCTTGGGTGGATTGGGTATGACGCTACTGGGTGCTTTGCAGCCAATCATAGCAGGCGCATCCCTGTCTCCGCGTCTGGCGATGACAGGCTATGGTGTGCATTCAGATTTTGGTCGTTCGCGCATTGATCGTTACCTTGAAAGAGTAGCAGCATACTGTTTATCCACCCTCAATGCGGCGGCCTTGGGCAATTTATTTCGTCGTAAAGGGCAGTTATTGTTTACTCAGAGCATGTTAATTATTGCTGGAATTGTCTTCATGGTACTAATGAGTTTACTCGCCTCACTGCAACGCACCTTGGATAATGAAGCCGCACGCAACCACTTTACTGTTCGTTTAGGGTTAAGCCAAGATCGTGCTGACGCTGACGTTGTGCGTGCCGCAATTGCTCTTTCTAACACCATGCTCATCGAATTATGGCAGCGTTTTCCTTGTGAAATTAGTCATAATACGCAGGCAATTAAACAACACGGCAGCTTAGGCATACAGCTTTATGGCATCCCTGAAGATAATGCCTTGTATCAACCACAACTAGCGGCAGGACGCTGGTTAATACCATCTGATCACGATAAAAAAGTCGTGGTAATCAGTGCCGCTACCGCCAAACTAAATGCCGTGTCGATTGGTGATTTGCTTACTATTCAATCTGAAAAAAATGCACAAGACTTTGAAATAATAGGTATATATCGTTGGATTACCAGCAGCCAATTTACTATCGAACCAGTGTATACGCCCTTAACAACGGCACGAAATCTGACTCATAGCAAGGCGTTAAGCTCAGTCGCGTTGCTTAGCGCGTTAGCCACTACGCCTGAACAAGAAACAGCCTATCTTAACGCACTCAAACAACATTTTACTGCGGCACATATTGCTGTCGATAATTTCAGTACCACCTCAAAATTAGCTGAACGCAAGTATGCTCAGCAACAATTTAAGCCCGTCTTGTCAACCTTACTAGGCTTAGCCTTCATGATTTGCGTTGTGAGTGGCATTGGCTTATCAGGCACTTTATCGATTAATGTTTTACAACGTACCAAAGAAATAGGCATTCTTAGAGCATTGGGTGCCTCTACGCGGACTATTTTTCGCTTGTTTTTAATCGAAGGGTGTTGGCATGGCGTCATCGCATGGCTACTTAGCGTCCCCTTAGCCTATTGCATAGCAAAACCCATTGCCGTGCAATTGGGTGAAACCATGTTAGGTATTCAGTTGGACTTTTCTTTTGATAGCTATGCTGTGGTGTATTGGTTATGCCTTGTTGGCATCATTACCTTAACGGCATCATATTTTCCTGCACACAAAGCCACGCAATGGACAGTTCAGGATTGTTTAAATAATTGAGGGTAATTGAAACGCTATTTGATGCCGCGTGCGTGAGGTGAAGGTGGCACTGAAAATACTGACACTGCTTGGCTTGGGTTACCACGCGCCGCGCAATGTCAGAAGGTAATATGAATTAATACACATCTCTTACATAGCGCTTCTCTTTTTTCAATTGATTCACATAATCAAGCGCTTGTTGTTCACTCAAGTTGCCATGCGTGGCAATCAGTTGATGCAAGGCGTTATCAACATCTTTAGCCATACGATAAGCATCTCCACACACAAAGAAATACCCACCCTCGACTAACCAAGCAAATAACTCAGCACCGTGTTCACGCATTTTATCTTGCACATAAATCTTATCTTCTTGATCTCTGGAAAAAGCAAGCTCCAAACGCGTTAACACACCTTGTTCTTTAAATGCGTTTAATTCATCTTGATA
The DNA here is from genome assembly GCA_903944165.1 of uncultured Methylococcaceae bacterium. Lineage (GTDB taxonomy): Bacteria > Pseudomonadota > Gammaproteobacteria > Methylococcales > Methylomonadaceae > Methylovulum. The sequence continues at coordinate 12,247 of CAJAQT010000157.1, read as the reverse complement.
GATAAAATCAGTGTCGGCATTGCGATCACCAAAAAATAACCAGTTTTTTCCTATGGCTTGACGCGCCTGACGTTCTTGTAAAAAAGCACGAAAAGGCGCAATCCCCGTTCCCGGCCCGACCATAATCATTGGCACGGTATTATCTTCAGGAACTCGAAACACTTTATTAGGTAAAAAGAAGCATTTTACCTTAGTGCTATCCGTCACTAAATCGGCTAAAAAAGTTGAGCATACGCCTTTATGATCGCGTCCACCGCTGTGATAGCGCACACTCGCCACGGTTAAATGCACCGTGTCAGGTGAAACTTTGCTGCTGGATGAAATTGAATACGCACGATGCTGTAAAGGTTTTAATAGCCCTAAAAACTCCGCCGCAGAAAACTCACAAATAGGATAGGTACGTAATAAATCTAAGGTATCGCGTCCCCATAAAAAGTCACTTAACGCCTGTTTATCGGTGGCATTAACTAAACCATTTAAATGTTGATCACCTGAACGCTTAGCCAGTTCTTCAATAAATTCTTTACTAGGCGTTTTAATTTCATAATGCGTTGATAAGGCATCACGCAACGACATTAATTCACCCTTAACAGGCTCATCTTCATCGCCTTGACATGCCAATGCAGCAATAATATCTGTAACTAAAGTTGGACAATTGCTGGGAATCACACATAACGCATCACCGGCTTCATAATGTAATCCAGAACCTGCGATGGAAATTTCGTAATGGCGCGTTTCTTTTGAAGAATGGGGAGCCGTTAATAAACGATTAACCACTAAGGCTGCTGGAAAAGGATGTTTACGATGGTATTGCGGCTTTTCTTCTAAGGGTGCTGACATATCCAGCACTGCCGCAGTTTGCTGAGTTCCTGAAATATGTGGCACAACCAGTGCTAACCACGCTTGTGCAGGTTCTTCATAATCAACATCACAATCAACCCTGTCAAACAGTCGTAGCGCCCCTAACTCAGCAAGCTTGTTATCCCAGTTTTTACCTGCTTCACAGAATAAATCATACGAGGTATCGCCTAGTGCAAACACGGCATAGTGCATGGTATACCACGTAGTTTCGCTAAGTTTAGCTACTTCATCCCAAAGCATTTGGACACTGTCAGGCATTTCGCCTTCGCCATAGGTGCTGGTAATAAGCAATACTGTTGCCATTACGGACAATTGGGCAGCAGTAATTTCATCCATACTGTGTACTAGAGGTTTCAAACCATGAGCTTTTGCCGCAGTAGCGGCATCATTGGCAACCGATTGCGCATTGCCTGTTTGACTGCCATAAAGAATATTGACGACACGCGCCTCAGTCTGGACTACCGTGTTGGCACTTTGAAGAAGTTGTGAGTGCATTCCGGCAAAAAAGCCGCTTAACCATGCACGTTGACTTGCACTGTAAGGTGCATCGGATGAAATTGTTGGTATTTTCATTGCTGTCACTGAGTTTAATTGAGTTCCTCTTGTTAACACGTAACTTACTGTTAATAAGAGGAATTAAAGGCTTAAAAAATAAATTAATGGGCTGTTTCAGTCATCATCTGCTGCATAATCTCTAAACCAACCAGACTCGCTAAATATTGGTCAGGACTCGGTAGCGTTGCTAAGACAGCACGATTAAGCTGATCTTGTTCAATAATCCACGCGGTAGACCCTAAAGAATAAATACTTTGCACTGAACGATTAATTAACGCCGTTTTGTAATCATGTAAACGTTTATTGGCTAATAAACAGGCTAATTGCTCATCACTGTAATGACTGTAAGCATCACGCGTTAATTTCACCAAGGCTTCTTGTAATTTACGAGGACGCTGGGTAATAATTTTTCGGGCGGCTTGTTCAGTATGCTGAGCAGTGCGTTGCGCGTCTGACAGATGTTTTAAACTTTCCTGTGCCACGTGTTGCGCTTTTAGTAATACCGCATAACTATTGATTAATTGCTGCGTTAAGTGCTTGGCATCTAATGCTTCTTCAGGCGTGATGCCCTCAAATAAAACCGCTTGTGTTTGATAGGCCTGCTTAACTAAGTCAATCTGTTGTTTTGCTAAGTCGTGCGATAACTCTTCAATCATGCCTTTACGCTCAATACTTTGCTGTAAATACTTGGCAGTTTGTGTTTTAAATAACCATAACGGTAAAGCAATTTTAAAGTGTTGACGTTCATGCTGCCAGTTCTCAAGCAATTTTTTTGCCTTGCTAGAATTTGCCTTCTCAGCATGTTCTGACAGCATGGTTAAAATAAATTGTTCGTGCGCGTTGGTCGTTTCTGTTTCTTCTGTTAAGCAATGCAGTGCCACAGATGATTTATCATACAAACAGGCTAAACGATTATCAGGATCATATTGGTAAGCATTTCCACCTGACATACCATTACAAAAGCCTTTACCAAAACCACCAATATTAAGTACCACGCCATTGGTCATGTATTCACAAGCAAAATCACCCACGCCTTCAACAACCGCCAGCGCACCAGAGTTTCTTACGGCAAAACGATCACCTGCTTCGCCATTAATAAAGGCTTTTCCGCCCGTTGCACCAAACAAAGCAAAATTACCAATAAGCACATTGTTACCTGGCGTTTTCACACCACCACCCGGCGATTCAACAATAATCACACCGCCACAGGCTGATTTCCCTACGCCATCGTTACAGGTGCCTAAATGCTCCATCCGCATACCATCATTGATAAACGCGGCATAGCTTTGACCCGCTGAACCGTGAGTACGAATAACCACGCTGTCAGGTGCAAAATAACGACGCCCCGTCGAATAGGTATAAATAGTCGTGCTTTGGGCATACTGCGCGTCGGTAAGTTCATAATTCAATAACCGCTCAATATCAATAGCGAGCTGCCCACCCACGGTTTTATTGCAATTATTCAGTTTAAATTCTGCGCCTTCAATGATTAATTGCGGCTGCTTGCCGTCAATTAAGACATCTTTAACCCGAGCCAAAATAGCGTCATCTTTGGTAAAACTTGCTTCCAAGTAAATGGGTTTAGGAACGACAACGACCTCGACTTGGTGCAACATTTTACGCACATCGATTTGACCAATCATGCAAGGATGATCAATTAAATGCAGTAACTCAGTTTTACCACGAAGCTCCCCTAAACTGCGATAACCAAGCTGAGCTAAAATTTCTCTCACTTCATGCGCTAAATTCATAAAATATTGAGCAAGAACTCTCGCATCACCTTTAAATTCTTCATGTGCGGTGGTTAATCCTGCTGGACATTTGATATTGCAATTTTTCGCCATCACACACCGCAACATCATTAATGCTGTGGTGCCAAATTCAAAGGAATCCGCACCCAAAATTGCTGACTTAACCACATCTGAGCCGCTTTGATGGGCGCCACTGCAACGTAATATCACTTTATTACGCAAGCCATTTAAGGCTAAGGCTTGATGAACTTCTGCAATACCAATTTCTGGTGAGCGACCGCTATTTTTAAGACTGGTAACCGCAGCGGCACCTGTGCCACCCGTATTTCCTGCAACGTTAATCACATCTGCCCCAGCTTTTGCTACACCAACAGCAATCGTACCAATGCCTTCAGAAGACACTAATTTAACGCCCACTTTAATCCTTGCTGCTTTGGCATCATGAATTAATTGACCTAAATCTTCAATTGAGTACGTGTCATGATGCGGTGGTGGACTGACTAACTCCACTTGCGGTGTTCCGCCTCGTAATGATGCAATTTCAACAGACACTTTAGCCGCTGGAAGTTGTCCACCTTCACCTGGTTTTGCACCTTGGGCAATTTTAATCTCAATTTCACGGATTGTTGGATCAGCTAAATACCCCGCCCATACGCCAAAACGTCCAGACGCAAATTGTTTGATTTTACAAGAACGTAAGCTATTAAAACGACTAGAATGCTCACCTCCTTCACCTGAATTACTCATTGCTCCCACAATATTAGTACCCAATGCTACGGCTTCGTGGGCTTCTGCTAATAAAGCACCATGACTCATTGCCCCAGACGCTAAGCTTTGAGTGATTTCATGAGCTGCTTGAACTTCCGTTAAAGCAATTGGTTCACGCGCCGTGCGAATATTGGCTAAATAGTGGGCAAATAAAGAATCACCGTCAGGTAAGGTAATAAATAAAGACTCTGCGCGAATGACGTAAGTAAATTTAACCTCATGGAAACGTTTTTCAAAATGTGCTGTTAACGCTTGTAAACGAGCCTCATTTGACTGCTGAGTAAAGCTGATTTGATACTGATTTAAATCAATTGCAGCGACACGTAAGCCACAAATTAAATAATTTACATTGCCTTGCACTTGCTGCTTGCACAACAAGCGTTCAAACTCTGCACTACTTTGAGCCGCCCGAATATCCACAGGAAAATCTAAAATATCACGCAAAGCGGCAGGACGTGAGTCGCGCTCATGGTACAGATTTTTGGTAAAACTACGGTACGCCGGCGTAATACCAAAAGTGTCAATTTGCTCAGCAGTGCGTTGTTGGTAGCCTAAGTCAACGTAAGCGGTATCACTTGCTACGGGTGCCGTTTCCGGTACATACATGATCGCTTCATCGGTCATGTTGATATATTCGCGTACGGCAGTGTTGCCATACGAATGCCCAGCACCCTCTTGACGTTCTTTAAATAAACCTAAAAAAGGAATGTCGTTTTCAGCATGAACAGTAAAGGCTTTTTGATGCCATTCTGCGGCACTGGCAGCAATATCAGCAAATCTAGCGCCCCCCACAGAAGAATGAATATTAGGAAAATACACCGTTAATTTAGGCTCATCTGTATCGATGTAATTAGATTCAAAAAACTCACCACCGATATAACTTTCAACCGTACATAAGCCAAATTTACCCATAGTTTTCATCAAAGATTTTTCAATTCCTTTTTGAAACTTATCTAAGACGGCCTGCTGCTCTGCAACGGGAAAATGCGTTATCACACGATGATACACACTGATAGGGCAAATTGCCGACGCACCAAAACCCAGCAAGGTAGCAATATCATGTGGACTCACCGCCTGCCCAGTTTCAGCAATAAGCGATGAGTTAAAGCGTAAACCTTGTTTGACTAATTCTTGATTGGCCGCAGCAATCATTAATAATGCAGGAATAGCCGCATATTGATGACTAATTTGGCTATCACTTAAAATAATGATGCCAATATTATTTAATGCTGCGTGTGCGACGTGCTCGCTTAGTTGTGCAACAGCTGCGTGTAAATTTACTTCGTTTTGTGCAGCATCGTTAAAGTCTGGCTCAAACAACATTGCCAAAGTGAGCGTTTTAACTGCTGTTTGACGACGTATTTGCGCTATTTGCGTGCATTGCAAAATAGGCGATTCAAGCATTAATTGTTTATTTTCGTCATCAGAAAAATTTGGTTTTGCACCCAACGCCACTCGCAGTGTCATGCCATCGCTTTCACGAATCGAATCTAAAGGCGGATTGGTTACCTGAGCAAAACGCTGACTAAAATATCGTGACATGCCACCTTCAGCTTTGGATAAAGCATTTGGTGCAATACCATAGCCCATTGCCGACACTTTTTCCATGCCCGTAGCTAAGATCGGATCCAACAAAAACTTAAAGCTTTCTTGATTTAAAGAATACGCAGTATGTTGTTGATTGATAGTGAATTCTGTAGAGGTATTAAGCATTTCTGGCGTTAACTCAGCTAAGCTTAATTTGGGCAAATCAGCAAAATGCACACAGCGTTGCTGGAGTAAATGACTATACTCTTTTTCACTTGCTAAACGCTCTAACACCTGATGATTATCGTAGATTTGACCAGTGCTGTGGTCGAAATACACCATTCCTCCCGCTTCAATACGACCACGTCTAAGAATAGCATTGGGTGGAAAATCAATCTGTCCTGCTTCTGACATTACCGCCAGATAATCTGAGGTTTCCACTAAGCGTAAAGGACGCAGTCCCAAGCGATCAAGACGCGCACCCACACGAATACCATCAAAGAAAATCAAGGCGGCTGGCCCGTCATTTTTTTCTTCATACAAACTGAAATATTCCAACATTGCCCGCACTTTAGGGGATAAGGTGGTGTCATTTTCCCAAGCAGGTGGCATCATGGCTAACACCGCAGTCACAATATCCATATTGTCTTCATTGATACGGCGCGATAAAGTTTGATCTAAACGACCAGAATCAGATTGTCCACAAGGAAAAATAATGTGTTTATTATTTTGCCTAGCAATTGCACTTTCACTTAAACGATTTTTTTTATCGGTATTTAACTCACCATTGTGTGCCATATAACGAAACGGCTGCGCCATAATCGTTGCGGGCGCAGTATTGGTTGAAAAACGCGTGTGAAAAAATAAAGTGCTGATTTCATGATCGATATCATATAAATCTTTGAAATAAGGAATGACTTCAAATGAATTTAACCGACCTTTGTACACTTGTGTGCGTGAACTCATTGATAAAGGATAAAAACCTTCCAATTCAGCGCGGGTAAAGCCTTCTACTTCAAGTGCTAACAAGACTTTTTGAAGGTATTTTTCAAACACCTCATGCGCGTCTGTTTGTAATGATTCTGGCCGCCCAAAAATACATTGTTTTATTGGAAACTGTGCTTTTAAGGCCGCCGCATTTAAGACTGAGTTATCTACCGGAACGCTGCGCCACAGGATAATTGGCAACTGTGCTGCGTTAAAGTGTCGCTCAACTAATTCTTGAGCAGCGGAGTCGTAATGATCATGATCTTCAGGAAAAAAGAAATTAGCCACGCCAAACTGACCTAATGCTAAATCAGGTAAACCAGTTATTTTTCGAAAGAAGTTACGTGATAAATCTATATTCACACCAGCGCCGTCACCAATACCTTCGGCACTCATGCCGCCACGATGCGGAATCGTACATAATGCTTCGTGAGATTTAATTAATAAATCATGCGTTTGCACGCTGTGTTTGTGCGTGATAAAGCCCACACCACAACTGTCTTTTGAGTGTTCAACGTGATAAAGCATAAGATCTTCTTTACTTAATCGGGGATTTTGGTTCATTAATAAGGCCCGTTTTTCGTGTTAAGTCTTTACCTTGAATAGGTAAGGGTATATGGTTGTTTTTTGTTGTAATGCACGGTAAGTCAAGATAACGTATACATTAGAAAAAAACTAAATTTCAGATAATTTCGCCTAGTAAAACCAGACAATTGTAATATAGTAAGGCGTATCTGTCACATCTGGCTCTATTTTTCAGCAATTCTCATTATGATCATCTTGGAAATACGGAGTCCAAGGACTTTAGCCCTTGGTTAAAAAAGGCAAAAACCTTTTTACTCCTGCTTATATTTACTAAGACACTGTGCCATAGCGTCCAACTATAATGAAAATTGCTGTCTATTTTTGAGTCATTCATTAAAAATTAGATTACTTGATAGTTGCTTAATATGAAAGAATTTTTTGATGTCATCATTGTGGGTGGCGGCATGGTTGGCGCAACATTAGCCTGCGCACTTGGCGATAGTAAGTTGTCCGTAGCCATTATTGAAAACACTCCACCGCCCCCCTTTAGTGCAGAACAACCCCATGATTTGCGCGTCTCCGCACTCAGTATTGCCTCAAAAAACATTCTTGATCATCTTGGTGCCTGGGACGGTATTGTGCAACGCCGTTATTGCCCCTTTCAAAGAATGCGCGTTTGGGAAACCACGGGCGACACTGAGTTTTGCAGTGCGGCGATCGATCATCAGGCGCTTGGTTACATCGTAGAAAATCGTATTACGCAACTTGCGCTACTTGATCGCCTGACTGAATTTAATAACATACAATTTTTATGCCCAGTTAGCATTCAGACCATTCATTACACACCTGGTGCGCATACCGAATTAATTCTCAGCGATGGCCGCGTGCTTAGCACACCCTTAATTATTGCTGCAGATGGTGGTCAATCCAAAATACGTCAAGCCGTTAATTTAGGCGTAACCAGTTGGGATTATGAACAACATGCCATGGTTATTAATGTAGAAACTGGCTATGAACAACAAGATATTACTTGGCAACGTTTTGTACCCAGTGGCCCACAAGCCTTCTTACCCTTATCTGGTCGTCACGGTTCAATCGTGTGGTATAACTCATTTGAAGAAATTCAACGCCTGAGTAAACTGCCCTACCCTGCCCTTAAAGAAGAATTAATCGCAGCATTTCCTGTCTGTCTTGGTCACATTAACCAAATAGTAGGCACGGCAAGTTTTCCCTTAAAACGTCAACATGCCCAACATTATATTAAACCAGGCGTAGCTTTAATTGGTGATGCGGCACACACCATAAACCCACTGGCAGGACAAGGCGTTAACATCGGCTTACTTGACGCAGCGGCACTTGCTGAAGTTATCCTAGAAGCTCACGCTAACGGCTTAAATATTGCCGATGTTAAGGTATTAAAACGCTACGAAGCCATGCGCCGCACAGAGAATTTAAAAATCATGACCGTCATGGATGCGTTTTATCTAGCCTTTAGTAACAACATTTTACCGTTAAAAATAGTGCGCAATTTAGGTTTAAGTATGGCCGAACGCCTGCTGCCCATAAAAAATTTAGTCATGCGTGCGGCAATGGGTTTAGATGGCCCGTTACCTAAATTAGCAATGCCGAAAAAAGACCTGTCCCACTAGCCGTCAGCACAAGATGTGCAACACTATAAAATATAGTACGCTGCGCGAATTTAAGTAACACCTCAGTGCTTGACCTAAAACATCAAGCAAGCAGCAGCTTTTGCAACTGTACGTGCAAATTTATTCGCCATCACAACTAGATGACTTTTATGAACAGCCCTATCGTTTCTGGGGACTACACTGAGAATTGAGCACTTACTGAACGTCTACGGCTAAGCTGTAGGCGCGTAAAATTAAACGGCTTATTTTATTTATTATCTCGGTGTAATGTTATCGTGAAATAAAGTCTTAAAACTTCGTTGATAGTATTAACGCTAATTTTTAACACAACTTTTTTCACCGTGTACTGGTTTTTAAACACTTAATTCACCTGCTCTACCCTGTTTTATTAAAATTTTTTTTAAAAACAGTTTTTTAAGCAGTAATTGTTTATTATTTTTTAATTACTTGCTGTTAATTTAAGCTACTTCTGATTACCACGGATACTTCACTCATGTCTGATGCACCACAAAACGAATCAATTGATTACACGTTAACCAATGAACCCACTCTTCCAGAGGTTCACGCAGCTGAAAATGAATCACCTAATGTAAATAAACCACAGCTGTTTCCTTCGCCGCAGTTTGCTGATTGGCTGGCACAAACAGGCGGCTCGTTAGCTTTTTCTACATATCAATCAGGTCGATTATTTTTATTAGGCAGCAGTGCTGATGGTAGCTTGTATGCTCAAGAGCGGACGGTGGGCACTGCGATGGGCTTGGCAATCAATGAAAAGAAATTATGGATTGGTTGTCGTGATCAAATTTGGTGTTTTGTTAACACTGGCCCTGTTCGATTGCATAAACAAAACTATGGTGCGCTGTACTTACCAAGAGTTGGACACATGATTGGTCAAAGCAACACCCATGACGTGCTTATCGACGCAACCTTTAAAGGCGTAACCTATGATTTTTTATATGCTAATACCCAATTTAGCTGCATTTCAACACTAGATCCCACCTATAACTTTAGACCTATCTGGCGTCCTGAATTTATTTCTGAATTAAAAGCTGAAGATCGCTGTCATTTAAATGGTATTTGCGCCCAAGAAGGCGAACTTGCCTACGCCACTATTTGTGGAAAATTTGATACGCAATTAGGTTGGAAGTCACATCAAACAGGCAGTGGCCTCATCATGGATGTTCGAACCAATGAAGTGGTGTGTACTGGCTTATCCATGCCGCATTCACCGCGTTGGTATAACGGTAAACTTTGGGTGCTAAATTCTGGCGAAGGTGAATTAGGCTATGTTGATTTTGCCACACGCAGCTTTGTTCCCGTTGCGCAATGTGCAGGCTTTGCACGAGGCTTAGCGTTTATTGGGGATTATGCCGTAGTGGCGTTATCGCGGTTACGCTTATCCAAAGAAGGCATTTTAAATAATATTAACTTGTCGCAACGCCTGCAAGATCGCAATACATTTCAGCGTTGTGGATTGCAAGTTTTTGACTTAAAATCAAGCAGTTTAATACATTGGCTGCATATTTCAGGGGTCGTAACTGAGCTCTATGATGTCGTGTATTTGCCCACTATTGCCAGACCCTACACAACAGGTTTCAATGAACCAAAACTTAATTTAAAACGCGTTATTTTCCCTCAAATCTAAATTTTTTAATTTAAAAGGTAGCCGCCATGTCATCCACGCAACAGAATAACGAACTCATTTTTATTGATCCAAGCGTTCTTCAGTATGAAGATTTAATCCCTAACTTAGCGCCCACACTGCCCGTAACCTATGTGTCTGCTTTAGGAAATAACTTACAAAGTTTAGCCAATACCTTAGTTAATCATCAGGCTATTGCTGTCTTACATTTGGTTGTTGATAGCAGCAATCCTTTAGGTGTATTAGGCTTAACCAGTTCAACACTTCATGAGTACAGCGCTACACTGCAACAAATTAAAGCGCATTTTGCCCCTAATGCTGAAATTGCATTGTATAGCAATCAATTAACCAATAATGCGGCATTAACTTCATTGATTACGCAATTAAGTGATGCCTTAGGCGTTACTATTTCGTTACCTAGCGTGACTAGCTTGGGTGTTAGTTTGGCGGGTGACTGGGATACGCAAACTCACCAGCTTGACTCAGTATTGCCTTACCAAGTTACCGATAAATTAACCGCTAAACAGGCTAAATCTTCAGGTGCAGCAGCCGTCACCACAACTGCATCGTATACCATCCCTAACAGTAGCACGACACAATTAACCTTTACGTCAACAACGACTACAACCTTAGCAACAACCGGTCTAACTACCTCTACTACTACAAGCACAAGTAGCTCGACAGATGATTATCCCAATGATGATGTCAGCACCTCGGGAATTGTCGTACTAGGAAAATCCAGTAAAGGCGAGATTGAATTTGCCAATGATACCGATTGGTTTAGTGTGACGTTAGAAGCCAGCAAAGTGTATAGCTTTAATTTAACTGGCAGTGCTACAACAGAAACGACTGCGCTAAGCATTCCAAAATTACTCTTAAATGATGCGACAGGCTCTTTGCTTAACACTGGCACAGTGGCATCAGGTACGGCAAGTATTACTAAATTTACGGCGCCCAGTGCTGGAAAATACTACTTAGTTGCCTCTGCCAGCGATACCACGGCGACGGGCAGTTACAGCTTATCAGCGCTTGAAGTAATCAATGCTAAACCAACGGGTGCGGTTGCTATCGACCTTAAGCTACCTAAACAAGGGCAATTATTAACCGCCTCAAATACGCTTGCCGATACCGATGGTTTAGGAACAATCACTTATGTTTGGTTTGCTGGCGAGAACCAAGTAGGCAGTGGTTCAACTTACACAACCCAGCAAGCTGATGTAAATAAATCAATCACCGTAACGGCACAATACACCGATAAAACAGGCAAAGCTGAAGCAGTAAGCAGTCCCGCAACCCGCACCGTCTCAAATGTTAACGATTTACCTACGGGCGCAGTCACCATTAGCACCACTGCGCCAAAACTGGGCGATACTCTAACTGTTAGCAATACCCTTGCTGACGTAGATGGCTTAGGCACCATCACATACACTTGGAAAGCAGGAACGACTACGCTGGCAACAGGAAACACGTATACCGTCACCAGTGCAACTATAAATAAAGCCCTTACTGTTACTGCCTCATATACAGATGGATTTAACAAAGCGGAAAGTGTTAGCAGTGCAGCGACGCAAGTGGTTACCTCAACCAACAACGCCCCCACGGGTGCCGTCACCGTAAGTAATTTAAGCCCTAAACAAGGAGATACCTTAACGGCTAGCTCAACCCTAGCCGATAAAGATGGGATGGGTGAAATATCCTATTCATGGCAAGCTAACGGTTCAGCCGTTTCAAATGGTGCGCAATTTTCCAAAACCTACACCGTAACTCAAAATGATGTAGGTAAGCAGATAACATTTATCGCTGCTTACAAAGATAGCTTAGGTAATAATGAAGCGGTCATCAGTGCGGCCACTAAAGCCGTGGCTAATGTTAACGACGCCCCCACAGGCACTGTCACTATCGATAACCTCACCCCAAAACTAGGCGATACGTTAACTGTTAGCGATACGCTTGCTGATGTTGATGGCTTAGGCGCAATCACT
>CAJAQT010000156.1 GCA_903944165.1 uncultured Methylococcaceae bacterium | reverse complement strand
TTAACGCCGATATTGTACAACAATCATCGACACACGTGGGCGTTGGTATTTATTCCTCAGCAATACTGATTATAAGTAGCCGTGCTAAAGCCCTTGGACTCCTTATTTTTCAAGATGGTCATAATGACAGTTAACATGGATTCCACTACTTTTATGGTCTATTTAGCTGTTATTGGGGTAATAACACCAAAACCCACATCATATTAAGGCCTATTCACACGGCTATCATCCACCAGGAGAAATGCCGTGTATTTAGGGGGCAAGATAGGCTTGAAATGGCTTCAACGGCCCCATTGCCACACTACGTCCAGCTTTGCCCACCGCAGGAATGCTAAGTGAGTTATCCATTGCCTGACCTGGCGTTGTTACTGTCAAGCTGTCTGCATGACCATGGGGAATAGTTAATTGCGGGTGATCAAACGGTGCTTGCTCCCAGCGCACGCGCTCGTCTGTTAATGATTTCAAAAAGGCGACTAAGTCCTTTTTTTCTTTAGGTGTAATCGGTTGTTGTAAGACTAGGGCTGCAAAATGAGCTGTATTCGTAAAATTACCGCCACGGAAATAAAAATCCACCACCTGTTCTAACGTTAACATACTGCCATTGTGCATATACGGGCCAGTGAGTTCAATATTACGTAAAGACGGCACTTTAAAAGCGCCTTGGGTGGCAACATAAGCACGACCAAACTGCGCTTTATTAACTTCTGCTTGCCAGAGGTCTGACTTTGGGATTTTTGCATTACGGCTGCTTAAACCACAGTCACCCGTTTGATAGCGGTCGTCCATTAACTCATTCGCCTGATAATCATCAGTAAAGTTTTTGTTAAAATCGCAGGCGTTAATGGCGATGGGATCAACTAAGGGGGTGCCGTCTATTAATTGTTTAGCGTACTGTTCACTAAAGGATAATGGATTGCCATAAGGATCAACGCCACCCACACCAGGATCATAAGACGTAGGGGTAACACTGGTATTAAAATAACCTTCATCCATTAACGGCTTTAAAGTGCCTCGATAAAAACCACCACTAAACGCCCCATTTAATAAATCTCTGTTAACCAAACGCAAGGTGGAAAAACCATTACTGGTGCGATAAACAGCAGGATGTGCGGCAGCTGAAAAGCTGGGTCCTTTGTGGCACACATCGCAACCTGCTGCTAAAAATTTCTTTAAACCACGTAATTGCGAGTCATTCAGTCCTTCAGGTTCGTGGGGATAAACATGGGTACGGCGTGGCGTATCAAAGGGCGTTTGATCAGAGACCAAAGTTTGTTGATAAAGCTGCAACGCCAGACCAAAAAACATGGCAAAGTTAGCCTCAAGTTGACCTGTTTGGAGCCTATCAACGCCCTCTTTCGCCGCCCAATACCGTGGCGCAAAAGCCGTGGTGATTAAGTTTTTATATGTGGTATCTAAGCCTTTACCCGAAGCGTGTCGTAACGCTGCCAACACGCTGTCTGTTGGATGAATAGCTTGACCCGCTAGCGGTGCGCGTGGCAATAATTTAGCGGCTAACGCCAAAAACGTTCGGTGTTGACAGGACATTTCACTGGAATTTAAGGGCGGTGCCACAGCTTGCGAGGCTAAGGACGAATTCTCTAGGTGCAGTGCATGTTTGGTCAATAAACCTTCGTCAGATAGTTCCCAAATGCCCGCATCAGTATCACGATCGCCATAAGCGGTCACGCCATTAAAAATATTATTAGCACGACCATCCCAAAAATTTCTAAAATTAAACCCTGCATTAATGACGCTGGGCACATTGCGTTGCTGAACTTGACGGACATTATTACCGTTAACATGAAACACCTTATCTTTAGCTAAGGTGCACTCATCTAGGGGATTGTTTGGGGCATTTAATTTGCTAAAAACGCGCGCAAACACACCCGCAGACGACACAATGTCATCACTGTTAAACAGCACAGTAGAATTTTTATCTAAGGGATCAACAAGCTGATAAAAAGGAAAATCACTGCGTTTAAGTGTGTAATTAGGACCACCTTGCCCCGCCGCAGTCGCTTGAAACTTTTGCCCAGACGCGGTGTGATGAAACGTGCCTGTGGCTAATTGATTGGTTCGTCGACGATCAGCGCCGGCATGAAAATGACACGAAGCACACGCCATGCCATCACTGCCTACCGCTACATCCCAAAACAATGCCTTGCCCAGTTGAATTGCTGCGGTTTTATTTACCACAATAGGGTTGTCTCCATCCACTAAACCTGGCACGGGCGGCATCGCTACAGCGTGCAACGACGCTGGCGTATTGCCTTGCGCGTAAAGGTCACGCACCATAACGCTGGTTAATAAAAAAACGATAATGGACAGTATAGAAAGATAATGTTGGCGTGCTGGCATGAGGAAAGCTTGACATCTTTTCATGAAATACCTGTAAGGCTTATTGACTGACTTAAGTATGCTTTTTAGTAAAAGAGCCTTGCCTCAGCCCATGCTATACAAGCAACGCTGAGACAAGGCAACCGCTTAACGTTATTTAACGCAAGCTGTACGCGGTGCTGATTTAACTGGACGTTTTGCTTTAAGTCCTTCGTAATCAAGCACTACGGTGCAAGGCACTTGACTCTCTGTAGCAGGCAAACTTAACGACCATGCGCCATTTTCTTCAAGCACTGGCGCAGAACCTACCGCTTTACCTTTTTGGCTAGTGGCACTTAATTTTAAGCTTGCTAAGGCATCGGCTTTAGCTGCTGGCGATACTGTGCCTTTAAACGCTACATTTCCGCTTAGTATCAAGGTGTTATCAGACCATTTTGCATTTTGAATATCAAATTGCTCTACCAAAGCAGTTTTAGCATTGGCTCTTGCAGGCCATACAGTTACATTAGCCGTGGCAGTGTTAGAAGGTAAAAAACGCCCAATAGGACGTTGATTTTCTCGCACAGAAACAACAATAGGCAAAGTTAAACCTGCATAATCTGCTTCTGGTGTCCACGTATAACTAAAGCTAGATGAAGACTTAGCGGCATCATAAGGCGTTGGCGTTGTGGGGATTAACCCAGGTCCATTAAGAGTAAAGGTATCTTTTTCTGCATCAGTCACCGTAAACGTAATTAATACGGGTTTTTCACCAACCATAACATTATAAAACGTATTGTCAGGCTTTACCGTTGGCGCGGTATCTGGCGAACTTGGTTTGGGGTTAATTTGTGCATCTATTTTGGCAAAGGAAGGTAATTTTTGTTCATGGGTAAGAGCAAAAATTGCTTTAATCTTATCTTGAATTAATAAACTCTGATCAATTGGAAAGCTCTCTATAATCCCCGGTACAAACTGTTTACTACGGGTACCGCCAACATGGCAATCACTACAGGTGAAGGCTTTAGCAGGTGCCGAATACCAAGGATGTGCAAGTGCAGTGTTAGCACTACTGGCAACGCCGATAAGCAATAACACAGTGAAAAAATTTTTGTTCATGTTTAATCCTATTTTTTAAAATATTCACCCATGCAGGTGTTAAGCCTTGGGTGACTTTATAGCTAAACCCGCTTAGGTTAACTAGGCAACGAAAGCGGGTGGCGGGTGCGGAAAATTATTTGACGTTAACAGAAACTCTAACGTTGTGCGCTATACCATTGGCAACCGTTGGTGCTGGGTTATAGCCGCCCACCACGAACATATAGGTGCCTGTGTAAGGTGCTTTAAAACTAATTTTTAAGGTGCCACTTTTACCATCGCTAATAGGAATAAACATTTTAGTTTTTGCGGTATTGTTATCTGCATCATACCCATGCGTAACATATTTCATCACGATGTCGCCAAGCGGTTCACCGGTGTCATCATTGCTTGCGCCCCATTTCGCCATCGTTGCATTTTGTGTTAAGGCTACATCAGGGATAAAGTTATCTTCCGCAGTGTCTGTAGAGCCGCGGTAATACACCGTTGCACCAGGATGCAAACCAGGTGTTTTTGCTGCCATGTTAATGACAACAGTCTGCCCTTCTACCGCATTAAAGCGACCCCAATCAGAGCTATGAACCCAGCCTAAATCACCAAAGGCAGGGTCTGACCAGCCTTTAGCTCTTACTGAAAAAGTATCCGTTGTATTGGCCGCATCAAAGACAAAAGTTGAAGACGGCTCAGTGGTTGCGTTACTGGCAGAAATTGAGAGTAAGCCAATGATGGCGATGGGTAAAATGCTTTTAATAGTACGTGTTAACTTCATGGTGTTTGTCCTGTAGTTTGAGTTATATGAATAAAATCATGCGATATAAGCGTTACTCTCCTGCCCTTGCCAGCGTGTGCAACATGGCTGCTTCTGAGTAAAATTCGCAAAATAGCTAAAAGCAACCATTGTGCCAAAGCCTGTTTTACTGCAAAGCTACAGCCTGCAAGACCTAACAAAAAACCACTACTACAGGCTACACAGGCGCTGCGTGTGTAGCACAAAAAAACCAGCCCACTGCCCGCACTTACTTTTAGCAGCCATTACTTATCAATAAACTGGGTTATTTAACCTATTTAGGTGAGTCATATCACCTTGCAGCACAAAAAAATCATTACTATAAGTAACTTAGGTTTGTTGTGCAGACATTAAAAACAAGGCAATTAACCCATTTTAGGTAGGACAACTAAAAATCCCCCACCCACTGCGCAAAAAACCACCCATGCTAAGTCCGCAAGATGCTCAGAAACAATCATGTTAAGCACCTCATAACCCCTGTTTTTTTAAAATTTTTTGGCATAATAACTGCTAAATCGTTGAGAAAAACTATAACGAGAATTTATGAAATCACTATTTGCATCTTTACTTACCAGTGCCTTACTTGTTTCCACATTTACTGCTAAGGCAATTGACGTGGGTAATCCTGCGCCTGTCTTTACCTTGCCTCAGTTACACACACAACAAACCACCACTTTATCGGCGTTTGCGGGCAAGGTGATTTATGTGGATTTTTGGGCATCATGGTGTGCGCCTTGTCGCACGTCGTTTCCGTTACTTAATGCGCTGCACAAAAAATTACAAGCAAAAGGCGTTGAAGTGATTGCTATTAATTTAGATGAAGACGAAGCCAGCGCCCGTCAATTTCTTAAAGAAGTGCCCGTAGAGTTTACTGTTTTATACGATGGCAAAGGCGAATGGGCGGATCAGTACGTTATTGAATCAATGCCTACTTCGTTCATTATTGATAAAAAAGGCATCGTACAAAAGGTGCATCACGGCTTTACCAGTGCCGACATCACTGACTTAGAACAAACCATTCTGACCTTATTAGCAAACAACTAACCCCGCCATGATTATTGTTAAATCTCTTGTCATTATTTTGTGTGCACTTTCTCTGATGGCGTGCAGCGATGTTTTACCTAGACAGCGTGGTAATTTGGCACTGCCGCAGATGGCTTTAACCACAGACGCCCTTGAATTTGGTTTACGCCAACATACCGCCTTTAGTAAAGAAGCTGCGTCGGGTGGTTATGGCGGCGGTGGGGGGGGCTGTGGCTGTAATTGACGCGACTATCTTCGTGTCCTCAAATTTTTTAAACCGCCCATCAGTTAAGTAATTTACGCTATGAAACACGATAAAAATAAACTGCGTTCCAGCGTAGTTAACTGTTTAACCTTATCCGCATTAAGCCTGCTAGGACTGACTCCACCCGCCACAGCTGGTCGTGTGGAAGAAACCTTCAACACTGACTTTCAGTATGGTCATTACAGTGAAAGCAGTGAACGTATGGCTATTGATATTTTTGATCTTGCCACCTCAGCACCGCTTGGTAAAACCATGACAGGGTCGGTAAACCTTGTCCGCGATACCATTTCAGGAGCGTCCCCAGTGTATAACGTCCGCGCTAATGGCAATGTGGCACAAGTGCTTAGTGGCGCATCACGCAATGCCAGCAGAAGTGATTGTGGCAAATCTATTTGTGATCAACGCGATGCTATTTCAGGAGGGCTAAGCTATTTTTTTGAGTCGTCCTCGTTATCGATGGGCGGTGGCTTTTCGCAAGAACGTGATTACACCTCGCGCTTTATCAACAGTACGTTCAGCGTAGACCGCAACAAAAAGCTGACTACCTTTAATTTTGGTGCGTCCTTAGCGTTTGACGAAATCACTCCAACTGAAAACTTTGGTGGCTACACGCGCAACCGTGAGTGTGGGGACTTATGCAGTAAAACCGCACAGCAGTATTTAGTTGGCGTTTCGCAAGTTATTGATAAAAACTCATTGCTGCAAAATAACCTAACATTCTCGTATAACACAGGTTATCTCTCTGATCCTTATAAAAAAGTAGCCGTGTTCGACGGTGATATTTTCACTAATTTAATCAATGACAACCGCCCTAGAGAAAAATTTCAATGGGCATGGTTAACGCAATATGTTCGCCATTTTGGTAACTTAAATCATGCAGCATTGCATGTAGATTATCGCTTCAGCACAGATGACTGGGGGATAAACTCACATACCACCGAAGTAAGTTGGCATCAACCTATCATGGCAGGGTGGCAGCTTATTCCACGCTTTCGTTATTACTCACAAGACCAAGCTGATTTTTATCGTGCCGTTGCCAGCAGTCACTCAACCGCTACGGTGGTGTCCAGTGATTATCGTTTAGCAGGTTTTGGCGCATTATCGGGTGGCTTAAAACTCAGTAAAACGCTTACCACGCTTAAGCACCTACACGAGGCAAAATTTCAGGTAGGTGCTGAATTTTATGATCACAGTGCCAGTTATCAATTGGGCGGTAATCGTTTAAGCGATTTTGCAGATTTTAGTTATTACCTGTTTACCGCGTCAGTAAATGTCAAATTTTAAACACACCTAATGCCTCAGAAACACCGCCACTCAACTAGGCTGAGACCTTTTAACAATGCTTGGATTTTTATCCACAACTCTTTGTAATCTTTGTCACGTATGAAAACATTTATATTAACAAGTCTACTATTGCTGGCAGGAATGACCACTTGCTGGGCAGAACCCCCAACCGCTGTCACCGCCATCACCGCCTTAAATCCAGGCAAATGGCCTGCACAATTTAAAATCAGTGTAGATGTTCCTGCCAATCATCATGCGTATTTGAATTCAGGCAAAAATAACAACTATATCCCAGTGGCCTTTGATAGCGGTGCAACGCTTGCAAAAGCTGGGCTTGCTCTACAGCACATCACGCCTCCAGACGGAGTTTACGATGCTGAAATGGATGCTCAGGTGTTGCGTGGTCAGGGGGACTTTGTCATCAGTCTTGAGCAACAGACACCTAGACCCTTCAACAGTAACGGTGTGGAACTTAACTTTCGCTACCAATTATGCAATGAGGTGAACAATGTGTGTTTCCGTCCACAAACAACAGCACTCACGTTACCCTTGCACGCAACGGCGTTACCCATAACAACAAGCACTGAGCCAAGTAACGATGCCAGCGTTATGGATACGCTGGTGAGCTTATTTCATGATAATAAAGACAATACTTTAGTCATGTTTGGGCTTATGTTGCTTGCCGGACTATTATCAGTCGCCACGCCTTGTGTTTATCCTATGCTGCCGATTACGTCCATGTTTATTATTAATCGCGCCAAGGGCGTTGCCAAAAAGGAAAAACACCATGCTATAGCCTATTTAATCGGCATTATTGGTACCTATATGCTGCTTGGACTGTTGGCAGGAATGACGGGCGGCGCGTTCAATACCTTTATGCAATCAGCATGGGTTAACTTGGCCTTTGCGGTATTTTTTGCTTTTTTTGCGGTGGCGTTACTGGGTTTTTATGAATTAGCCTTTATGCAAAACGAAGTTCATTCGCTTGATCAACACTCTGCCCGTGTTAACGGTTTAGCGGGCACATGGCTGATGGGAATGGTCGCTGGTTTAGTGATTTCACCTTGCGTTGGGCCCATCGTGTTTGCCTTACTATTACAGGTGGCGGATACCATTGCGGACAAAGCGGCGACGTTAGCCGCACTGCATCAAGAATTCAGTTTATGGGATCGGTTTAGTATTGCAGCGTCAGGCAGTGTCATGATGGCTGGCTTTGGTGTGGGCGTGGGTATCCCATTTTTTATCGTCAGCGTAGTTAAATTTAAACACCTACCCAAAGCAGGTTATTGGATGAATAAAGTCAAATATGCATTTGGTTTTATGATTTTATATTTTGCCTACAGTTATTTTGACAAAGGCATGGGGGTATTAGGTGCAAACTCCACCACCACCTTATCACTAGCCATTGGCATGCTCACTGTCTGGATTGCCGTAGTGCATTGCAACGTGTTAACACTGTTACCCGAAGATTCTTCACCCAATCATAAAATGCATCACTATTGCGGCGTCATGTCTTTATTAATTGGTGGCTGGTTAACGGTCACCGGTTTAGAGCAACTGCCTTTTGTTACGCAGGCCGTTGCGGGCATGTCCACAGCACGAAATGTGCACATTACACAGACGCCTCTTGCAACGGAGGAAGATGCTGGAATTACTTGGCATAGAAACTATGAAGCGGCGCAAAAATTAGCGCAACAAAGCGGCAAGCCTCTATTTATTGATTTTTATGCAAGCTGGTGTGCTAACTGTAAAGCGTTTAAAGAAGAAACGGCTAATAATAAAGAGCTCAACGACGCACTGCGTAATTTAGCAGTCGTGGTTAAATTAGTGGATAAAGAACCAGAATTTGAACACTTCAGAGAGCAACCAGAGCATCGGCAATTAAAAATTGGGCTGCCTTATTTTGCTATTATCGCCCCCAGTGGAAAATTACTTTGGTCGGGCACGGATTATAAAGCCAGTAAAAAAATGGTGTCAGTGCTCAGCACTCAAGCCCCGTTATCTAATAGCTAATAAGCGTGGGCTGAGCTTCATTTAACTATACATTCTATAAACCTATCACCTGTGTCACTAACGATGAATAATCCATTTAAAAGAAATCAATTAGCTTTGTTATTACCACTTTTGTCCGTTATGTGTCCTCAGCACGTTGCAGCACATCCTGAATATGTAACGCCTACAGGTGCTGAAGGTTGCACTTCTTGTCACTTAGATATTGAAGGTAATGGTTATAGAGACGGTGTACTTGCTGCGTCTAAATCACCTTTGGGCTTAATTGAAGGCCTTAAGGCATTTTTGAAACCTGCACCCAATAATACCGCACCCGTACTGCATCCCATCAATAGCAAATGGGATGTAACGGTAGGTGAATTGCCTGTAGTGATTGCCTTGCAGATAACAGATAAAGAAGGTGATGAGGTTATCGTGCATGGCTCTGCGCCCATTGGCTACACCTTATCACCCGTCTATATCAAAAATAATCTGCCCACCATTGACTTTACGTGGTTGCCAACGCCCGCTCAAGCCAATAAGTCCTATCCTCTCAGCATATATGTGCAAGAAACCAAGACCGGTAGTAAGCTAAAATCCAACACTATCTCCACAACTGTCCAAGTCTGGCCAGCGCGCTCCAGCTTGGCAAATCAAGTGACACAGTTTTCAATGGAAAGTGCAAAATGGCAAGGCAATGTGTTAACTCTAACGGGGCAATTAGCGTTTAGAAATACACTCACTGCCACTCAGCGTAAAACCGCCTTAGCTACGTTAAACTTAAATGTGAAAAGTAATTTTGGCAAAATAATAGTTAATGCAACTAAATTAACGCTTGATAGCAAAGGTTCATGGGTGAAAAAAATAACCCTCGATGCAACGCACGTTCCGTGTGCTGTTAAATTAACCTATGAAGGTCTGCGTTCCGCACGCTCAGTAAGCTCGGCACCGTCTGC
>CAJAQT010000155.1 GCA_903944165.1 uncultured Methylococcaceae bacterium | reverse complement strand
GGCCAGGAGGCTTGGCTGATGATTTTTATAAAAATCATCAGCCAAGCCTGTTGTGCATAGTGAGCGTAGTGACCAGCATGTTGCAGTCAATACCGCACTCACGCATTAAGAATGCTTAGAGAAAGCAAAATACGGCTTACTTGTTTTGCTTTTAATGCCCCCCCGCCTCCGCTTTTGTTTGAAGGCTTCCAAAGGGCATAAAGGCTTGATGGTATCTAATAAAATCCCCCTAACGCCTCTCAATAACGCTGAGGACTGCATCCTTACTTTTTATCTAGGTTTTCATTTATCGAGTCAGTAATTTACGGGCATGCTCTGCTAGGGTTTTTTTACAGGCTAAACACTCTCCCTTTACTTCTGATAGTGTTTGCCAACCGCCACCTAAGGCTTTAAACAGGGCAATATGTTGGGTAGAAAGAATCAGCTGACTACGGGTCTCTTCGGCTTGGGCTTGTAAAGCATTATGCTTATTTTGCAGCATATCAAGATAACTCATTACCCCTGCTTGATAACGCGCATCCGCTAAGCTTACCGCGAGTTGTTTGGTTTGCACTACCCGAATAAGGGCATCGTGCCGTGTGGTTTCGTTACTTAAGCTCACTAAAGCATCTTCGACTTCATTAAAGGCAACCAATATTACTTGTTGATACGCTAACAACGCACGCTCAAATTGCACTTCTTTACTTTTAATATTGGCGTGTATTTTCCCCCAATTAAACAGCGGCATGCTTAATGAGGCAGCTGTCGACCATGATTTACCCAACGGCGTAACATCAGTTATACGCATATTTTGCAATCCTAAAAAAGCCGTTAAGTTTAATTTTGGATATATCTCAGCAATGGCAATACCTATAGAGGCGTTACTGGCGGCTAATTGACGCTCTGCTCGACGAATATCTGGCCGCCGTTTGAGCAAATCTGAAGGTAAACTGGGAATGGTCGTATCGTTAATCAATGCTAAGACTGTGCTATTGCCTAAATAGCTAGGTAGTTCACTCGCGGCTACGCCAAGTAATAAACTGAGCGCATGTTTAGTTATGTCAATGTCTCGATTAATTTGCGTTATTTTAGCGTCACTTTCTGCAACTAAGGCATCACTCTCTGCAACATCTACAGTGCTACCTAATCCTGAGCTTTCTCGTACCCGTATTAATACACCACGTTGTTGCTGAATATCTCGCTGCTGCTGAGCAATACGCAATAACGCACGATTTGTCTGTAATTCAGCATAATTTCTGGCAACTTCAGCTTGAAGGGTTATTAAGACGGCACGACTTGACTCTATCTCGGCCTCGACTAACGCATCTGCATTTTCTGCCGTGCGTTGCGCACCACCAAATAAATCTATTTCCCATTGCGCATCAAAGCCACTTTGAAAAATACTGATCAGTTGATCACCTACACCAAAACCACCCACAGATTGCGCTGAAGAAGTGCTGTTATTTAATCGCTGACTGGCACTACTTTTTACAGAAGCACTAGGTAATCCTGTGGCATAAACCACTAAGCGCTGAGCTCTTGCTTCTTTAATCCGTAAGAGAGCCTGTTTTAATTCTATATTCTGCTTAATTACGTCGGCAATTAAGCGATTTAAGTTCGCATCATGAAAGCGTTCCCACCACTTATCCGTTACGCGCTGTTGCTGATCAACCGTGCCGCCTTGCCATTGCTTGGGCACATCAAGCTTAGGCGGGTGATAATCAGTGCCTACGATCATGCATCCTGTTAAGGCCGCCAATACTACACTTAGCCCTACCGCTTTAATTATCATCATCATGAGCCTTAGTTATTGGGGTCTTCAAAGGTTTCAATAAATACGTCCATTTGCTGACCGACATACACGGGATATTGTTGCCCAGAAAACTGATACAGCACTTGCAATACGCGCGTGTCTACCCGCTCTGTGCTATCGCCTGTTAATGATTTTTTGGGCACTACAAATGGCTCAATATAAGCTAATGATAAATCTGTTTTAAACGTTCGATTGCCCCGCAAATAAGCAATGGCTTTACCTTTTTTAGAAAATCGCCACACATCATTTTCATCAATATCAACCCGAACATGAAACGCGTCTAAATTTCCCAATAAAATAAGTGGCGTAGGTGCGCTGCCTGCTGCGGCAAACTCGCCTGGTCGAACATTAACTTGCAATATTTCACCTGCTATAGGTGCACGTATAATCAAGCGCTCGAGTAAGACATGAACATTGGCAAGCGCCGCTTCGGCTTGCTGAACACTGGACTGCGCACTGGTGGTGCGTGCGCTTGCTACAAGCAAGGTATGTTGTCTTTTCACTTTATCTTCTGTATTGATAGCTCGTGCATCAGAGACAGCATTGAGTAAATCAAATAAAGTCTGCGCTTCTTGCTGGCTTGCGCGTGCAACCCCCAGTTCCGCTTTGGCTTTTGCTACGTCGGCTTCACGCATTAACTTTTCTGCCAAGACCTCACGATTATCAAGATAAAATAATGCCTGACCTAACTTAACTTTGTCGCCAACCTGCACGGCTAACTGTGTGACTAAGCGTGATACGGGTGCGCCAATAGCAATATTTTGGCTACTTGCTTCAACAATTCCTGACCCTGCGATGAACGACGCATAGGGTGCTGAGGCGGGTTGAGCAATTGCCGCAGCAATCGGTAACGTTTGGTTTCCACTAATGGTGGAATACACAGCAAAAACCAAACCTAATGAAGATAAAATGGGCAGAATGTAGTTAACTTTCATATCTTTTAAAATTTCAATGATGATTTAAATCTGTAAAAACATAGTTAAACAGTATGTTACAAAATTGCTCAGAATGTAATAATGATCGCGATTATTTTAATCGTCTAATAGAATCTGAAAAGTGCAGGCTTTGCTTAGCTGTAAACACGTTGCTGTAAACACGCTTACGCAGTGCGTGCACTTAACGCGCGTCATCGTTTATTCATGCTGCTCTTCCGTCGTTAAGTAACTGAACAAACGCCATGCTTACTCAGAGTCATCAGGGATTTTTGTCATGATGAGAATCTCTACACTTGCTGGCTTGTTTGCAGATGAGGTGATTTCATATAGAATTCGTCAACTTAATTTTATCTAATGGAGAACTTGTTGAGCATTTTAACGATTCTTGAATTTCCAGATAATCGCCTGCGAAAAAAAGCTGTTCCCGTCCAATTAGTTGACGAAAAAATTCAATCGCTAATCGACGATATGCTGGAAACCATGTACCAAGCCAATGGCATCGGTTTAGCTGCCACTCAAATTAATATTCATCAACGTATTATTGTTATTGATATTAGTGAAGAAAAAAATGATCCTCTGTGCCTTATTAATCCTGAGTTATTAATTAAAGAAGGCAGTAAAGATTCCGAAGAAGGCTGCCTTTCCGTGCCTGGTTTTTTTGAAAGCGTCAAACGCAGCGAACACATTCGCGTTAAAGCTCTTGATAAATTTGGTCAACTTTTTGAGCTTGAAGCACAGGATTTACTTGCTGTGTGCATTCAACACGAAATAGATCATTTGGATGGAAAATTATTTGTTGATTATTTATCAAACTTAAAACGGCATCGCATTAAATCAAAGCTACAAAAAATCCAGCGCTTAGAAAAACACGCCTCATGAATATTATTTTTGCTGGCACCCCAGCTTTTGCAGTCCCTAGTCTACAGATGCTATTAACTGCTCGTGAGCAACTCTGTGCGGTATACACGCAACCTGATCGCCCCTCTGGACGTGGTCGACAACTGCATCCTAGCCCAATAAAAGAATTAGCATTACAGCATAATTTACCTGTTTATCAGCCATTATCGCTTAACGCGCCAGAGCAATGGCAACGTATCGAAGACCTTAAACCTGACCTAATGATTGTGGTCGCTTACGGCATGATTTTACCTCAAGCAGTGTTAGATATACCACGCTTAGGTTGCCTTAATGTGCATGGTTCATTACTGCCCCGTTGGCGTGGTGCAGCACCTATTCAACGCGCAATCATGGCGGGTGATAATGAAACAGGTATTACTGTCATGCGCATTATTAAAAAATTAGATGCAGGTGATATGTTACATAAAGAAACCTACGCACTGTCTTCGCACGATACCTCCAGCACCGTGCACGATGCCCTGGCCGAACTGGGTGCGCTCGGTTTAGCAAAAGTATTAGCACAACTCGCGAATAATACACTTATGCCAGAACCGCAAAATGAAGACTTAGTCACCTATGCTGAAAAAATAACTAAAACTGAAGCACAGCTAGATTGGCACCAACCAACTGCGCAGTTAATTAATAAAATTAAAGGATTAAATGCTTGGCCCGTTGCACAAACGCAGTTCCATGAGCATATTTTACGAATCTGGTTAGCAGAAACGATAACAAATCCTACAACGGGTTTATTACCTGGCACAGTGACGATTGACAATAAGCACATACATGTTGCAACCGGTGATGGTCAATTAAGATTACTTGAGGTACAACTTCCAGGCGGCAAAAAAATATCCGCAGACGCATTTTTAAATGCCCACACATTTAACGGAGTAACATTGGGTTGAGCATAAATACACGATACATCGCTGCCCAGGTTTTAATTCACGTTTTAGATAATGGTCAATCCTTAACCCAAGCGCTTGACCTGCACTTAAAAAAACTCACGTCCCCAAAAGATCAAGCCTTTGTGCAGGCCTTGTGTTATGGCGTATGCAGACATCTTGAACGACTAAATTTTATCCTCACTTGCTTAGCTCAAAAGCCTGTAAAAGACAGTGAGGTCAAAGCACTTATTTACGTTGGTTTGTATCAATTAGCGTTCATGCGCGTCAAACCACACGCGGCGGTCTCAGAAACTGTTTCTGCCTTAAAAAAGAAAACCTGGGCTAAAGCCTTAATCAATGCGCTGCTTAGAGCCTATCTGCGCGAGCGTGAAACCCTTGACGCACAGGCTGATCAACAAGCCAACACACGTTATTCACACCCGCACTGGCTAATTGAGTCCATTACCAACGATTGGCCTGAGCAAAGCTTGGCAATATTGACCGCCAATAATCAACAAGCCCCGATGGTACTGCGTGTTAATCAGACAAAAATCACTCCGCCTGAGTATCTTGAGTTGCTTGCTCAACAGAATATTGATGCAGAAATTAGCCCGATTTGCCCAACGGCACTGCAACTTAAGCATCCTTGCGATATAACTCAATTGCCTAACTTTGCCGAGGGCTTTGTCTCAATTCAAGATACTGCTGCGCAACTAGCCGCATCTTTATTAAATCTTGAAGCCGGGCAACGTGTTTTAGATGTATGTGCAGCCCCAGGCGGAAAAACCACCCATATTTTAGAGCTGGCTCCTGAGTGTACCTTAACCGCTATTGATATCGACAATAAACGCATGGAACGCGTGGTTGAAAATTTAACGCGCTTACAATTCAGTGCAAATTTAATTACTGCTGATGCGCTTAATACCGCCTCGTGGTGGGACGGTATCCTCTTTGAGCGCATTTTGCTGGATGCACCTTGTTCTGCGTTAGGCGTTATCCGTCGCCATCCAGACATAAAGTATTTACGTCACGCTGAGGATATAACTGACTTAATTCAACTACAAGCAGAGCTGCTTCAGGCTATTTGGCCACTGTTAGCACCTAATGGCTTACTGGTGTACGCCACGTGTTCCATTTTAAAACAAGAAAATGAATTGCAAATCGAGCACTTTATTGCAAAAACACCTGATGCCGAACACGCTATTATTAATGCTGAGTGGGGCTTTGCTGGTCGTTATGGTCGCCAAATTCTCACTGGTGATGCAAATATGGATGGCTTTTATTATGCGCGTTTGCGTAAAAAATAATCTACGTAACTACTGTTTATTTACTGTACTGTGGGTGTTTTGCCTGTTTTTATCACCCACAAGTTATGCCGATGATTACCACGCACGCATTAATAACGTCAAGGTTAGCGTAGTTAACGATTACTATCTTGTTTCAGCACACTTTACCTATCAACTCAGTCCTGAAGCACTAGAAGCATTGCAGAATGGCGTGCCTTTATTTTGGACTATTCGTATAAAAGCAGAACAACAGGTATTTTTTCTTGCCAACACACTGATCGAACACAATATTCATTATCAACTCAGATACCATGCCTTACTAAACATGTATCGTGTTAATAATGAAGAAACGGGAGAAACGTTTAATTTCTCGCAGCTGGCCAACGCTCTCGCATCAATCTCACACATAAAAGCATTGCCGGTAATTGCCCAACATGCGGTATCAACACCCGCTACGACGACAATTAAAATAAAAATATTATTTAATCTTGATGCGTTACCTCTGCCTTTGCGCCCCTTTGCTCATCTTAATCATCAATGGTCACTTTCAAGTAACTGGACATCATGGCCACTCACAAAATAAATCCACGTATTAATTTTACTGTCATTATTTTGTTCAGTTTTATCTTACTGTCATTACAATTAATGAGCTCAGCAACCCAAGAATCTTCTGCCTTAGGTGAGCTTTATTCATGGCTGCTACTTATTAATGCACTGGGTTCCATTGTGTTATTGGGCTTAGTGATTGCCAACATTATTACGCTTACCCAACAATTTAAAAAAAAAGAAGCTGGGTCAAAATTAACCATAAGAATGCTGTCATTTTTTATCATTCTTGCACTCTCGCCAACGTCAATTGTGTTTTATTTTTCCATGCAATTTTTACATCAAGGCATTGATAGCTGGTTTAATGTTGAAATTGATCGCGCTATGGAAGACTCGCTTGAGTTAAGCCAAGCCTCATTAGATCAGAGAATGCGCTGGCATTTAAAGCAGACCCAACAACTCACGACGATACTTGAAACAACCTCACCCAGCATGATGACGCTGGAAATCGATCAGCTAAGAAATCAAACTGACGCCTCAGAAGTCACGCTATTTTCTCGACAGGGTAAAATTATTGCCTCAAGCAGCAATAATCCAAGCGATATTTTACCCAATCTTCCCGATGATTCTATTTGGTTGCAATTAAGACAAAACAAAGATTATGTGGCCCTCACACCTTTACACCAAAATGAACTAATGATCCGTGTCATTATCAACATAAAAGCGCAACAACCGTATTATCTTCAAGCCCTATATCCTGTGCCAGTTAGAATTGCCGATTTAGCTGATTCTGTCGAGTTTGCCTTCGTGCGCTATAAAGAAATGCATTTTCTTAGGCATTCATTAAAACTCAGCTTTACACTGGCATTGTCACTTGTTTTACTGATGAGCTTACTCGCCGCTATTTGGGCAGCGTTTATCAGCATTAGACATATCATTGCGCCCGTAAAGGAATTGGTTAAAGGCACGCAAGCGGTTGCTTCTGGACGTTATGATCAGCTTGTACCCGTTACCGCTCACGATGATTTAGGTTTTTTAGTTGAATCCTTTAATGCCATGACGCAACGCATTGCTAAAGCACAAAATGAATCCCGTTTAGCAGGCGTTGAAATAGAAAATCAACGCGCTTATTTAGAAACTATTTTAGCGAATATAACTGCTGGGGTGATTAGCTTTGATGCGGCGTTTAACATCCGTACCGTCAATCAAGCGGCGTATCGAATTTTTCATATTCCCGTTACGCATTTTATTGGTAGAAGCTTGCTGCAATTAACAGATAGTGCGATTGAATTATCTGAACCCTTAAAATTACTTCAACGCTTACTGGAACAAGCAGATGATATTTGGGAACAGCGTATTGCATTCTTAGGTGCTAAAGGTCGTCAAGAACTACTTTGTCGAGGGACGCCGTTATTCTCACAAGAGGGACTGCGTATTGGTGCCGTCGTGGTATTTGATGATGTCACTGATTTAATTCAAGCGCAAAAAAATGCAGCATGGGGAGAAGTGGCGCGACGCTTAGCGCATGAAATAAAAAATCCACTGACACCCATCCAACTTTCTGCTGAACGCTTGCAACATAAGCTTGCCGCTAAACTTGACGCTGCAGACGCCAATATGTTGCAACGCTCAACAAGAACTATTGTGCAACAAGTTGAAGCCATGAAAGAAATGGTGGATGATTTTTCAGAATATGCTAAACCTTCCAAAAAACAAACTGTCATCGTCGATTTATCACTATTAATTCAAGAAGTTTTAGCACTTTACGTATTAAAATCAGGGGTAAAATTTAAAACGCATTTCCATTCAGAACCTTTACTCATCAATGGTGATCCCATTAGTATTCGACAAATTCTCCATAACTTAATCAAAAACGCCTTAGAAGCAATTGAATCAAAAGGCACAATAGAAATACATTTACATCGCGTACAAAAAAACGACACTCACTTCATAGAAATTGCCCTGCACGATGATGGTCCAGGCATTAAAGAAGAGCATATTGAAGAAATTTTTGAACCCTACGTCACCACTAAAGCAAAAGGCACTGGCTTGGGATTAACGATTGTAAAAAAAATAATTGAAGAGCATGGTGGCGCTATTTGGGTTGATACACGTTGCCAAAAAGGGGCTGGCTTTATTCTTCAATTTCCTGCTTATCATATAAAAAATTAATACCAATGATGAATTCTATTAAACCGCGCATTCTTGTCGTTGATGATGAAACCGATATTTGTCAGTTAGTCAGTGAAATATTAGAAGATGAAGGCTATGAAGTAACGATGGCAGAAAATGCTATTGCTGCAAAAAAATTAAAACAAACTAAACAACCTAATTTAATTCTACTCGACATTTGGATGCCTGATATTGATGGCATTTCCTTATTAAAAGAGTGGATTGCTGAGGATACTAAGCTTTGCCCAGTGGTCATGATGTCTGGTCATGGCTCGGTAGAAACGGCTGTGGAAGCAACGCGTCTAGGCGCGTATGACTTCTTAGAAAAACCATTGTCATTAGCTAAATTATTATTAGTTGTTGAGCACGCCCTAGCATCGGGCAACTTTAAATCAGAGCAATTTGCTAGCAAGCATCAACAATCCGTTAATGATATAGAACCTGTCGGCAAAAGCGCCACAGTAGCGCGTATCAAAGATCAACTTAAACGCTTGGCGCAGCATGATGCACGTATTTTGTTAACAGGTGAAGCAGGTGTTGGCAAAGAACTGTATGCACGATATTTACATCATCACAGCCCACATCGAAAAGGTCTTTTTATTAATGTACCTGTAGGCAGCATCTTTACGGAAAATGTTGCTGTGGAGTTTTTTGGCAAAGAACACGACAATAAAATTTATCCTGGCTTTTTAGAGCAAGCAAACCACGGCACGTTGTTTTTAGCTGAAATAGCCGACATGGACAAAGAAACACAACTCAAACTTTATAGCACATTAGCCTCTAATACGTTTATGCGCATTGGCGGCAATGAATTAATCCATGTAGATATTAGACTCATTGCGTCCACTCGAATTTCTTTGGACGTGGAAGTGAAAGCCAATCGTTTTCGACAAGATTTGTATTATTTGCTAAATGAAATTACTTTAGAGATACAACCTCTTAGAGAGCATAACGAAGACATTCCAGCTCTTTTAAGTTTTTATGTAGACTATTTTGTCAACCAAGATAAAGTTGCCTTTCGACGATTTTCAATGGCAGCACAAAATTACTTAAGAAATTATTATTGGCAAGGCAATGTAAGGGAATTAAGAAATTTAGTACAACAATTATTAATTTTGGGCGTAGGCGAGGATATTGAACTTGATGAAGTTAAAAATGCATTAGGAACAATGAATAGAAGCTTAAGCATCTCTTCGCTCAGCCCAGATTTTTTTAATTTTCCACTTAGGGAGGCGCGCGATCATTTTGAAAAAGCCTACTTAGAATATCATTTTGAACGTTCAGGTGGGAGCGTCGCTAAATTATCCGCTGCTGTTGGCATAGAAAGAACTCATCTTTATCGTAAATTACATGCATTAAACATAAAACTCTAACAAAAACTTATTGTAAATTTGCCGTTTATTAGTATAATCCTCGCTCTTATTTATTGAGATTTAATTGTAAAACGAATAGAAAACCAAAACGATGAAAACATTTAGTGCAAAACCAGCAGAAGTTAAGCGTGATTGGTACGTAGTTGATGCAGAAGGCAAGACGTTAGGTCGCCTTGCTTCTGAAATTGCACGTCGCCTACGCGGCAAGCATAAACCAGAATATACACCGCACGTTGATACGGGCGACTATATTATTGTTGTTAACGCTGAAAAAATAGGCGTTACTGGCAATAAAGAAAAAGACAAGCTTTACCAACACCATACTGGCTATATTGGCAATTTAAAAACGACCACCCTTGGCAAATTAAGAAGCACATTTCCTGATCGCATCATTACGACAGCAGTCAAAGGAATGTTACCAAACAACCCTTTAGGGCGTGCAATGTTTAAAAAATTAAAAGTTTATGTGGGTCCTGAGCATGAACATCAAGCCCAACAGCCAAAATTTTTAGAATTATAAGCGAGTAAATCATGACAGCAGCTCAGTATTACGGAACCGGTCGTCGTAAAAGTGCAATTGCACGCGTTTACGCAACAAAAGGAACAGGAAAAATAACCATTAACTCGAAAACAATTGAAGATTATTTCGGTCGTAAAACTGACCAAATGGTATCTCGTCAACCGCTAGAATGCGTTGAAATGGTCAATAATTTTGATGTAAATGTGTTTGTAAAAGGCGGCGGCCCTTCAGGTCAAGCCGGTGCAATTCGTCACGGACTAACTCGTGCACTGATGGTATATGATGAAACTTTACGCCCTGCACTTAGAAAAGCTGGGTTCGTAACGCGCGATTCTCGTATAGTTGAAAGAAAAAAAGTTGGCTTACACAAAGCAAGAAAACGTCCTCAGTACTCAAAACGTTAATATTTCTTTCTGTACTTATGCTAAGGGAGCTTTTAGATTGCATCTAAGCTCCCTTTTCATTTTTAAGCAATATCTACACTGCTTTTATATTTAAGTAAGCAGCAATCAATCACATTGAACAATGATTTTTTTACTTAGCAATGTTAGAATCTATGAAAAAAATTACTATTGATTCAATGCATGCCAAAAGTTTCAAAAAATAACCAACTTACTGACACTATACTGGAATTCAAAAGCAGCAGCTTTCCCGTTCCTGTTTTAATGCTTTCATCGAATGCATTAAATCTAATAGACTCACAACTTTGCACAAAAACTACGCTTGCGCCAGAGTTCTTTAAAAATTCTCCCGTTGTATTTGATTTAAGTTTTTTAAACGAGCATGACTTATCAATTGATATTAAAGAATTAACTACACTCATTCAAAAAGCAGGATTATTGCCTATTGGGATTCGTGGTGGTAACGAGGCTCAAAATAATAAAGCGCTAGAATTGCATATTCCAGTTTACTCGCAACATCACAACGTACAGTCACCCAGTACAACCCCTAAAACTCCCGCACCACACGAACCCGTAACCGCCAAAGAGTCACAGACATTATTGATTACTCAGCCAGTTCGATCTGGACAGCGCATATACTCAAGTGGAGATTTAATTATTCTTTCTCAAGTTAGTCCGGGCGCAGAAATTTTAGCCGAAGGCAACATTCATGTATACAATAGCTTAAAAGGTCGTGTATTAGCGGGTGTTTTAGGTGACACTAATGCGCGTATTTTTTGCTCAGATTTACAAGCAGAACTAATTTCTATTGCAGGAAATTATAAAATTAGCGAAGATTTACAAGCGTTTTATCACAATAAACCCGTACAAATTTATCTTCAAGAACATACCTTAATCATCCAAGATATTGACTAATCATCATCCAAAGGAACTAGTTTGTGGCAAGAATAATCGTCGTAACCTCCGGCAAAGGAGGCGTTGGAAAAACAACTACCAGTGCAGCAGTATCAATGGGACTGGCAAAAAAAGGACATAAAACAGCAGTCATTGACTTTGATGTAGGACTGCGAAATCTAGACTTAATCATGGGCTGCGAACGGCGCGTCGTCTATGACTTTGTTAATGTCATAAACGGTGAAGCAACGCTTAATCAAGCATTAATACGCGACAAGCATTGCGACAATCTTTATATACTCCCTGCCTCACAAACACGCGACAAAGATTCGTTAAGCCTTGAAGGTGTGGGTAAAATATTAGACGAATTATCAAAAACCTTTGACTATATTGTATGCGACTCACCTGCGGGAATTGAAAAAGGCGCACACTTAGCCATGTATTTTGCTGACGATGCTTTTGTAGTCACTAACCCAGAAGTATCATCAGTGCGTGACTCTGATCGTATGTTAGGTTTATTAGCAAGCAAATCACGTCGTGCTGAATTAAACGAAGAACCTATTAAAGAATACCTAATTCTCTCTCGCTACTCGCCAGATCGGGTTAAATTAGGAGAAATGTTAAGTGTAAATGATGTTCAAGAGATTTTATCCTTACACTTATTAGGTGTAACACCTGAATCAAAGTCAGTTCTTAACGCATCAAATTCAGGCACACCCGTTATTCTTGATGAAAAAAGTGATGCTGGACAAGCCTATGCGGACATAGTCGCTCGCTATTTAGGAGAAGAGAAACCCCATCGATTTATTGACGAGAAAAAAGGATTGTTCGGAAAACTATTTGGAGGTAAATAAATGAATTTACTAGATTATTTTAGATCATCCAAGATCAGTACAGCGGCAGTTGCAAAAGAAAGATTGCAAATACTTGTCGCTCACGAACGCTCGTCACGAAATCAGCCCTCTTATTTACCACAATTACAAAAAGAATTACTAGAAGTCATAAAAAAATACATTCACGTGGACCAAGAAGCTATTTCTTTTAATTTTGAACAAGACGATCATCAAGAAACGTTAGAACTAAATATTGTACTTCCTGATCTTTCACATAAAAAAAATTAACACTTTTTACATTAATCTTCTATTTTTTAACTACTTCAAAGGTAATTTATATGCAACAAATCATTGGTGATGCCGCAGGAAAAATTTGGGAATATCTTAATCAAAACGAATCCGCTAGTGTAACAAAAATTGCAAATGAAACTGGAATTGCAAAAACAGAATTACAACGCGCAATTGGTTGGCTAGCAAAAGAAGATAAATTAATCTTTGATATCAAAGGCCGAACTGAGACGCTGTCGTTAAAAAAATAATCAGCCTTAAAGCCCATTATTTTAATAACTCCATTGAACTCGACAGTTAATCAATACAAAACTAACCATTAACTGTCGAGTTTTAATTTACTTACCCTGCTTTGGCTAGCTCTACTCGCATTGCATCAATAACTTGCTTGTAATCTGGTTGATTAAAAATTGCCGAACCCGCAACAAACGTATCAGCTCCAGCAGCTTTAATCTCACGAATATTATCTACTTTCACGCCGCCATCAATTTCCAAACGAATATTCAAACCACTTTCATCAATACGCTGTCTTACTTGACGTAATTTTGTTAAGGCAGAAGGAATAAATGATTGCCCTCCAAAACCAGGATTCACTGACATTAACAAAATCATATCAATTTTATCCATCACATAATCTAAATAATGCAATGGCGTTCCAGGGTTAAACACCAAGCCCGCTTGACAACCATTATCATGAATTAATTGTAAAGTACGGTCTATATGAACTGATGCTTCTGGATGAAAAGTAATAATACTCGCACCTGCTTTAGCAAAATCAGGAACAATGCGATCAACGGGTTCAATCATTAAATGCACATCAATAGGCGCGGTAACGCCATGTTTTCTTAATGCTTCGCAGACTAACGGCCCAATGGTTAAATTTGGGACAAAATGATTATCCATTACATCAAAATGTACAACATCTGCACCTGCTTCTAAAACCTTATCAACTTCTTCCCCTAATTTTGCAAAATTCGCAGACAAAATTGAAGGAGCGATCCAATTTGAATTCATATTTTATTCCTCATTGTTATTAACTATGTTGTGTTTTTACCAGCGATGCTTTGTTATACAATAGCTGTACTGCCTATCATACAGGAAAAAATAAGCGATGAAACTGGTCACTTTCTCACATAAGCAACATTCGCGACTAGGCGCAGTTATAGGCGATCAGATTATTGATTTCTCTGTACATCCAGCGCTACCCACATCACTGCTTGAATTTTTTGACGCAGACATCGAAATACATCGACGTATGCAAGAAATAATTCAACGTGGCGTCACGCACTATGTATTGTCTGATGTTCAACTTCAAGCCCCCATTCCAAGGCCTGGAAAATATTTAGGTGTCAGTTTAAATTATGCTGATCATATTCTTGAAACGGGTAAAGAAAAACCTCTTTACCCAAGTTTTTTTAACAAGCAAAGCAGTGCAATTATCGGTCATTTAACACCGATTCAAAAACCCAGAGTATCCGATAAGCTTGATTATGAAGGCGAGCTTGCATTTATCATCGGCAAACGCTGTAAATACGTCCCTGCTCAAGAAGCGCACAAAGTTATTGCCGGCTTTACGATTGCTAATGATGTTTCTGTACGTGATTGGCAACAACACTCAGCCACCATGACAATTGGTAAATCGTTTGACACCTGCGGTCCATTAGGGCCTTGGTTAGTCACGTCAGATGAAATTAAAAATCCACATGCGCTTTCAATAAAAACGTGGGTTGATGATGAACTACGCCAGCATGGCAATACTCATAATATGCTTTTCAATTGCTATGAATTAATCGCCTATCTTTCACAAGCCATGACTTTAGAGCCAGGCGATGTTATCACAACAGGTACTCCCGCAGGCGTAGGGGTATCGATGAATCCGCGTGGTTACTTAACGGCTGGGCAAACAGTGCGCGTTGAAATTGAACAACTTGGCGAGCTTACCAACCCAATTATTCTCGAGCCTTAACCGCCCTTCTTGGATATAACGCAGACTAAAATATGACACTCTCCTTGCAATCACCTTCAGATATTTATGAAGACACCTTAAAACAATTGCTCACTGAAGTAATGCAGCTTCGTCATGACGTTGAGGAACATGCCAGTTATCGATTATTAAAATACACAGCCTATTTTCATGATGGAATAATCACTAAAAGTGCCTGCAATCTTGCGCATTACTTAGCACTGAGACAATATGATCTACGGCATTTACAAGATAGATTGGCACAAGCAGGCTTATCCTCATTAGGACGTTCAGAAGCGTCGGTGATGTCAACGTTAAATTCTGTTATTGGGATTTTACAACGCGCAACGGATAAAAACTATTCCGTAGATGACACTAATCCAACAGAATATGGTTTTAATCGCGGTCAACAATTATTAGATCAGCACAGTATTGAATTATTTGGTCCGTTCCATACTCACAGTAAAGTTCATGTTATGGTGACGTTAGCCACGGAAACAGCATGGGATTATGAATTAATTTTAGCCCTCTTAACAAAAGGCATGACCTGCGCAAGAATTAATTGTGCACATGATAATGCAACAATCTGGCGACAGATGATACGCAATGTTCGTCGCGCTGAAACAGAAACAGGCAAAATGTGCCGTATTTTGATGGATTTAGCGGGTCATAAAATTCGCACTGGTGCTGTTAAATTAGAACCAGCAGTACATCATATTCAAGTCAAAAAAAATGTATATGGGCAAAGTAGTGCGGCTGCACAATTAATTTTAACGACATCACTACATGATTCAGAAAGAAATGACGACTTTAGCGCATTATTTCATCTCCAAATACCAGAAAATCTATTTAATGCCTTAACGCCACAAAGCCGACTTAGCTTTCTGGACGCACGAAATAAACACCGCTCTTTTACCGTGGATAGACAATTATCTGCGACAAAATGGTTGGTAAATTGCCCCCAAAGCAGTTATTTAATGTCAGCATGCAGCGTTCAATTAACCGAACCGAATGCGCCAGATACAGATGATAAAACCACCACATTTACCCTTGGTGAGTTCATTGGCAAACCAATGACTATTCGTTTAAACAAAAATGATTATGTGATTTTAACTGAAAATGATATTGAAGGCGGCCCTGCTGAATATGATATTCATGGCAATGTACTCCATCCAGCACATATTGGCTGCACCTTATCTAGCTTTAGTGAAAAATTAACCCTTGGACAGCCAGTCTGGATTGATGATGGCAAATTAGGCGGTATAGTGGAAATCATCGACACCCAAGGCGTTTGGGTACGCGTTACTCAAGCACGCAGCCAAGGTGTATCTATCCAAAGTGATAAAGGCATTAATTTTCCGGACTCAGACCTTAAGCTTCCTCCGTTAAGCACTAAAGACTTACTTGATCTTGATTTTGCGGCGACTCATGCCGATTTAATTGGTTTTTCATTCGTAGAAAAATTATCAGACATGGAATACCTCATAGCAGAACTTGCTAAACGTAACGCCTCGGATATTCCAATTATTGCAAAAATAGAAACGAATCTTGCGGTAAAAAATCTCCCAGATATTATTCTTGGCACCATTGGTAAACATAGTTTAGGCATTATGATTGCCCGAGGAGATCTCGCCGTTGAATTAGGCAGCGCACGCTTAGCGGAAATACAAGAAGAGCTTTTGTGGGTATGTGAAGCCGCTCATGTTCCCGTAATTTGGGCAACCCAAGTATTAGAATCAATCGCCAAAAAAGGGGTCAAGTCTCGTCCTGAATTTACTGATGCAGCAATGGCAGTAAGAGCCGAGTGTGTCATGTTAAATAAGGGTCCCTATATTCTTGATGCGATTGAAGCATTAATTAATGTCATGATTAGAATGCAAGAGCATCAAAGAAAGAAATTCTCTCGCTTACGCGCACTGCATTGGTAATGCGTCAACAGCGCTACACATCGACCTGCTTAGCCTTGGAAATATGTATTTAAGAAAGTTCATTATATTTTTTACGGTCAGTTCGTTTTCTATGTGCCTGTTATTGCGCTGGTGTCCACCGCCATTGAGCATGTTTATGCTCTATCAGCAATTGGAAGATGTTGTAAATTTACACACCTTACCCCGCAGTATTGCTTATCGCTGGGTAAATCGACACGAAATCGCGGCGTTTGCTGGAAGTGCCGTTATTGCGGCTGAAGATCAACACTTTATTACACATTATGGCTTTGATATTAAAGCAATTAATACCGCATTCCAGCATTATCAAAAGGGACGATCAGTGCATGGAGCGAGCACCATAAGTCAGCAAACCGCTAAAAATTTGTTTTTAATCCCTGCCAAAAGTTGGCTTCGTAAAGGTTTAGAGGCATGGTTTACATGCTTATTAGAATTACTATGGGATAAACCGCGTATCTTAGAAATGTATATGAATATTGCAGAGTTTGGTGATCATATTTATGGTATTGAAGCGGCTAGTCAGCATTATTTTGGCGTTTCAGCCAAGCAATTAACACGGTCACAATGTGCGTTATTAGCAGCGGTATTGCCTAACCCAAAAACACTTAAAATAGACCGTCCGTCTGCGTATGTACTGTCTCGACAACGCTGGATATTAAAGCAAATGAGACCCTTGCCTTAATATGCAATGTTGCAGTTAACACTGCGCTTACGCCAGATTACTGCGCTTGTTTCATCGTAGTCAGTAAAGTTTTGATGGCGTTAAGCACGTGTTGCTGCTGGTCAGGGGAAAGTTGCTTCAGCGCGTGTTCAAAATCATGTACGCTAAATGTGGCCTCTGTCGTGCCAGAGGAGCTTGGTGTGGGGCAATCGGACATGATTTTCTCAAGCGCTTGATGAGCATTGTTTAAAGGAAAGGTGGCGGCAAGCACGTCTTTCAGCATTGTTTTAACGCGAATATACAGCTTATCCTGACTCACTAACATGCCGTCCAACAGTGCTTTTGCCTCAGTTGTATTCACACCTTTACGTTTAGAGTCAGGAAATGTGCGCATTATCAACGTAACGGGGGCTTGCTTATCAAGTTGGTATTCCATTTCAAATTGACGATCTTGCGAAGCAATAAAACTATCTGAATCGATAATCACCTGCAAACTTTGCTGCCTACACATAATGGTCACTTTTAAATCATCATATAAACCGCGCGGTAAAGTAGGGGAAGTCACACTGCTGTATGCTTCATTACTAAGACGATCGAGGTCTTGATGATACTGCCAAGACTCCGCACTGACCGCAGCGGGGGCGAAACTAACGTGTAGCAACAATAAACCAAACTGTGCAGGTTTTTTAAACAGCTGGAAACAAAACATGATGGCAATTCTCCTAAGCACACGGCATTATGGGGACAAGATTTTTTAATTATTTTAGCAGGCGTCATACGGAAATGAGCCACTGGACAACGATAACGCTATTGTATTATGCCGTGTTTTACTCGTTAACCTGATGATATCCCCTTGAACAGCTTACTGTATGTCTGTTCATCTAACTCAAGCACCTGATAACACTATGGAAAAGCAAGATTCTACTGTTAATGAATTCGATGTCGTGAGCACCCCCATTAATAAAGGTGTGACGTTATTAGAGGCCAGTGCGGGCACGGGCAAAACCTATGCACTTGCCATGCTGGTGCTACGATTAGTGGTGGAAGAAGGACTTCTTTTAGAAAAAATCTTAGTGGTTACTTTTACCAAAGCCGCCACGGAAGAGCTAAAAACACGAATACGAAGTCGCCTAGCCACAGCTCAAAAAGCGTTAACACGTGCAGAGGGTACAGCAGAGTTAGACGAAAAACTTACCAAATGGTTAATTCAAGTTCAACTCACCTTGCCCAAAACAGAAATTCAACGACGCTTAAACTTAGCATTATTAGACATTGATCGGGCCGCTATTTTTACGATTCATGGTTTTTGTCAGCGAGTTTTACGAGAACATGCCTTAGAAAGTGGACAATTATTTAATGTCGAATTAAGTGCTAGTATTGACGCCATTAAACAAGCCTGTGCAGATGATTTCTGGCGTAAACAGATGTATGAACGCTCTGTTTGGGAGGTCGCTTTGTTAAGATCGCACTTTAAAACACCCGATGCATTACTTGCTAGCGTGAAGAATTTTCCAGCTGCGGCCTTAAGCGCACACACGCATTTACACGTATCACCCACTCTTCAAGAACATTATGATGTCGATAAACAATTATTTCTTATCAGTGAGTTAGCTAAAAATGTCAGGGAGGAGTTTGATAGCTGTTCTGAGCGCATTAAGACACACAAAGGTTTTTTTAAAGATAT
This sequence comes from uncultured Methylococcaceae bacterium, assembly GCA_903944165.1. Taxonomy (GTDB): domain Bacteria; phylum Pseudomonadota; class Gammaproteobacteria; order Methylococcales; family Methylomonadaceae; genus Methylovulum. Next base: position 36,372 of record CAJAQT010000155.1, on the reverse strand, counting down.
ATATATTAAAGAATTTACTGACTACGCACCGATATTACACGCGTGGATAGAGGGGGAAAATGAGCTACCTCCGCCGGCAACAGCGTTTGCTTTATTTACCACCAACACCATAAAAGAGGGGTTACATGGGACTAAATTTAAAACCACAAAAAAAATACATGGCGATCAACGTAAGCAAGAATTTCTTGAAAAATTAGACTTAAAAAACCAAGCATTAACGGAATTAAGTACAGCGATACACGCCTTAGCATTAACTTTTCGTTGTGCTTTATTAGAGACCTTAAGAATTGAGTTAACTCAACGTGGACAAGAACTCAATGTCTTATCCTTTGATGATTTAATTATTCGCTTAGCCGAAGCCTTGCAAAGTGAAAAAGCCGACAACTTAACTCAAGCCTTACGCACCCGTTTTTCTGTTGCTTTAATTGATGAATTTCAAGATACCGATGACGAACAATGGTTTATTTTCTCAACGCTTTTTAATTGCGATACGCATGCGTTATTTTTAATAGGCGATCCCAAACAAGCTATTTATAAATTTCGCGGTGCTGATATTTATTCTTATTTAGCTGCACAAAAAACCGCCCAGCAGCGTTACACCTTAGGCGAAAATTGGCGCTCACATCCTGACTTAGTGACGGCAGTGAATACTTTATTTAAGCGTGAAAACGTGTTTTGTTTAGCAGATTTAGTCTTTAAACCAGTGCGTCCAGCTAAATCAGCAACCGAAGCTTACTTAAGTCTCGCCGGTGAACCCATCGTACCTTTGCAGCTTTGGCAATTAAACCAATACTCAGCAGACACATCATATTGGTCTTCAACAAAAGCAGACGCCCAACTTCAACAAGCAGTCGTAAAAGAAATTGTTCGATTATTAACAAAAGAAGTGACGCTACAGCCCGCAAATAATAGGCTGCAACCTAACGATATAGCTATTTTGGTAAAATCAAACAATCAAGCCAAAGCGTATCAACAAGCACTACTCAACGCAGGAGTGCCGGCACTCATAAACGGCACTGAGTCAGTATTTACCTCGCCTGAAGCAGAAGCGTTATTAACACTACTACGCGCAATTGCTAAGCCTAATGACCTAGGCTTATTAAGACAAGCCTTAAGCTGTGCTTGGTACGGCATGGATGGACAAGCCTTGTTCCAATTATTTGGCAATCAAGAGGCAATGGATAGTTACTTACTTCAATTTGCAGATTACCATCAATACTGGCAACAACAAGGTGCGTTAGCAATGATAATTAAGGTGCTTTCGCATTCGAAAATAATTGCCTACTTACCGAAATGCCCCTCCGCAGAGCGCGTGATGACTAATATTTATCATTTAATAGAACTGCTACAACAGGCAGTACATGAAGAATATCTTGGTCTCAATAAAACCTTACAGTGGCTGGAAAGTCGTATTATTGAGGCCAAAACAACGAAAGATTGCGACGAGCATCATGTGTTACGTTTAGAAAGTGACGCAAATGCTGTGCAAATCATCACCATGCATCGCGCTAAAGGACTGGAATACCCCGTGGTGTTTTGTCCATATCTTTGGAGCAATGATAAAAAAAACGATACTGCTACGATAGTCAGCTGTCATCAAGACAATCATCAGCTAATTGACATTGGCTCAACGGACTTTGCGCAGCATCAAAAAATGGCCGCACAAGAAAGCCGCGCCGAAGCCATACGTGTTGCTTACGTTGCCTTAACCCGAGCAAAATATCTAAACTATGTTATTTGGGCAGATGTGCACAACAAAAAGACAGTTAATCAGTCAGCCCTAGCCCGTTTAATCAATTTGTCTGATTTAAGCTTTGATGAACAGTTTGATACATTAAGGGCTTTAGCCTCAACAACGGGGATTGCACACACCCTAATAGACATTCCCGTCGTTGCAACAGAGCGTTATCAGCACCCAATTAACACTACACAAACTTTAACAGCATTAACGCGTCAACGCCTTTGGTACACAACGTGGCAAATGAGTAGTTACACGGCATTAGCCAATACGCGAACATACGACGCAGCAGAATTTGCCAATGACAGCAACGACGACGATGATGATTTAACTAATGCGCCGCAAGACAATACGCCCACTGCAAACCAGCACACGTCACCATGGGCAAACATACCCAAAGGCGCACAGCTAGGTAATGTAGTGCATCGATTATTAGAAAGTCATCGCTATGCTGACCTAGCACTCGCCAATATTAATAACGAGCAATATCAGCAATTGTGCCAGCAATATGGCGTTGAGTTCGTAGCACCTGAACTGCTAGCCAAGTGTTTGCAAAACCTAGTGCACACACCCTTATCTGCAACCGAACCCAGCTTTTGTTTAAAAAACATTGAAGAAACTAAATGTTTAAAGGAGTTAGCGTTTTATGTGTCATTACCAAAACTTGATGTTGCTCAAATTAATGCGGCACTCGCGTTTAGCCCCGTCTATCAAGCCCTGCCCAGTAAGCTGCTGAGTGGGTATTTAACGGGTTTTATAGATTTAGTCTGTGAATATCAAGGTCAATATTATGTGATGGATTACAAAACCAACACGCTGCCAGATTACACCGAACAACGCTTACAACAGGCAATGCGCCACCATAATTATGGTTTGCAATATTGGCTTTACACCGTAGTATTACATCGTTATTTACAACAACGTCTGGACGGCTATGACTATGAAATGCACTTTGGCGGCGTGCGTTATTTATTTGTGCGAGGAATGAGTGCAGATCAGCCATTAAGTGGCGTTTATCAAGACCGACCAGCACGCGAAAAAGTAGAAGAATTAGCCGCACTTTTTACTTAATAACTTCGGCACAAGCGAGTTATCAGCTTACCACGCGGGGGAACACTAAAAAATTTGCCAAACTTAACAACGTAACCCCCTGCGTTAGTGCCTGAGTTTGTTCGTGATCAGTATTGTAACCCCAACACGCCAAGCCCAGATTAAGCTTACGTAAGCTGGGGTCACGTTGAATAGTTTCTAAGGTAGCAAGGCGATCTTCCACAAATGTCAGTGTAGCGCCTGGATGCACTGCTAATAAAGCATTTAAAACCTGTGCTTTAGTTAGCTTTCTATCTAAACCAAAAATACGTTCAGGTGCTAAATCAATAGCATTTGCGTGTAAAATTTTGTGCACAAAGCGTTCTTGCTTGGTGGTGATGATGTACCACGTATGGGTTGCAGTTAACGCCTGTAATTTTTGTTGTACACCAGGAAATAAAGGATTCATTGCCAGCCAAGCATTGATATCCTCTGCAATCCAGGCATCGCGAGTGGTGCCAAAACAGTGCTTTAAGGTTTCTGTTTCAACGCCTAAGTCCTCAATTAAGCATTTAATTTTTACCGAGTAGTCAGCACAAATTTCAGCACAAGAATAGCCTAAAAATAACAACCGCATACCTAAAATGGCCTCATAACCCGTTTCAATTAACGGACGAATAAGGGCAAATTGATCAATCGCTTCAGTAGAAGGTAGGGCGGGCATATCCGACCAAAAATGCCCTGCGGCTTTCCAGCCAGTGATCGCAGTTTCAACTGCGCTATGGCAAATAACACCATCAAAATCAAGCGCGTAAATATCATTAGTGGGCATGACGTAAGTTCCAGTTAAAGTGAATAATTGTGAAGTGTTATGAGTAACCAGCTTGAGCCAATAATGTAGCGTTGCCCATAAAAAAAATATTAATAAAATATCAGTATTTCTTTAGGTAATTACTTGGTAAATCTGATTTAATCAGTAAAAAAATATTACGTAAAACAATATAAGCACTTTCTTGGGTAAATTATCAAAATTTAATACAAGATAAGGCAATAAAACCCTACACAAACACTTTAAGGTAAACAATGACAAAAAGTATGACGGCTTTTGCCAGCAATGAAACAGAAATTAACCATTTAATGCTTAGTTGTGAGCTACGTTCAGTTAATCATCGTTACTGTGACATAAACATAAAAATTCCAGATCACTTACGTTTTGCAGAAACCACGTTACGCACACTGATTAGTGATGCCGTGAGTCGCGGTAAAATAGAATGTATTATTTCACACAAAAAAAACGGTGCGAGTTCAAACACGATTCATGTGAATAAAGCTTCTGTTAAAGCGCTTCAAGAAGCCACTCAACTCATCACCGACCTCATTCCCTCATGCAGTGCGTTTTCCGCACTAGATGTACTTGCGTACCCAGGCGTTCAGCAAGAGCAAGAGCTTAATGCAACAGATACTCTTGCATGCTTACAGGACTTAGTAAAAAAAACGGTAGCTGATTTTTTAATAGTTCGCGAACGTGAGGGAAAACAATTACAACAACTCCTTTTAGAGCGTTGTCAAAAAAGCCAGAGCTATATCGAGCAAGCCAGCCAACGCATGCCTAGCGTATTAAGCGCACTTCACAAGAAATATAAAAATCGCATACTAGAGCTTATCAGCCAACCTGATTTTGATCGCTTAGAACAAGAATTGGTTATCCTTGCACAAAGACTGGATGTAACAGAAGAGCTCGATCGTCTGCATACGCACATCAACGAAGTACAGCGAACGCTCACTCAACACGAACCCGTGGGTAGACGCTTAGATTTTTTAATGCAAGAGCTTAACCGCGAAGCCAACACCTTAGGTGCAAAATCAGCAGATAAAGAAATGACCCAAATCGCGATTGAATTAAAAGTTCTCATTGAACAAATGCGCGAGCAAATTCAAAACATCGAATAAGCATTACGGGGCAAAATACACTGCAAGGTTAAACCGAAATAGTATGTGATGGTCGACTATGCCAAGAAAGATTGCTTATAATCAGGACAATCCCACCCCAGCCTATTGGTAAGTGCTTTATTAAGCGCTTACCATAATTCGCCTTTTTAAGGGGCAAGTAACCAAGAAACGCCCGTAAATATAACATAATCGTCTGTGGCTTCAGTCATGCCGATACTGCCGCCAAAATCCACTACCACGGCGGGTGTTAGTTGATAATTAAACGACGTTAAAAATTGACTGCTTGCCGCCTGTTGTTCCGCTAATAAACCTGAGAATTCACCTGCGATACCCCAGCGTTGGGTAAACATTTGCGAGGCGGCTATCGCCCAGTTGTACATGAAACGTTCGCCCCCTGCTTGTTTAAAGCCTCGACGGGTGACCCCCGCATTGATGTCAATACGAAGATCCGCTATATCCTGACTAACAATTAAATTGGTTAAATAATCGGTACGGCCTTGCCCAAGTGACGAACGCGCTGAGGGTAGAATTGCTCCGGCTTCAATACCCACCGCTAAGGTTTGACTTAAGGGGTGATAATGCTTAAGCATCACTGCAGTATTACCAAAGCCAGACACCGTACCATCCTGATCACGCGAATTAATCCAAGCCTCGCCACCTACCATTAATCCCCATTGCTCGGCAAAGGGGTATTTTAGTAAAAAAGGCAAGCTATCTCGCTCCACCGTTTGTCCGGGCTGAGTGGATTGAGCACCAAATTCAAGCTCAACATGCCGCAAGGCAGATAACTCTGCTGGATTGGAAATGGTCGGGCGATAAGGTGTCACCATGAGCTGTTCACTTGCCGCAAGTAAAGGCTGCAAGATCAACAGCAAGAAAAGTAATAAGCGCATAAGTATAAAGTGAAAGTAAGTGTTTTAGGGGCAGCTTGGAACACGTTAAAAACTATAAAAACAGTTATGTGGGCGCAGTTTCTCCCCCTAACTGTCTCGTTAGCTAGTGTAGTTCAATATCTTGTATTAACCGTTGGCTAAATTGGCTAAGTAATTGGCTCATGGCTTCGGCAATTGCTGCGGGTGCAGGATTAGCTAAAACGTGCTCAAACTTGATTTTGCCATTTTTGATAATCGTATGCTGACGTTCATCCATAATGGCCCAGCTTGCCGATAATTTTACGGTTTTTTTGGTCTCTGCTGCAAAACTATCGATGTCAATAATAATACGATAATCTACGTTGCCATAAGCACTCCAGGGATATGCTCTAAAAACATAACTGGGCTGTAGTTCTGCTAAATTTTTTACTATGACACGCGGCAGGGTGTCTTTTAGTGGCTCAGCCCATTGGTGAAATTCTGCCAGCTGCACGCGGTTATCGTGCAGACGCGTGACCATTTGTTTTCTGTCAAGCAAGGCGGGTAACGTGATGGGGCCAATGCCAATCGCTAAGGCCTGACTGTTGGCGCGCGCGGTGTGTGGCAACGCTTCTAACACATAAAAATGCGTAGGTGGGGTTGTGCTGCACGCAGTAAGCATTAGCACTGCGAGTAGGCTTACGAAAAATGTTGCGCGATGTTTGGCCATTGTTATTCCTTACTTTTACCATGCAATAACGTGTCTGGATGTTGTTGCAAATAATCAGTTAATTGTTTCACAGAGCTTGCGGTCTGTCCCAATTCTTGCAACAGTTTATCTAATTCATAACGAGTTGTTGAACCTGGTTCAATTGAATTTAATACTTGATTAGCCGAAGTCATGGTTTTATCCGTGGTATCTAACGTAGTTTTGGCACTATTCAGCATACGGTCGGTGGCTTTTGAAGTGCTTTGCAAGGCTTTTAGTGTGCTATTAATTTCTAAACTCATGTCTTCTAGGGGTAATTTAGCAATTTTGTCCATAATCGTTTGAGCAGAATGGGTAAATTGATCCATTGAGCTTGCCGTGGTAGGAAACTCAAGAAAAGCACTGTTATTAGTGTGCAAAGTAAGTTTACTCGTGGGGTGAAAGTCCAAATCAACCAGTAATTGCCCTGTAAGCAGACTGCCCGTTTGCAATTGTGCACGTAAGCCTTTTTTAATCAGCGCATCGACCATCTCTTTATCGCTTACACCAGGAAGATTATTAATAATGCTGATGCGCTGTGGCTCTATTTCAACAGTGACTGGAATGCGAATTTCAGCGGTTTTTTTATCTAACTCCAGCGTGATTCCAGTGACTTTGCCGACGGGAATACCGCGCAGTTGCACGGGTGCGCCTTCAGTTAAGCCACGCACTGAGCTGTTAAAATACATCACGTAGGTTAATGTTTTGCTATAAAAAACTTGTGTCGATTGATCGTAAGTGTCATATAAAATAAAGTGAGTATATTCGTCTGCTGTAGGCGTGAGTAGCGCGTCACTACTGGTTCTAAAAGCAATTCCACCACTTAATAACGAAATTAATGGCCCTGTTCTTACTTTAAAACCATCCGCACTTGCGGATAAATCTACACCACTATCAATCCAAAAACGGGTTTGTTTTTTTACCAACTGATCGTAAGGTTTTTTGATAAAAATAGTTAATTTAATGGCATCAACCTGAGCTGATACTTGATGATCTAACACTTCCCCAACAATCACGCCATGATAATTAATGGGCGTGCCAGGGGTCATTGAGCCTAAGTTAGTGGTCTCCAAAACAAATTGCTTGCCTTCATCATTATTTTTTAAAGTGGGTGGGGAGATAAGTCCCATAAAATGCTTTCGATCATGTCCTTCGCCAGGTTTAATGCCAATATAAGGGCCTGACAACAAAGTATTTAAACCAGATACCCCCCCCAAACCTACGCGCGGACGCACCACCCAAAATTGTGTTTGTTCTTTAAGATACGCTTCTGCTCCGTCATTCATTTGTGCGGTGACATTAATGCTTTTTAAATCTTTGCTAATAGTGATTGCGGTTACCTTCCCTACTTCTACGTCCAGATATTTCAATCGTGTTTTGTCAACCTCTAAGCCTTCTGCATCAGGAAAAGTAATGGTAATCACTGGGCCTTGTTCAGAAATCGCTTTATAAATTAACCAACTGCTGACAATCAGCGCAATAACGGGTAAGAACCACACCAAGGGCAGTCTTGATTTTTTATTTAAGGTAATGTCTTCAGTTAAATAAGGCTCGATATCTGGATTCATGGACGCGATTTTCTCGTTGATTGGTTGTCCCAAATTAAACGTGGATCAAAACTTTTAGCAGCAAACATAGTTAACACAACCACCGCAGCAAAAGCAGTGGCGGCAGGGCCTGCAATCACTTTGGAGACACTGCCTAAGTCTACCAACGCGACTAAAATTGAAATCATAAAAATATCTAGCATTGACCAGCGCCCTACAAAACAAATAGCACGATAGAGCATAGTCCATAAGCGTGCATTGCGTTGCCAGCGCAACTGAACATTAAGCAACAATAAGGTAATGCCTATTAGTTTCAAGAGCGGTACTAAAATACTAGCAATCATCACCAATAAAGCAATGGGCAACATATCACTTTCGATTAAGGAAAGAATACCGCCCAAAATAGTATGCTCTTCGGTCACGCCCATTTGCGTAACATTCATAATGGGAAAGACATTGGCGGGAATATACAAAATATAGCTACTTAATAAATACGCGGTTGTGCGCTGCAAACTATGTGGCGTGCGGGCGTGCAATTGACTTTGACAAACTGGACAAGGTTTATTTACTAAGCTAATTTGCACTACCTGCCCACACTCATGGCAACGTACTAAACCTTGACTTAACGCACTAGGATTTGAGGTCATTAGCCTGTAACTTGGTAATATGTTGCCAAAATAAATGATTATCTACATTTTGAGTAAGTAGCACGTTAATCACTAGCAAAGACACAAAAGCATAAAGCCCTAAGCCAAATTTTAACTCGGTCGTATCCGCCAACTTTACGCAGGCAACAATAATTCCCAACATATAAACTTCTAACATCGCCCACTCCTCTAAGTGCTGTAAGCAGCGCATCCATAAGGCTAAATGCCGATGTGCTCGGTGCCGATACAGGTGTACACTGAGTAAAAAGGAGAGCACAATAATGATTGTAGGAAACACGATACTTGACAGCAGCACGAGCACAGCCACCGACCAAAGCCCTTCTTGAAATAAGCCCGTCACTCCACTCCAAAGCGTTCCTTCCTGACTATTGCCCAGTAATTTAATGCTTAATAAAGGCAAAAAATTAGCGGGCAAAATTAAAATCAACCCTGTCATGGACAAACTTAAAGTATGCATAATACTTTTGTTTCTTGGCTGATAAAGCACTACACCACAGCATGGACATAAGGCTTGATGACGTATCTCAACGTCTTTAAGAGCAAGTAGCGTATCGCATTCAGGACACGCGATTAAAGCGTTAGTGGCGGTCATTAACGTTAATTAATTATGAAGCACAGTTTACGGTAAGCCCGCTAAGCAATAGACGTGTACATAACGACACCTTAATCAGCATTAGGATTCATTAAGTTTTTTAAACTCGCAAATGGATTATGTGTTGCTGCGCTCGCCGATGCTTTTCCAAGCGTTTGTTTGCTGGTGTGACGCGTTTCTTCATAGCGCGCATGTTCATTGTCATGACAATACAAGCACAGTAATTCCCAGTTACTGCCATCACTAGGATTATCATCATGATTATGATTTTTATGATGCACCGTGAGCTCGGCAAGATTTTTATGCGTAAACTCCCGTGCACACCGACCGCACAGCCATGGGTACAATTTAAGGGCTTGCCCTCGATATGATTGCTCCCTAAGTTCCTGATTGCGACGCGCTTCAGTGACCAGTTGCTGTTGTTTGTGTTTTTCTAAGTGAGGTGTTTTTTGAGTCATACGCGTACCAAAAGATGTGTAATAAAGTGACTTACTTGCCCATAATTTTAGCAGTATTTGTTAATGCTACCTATTGTCTTACTCTAAAATAAGGGTAGATTTTATAACTAATTCATATCGAGATAACTAATGATTATGCAACAAGAAATGACAACACGCATTTATTCCGAAGCAGAAACCACGCTCACCTTAGCAACAGAACTACCTTCATGGTCGTTACGCCATGGCTGCTTATGGCGTCAATATCCTACGCTCGACTGGGCGCAAACCTTAATGCTGGTAGCTACTATTGGTCAACTTGCCGAAGCAGCAAATCATCACCCAGAACTTATCGTTTCCTACGCCAGTGTGATTGTTAAATTAATGACACATTCAGTCTCTGGCATTAGCGATAAGGACTTTACTTTAGCCAAAAAAATAGAGGAGGTCGTTATGCGCCCCCCTATTACTGATGACACATCCTTAAAGTAAGCGTTGATATTGCGCAACAGAGCGACGCTAAATGATCGTGTGATAGCGTACATTTCAAAGACCACCTCCTTAGGATAAAACTCATCGTTTAATTCTATAGAATCCCGTGCGGTATTGTTATCATAAGCTATTGAAGAACCGCACTTCGCTATCCTTCGCCCTAATAAAAGAGCCCTACGTGAATACCATTCCCTTCTCTTCTTTACCGTTAGCACCTGCGTTGCTTGAAAACATTGCCTCGCTTGGCTACACCCAACTCACCCCCATTCAGGCTGAAGCCTTACCACCTATTCTTGCTGGCAAGGATATTATTGCTCAAGCCAAAACAGGCAGCGGCAAAACTGCTGCGTTTGGCATCGGCCTACTTTCTGCCCTCGACTTCAGTCGCTTTAGCGTCCAAGCCTTAGTTATTTGCCCAACACGCGAACTGGCTGACCAAGTCTGCAAAGAATTACGCTTGCTGGCACGCTTTACTCAAAATGTAAAAATTCTGTCTTTATGTGGTGGCGTACCCAGCAGACCACAAACAGAGTCACTGGAACATGGCATCCACATCGTCGTAGGTACGCCAGGTCGATTGCAAGAGCACTTAGATAAAGGTAGATTACTTTTAGATGAGCTGCGCGTAGTGGTACTGGACGAGGCGGACCGTATGCTGGATATGGGCTTTGCTGACATCATTTCTGCCATCATGTCCTCTGCGCCAAAACAACGACAAACACTTTTATTCTCAGCCACCTATGCTGAGCAAATACGAGAAATCAGTAAACGTTTTCAACATCAGCCTATCACCATCAGTCTTGACAATAGCCACCACGATAGCGTGATTGCACAAATTTTTTTCCAAACTGAACAGGCTAATCGCCTTAATGCACTGGGCTATTTACTCACCCACTATCATCCAGAATCGACCGTTGTTTTTTGCAATACCAAACGTGAATGCCAAGACCTTGCGGCCGCACTCGCTAACAGTGGTTTTTCAGTACACGCGCTGCACGGTGACTTAGAGCAAAAACAACGCGACCAAGTGTTGGTGCGTTTCGCTAATAAAAGCTGCTCGGTGTTAGTTGCCACGGATGTGGCTGCACGCGGCTTAGACATCAAAGACCTACAGGCCGTCATTAATTACGAATTGCCCTGGGATCCTGAAATTTATGTCCATCGCATCGGCCGCACAGGTCGTGCTGGCAAACAAGGACTAGCCTTAACCTTGTGCTTAATCGAGGAGATGAACCGCGTCATTGCCCTTGAAGACTATCTACACATCACTGCAAAATGGGACAAAATCGGCTCCTTCTCTACCAATTATCACGAGCGTTTTCAACCTCCAATGGCAACCTTATGGATAGACGGAGGACGAAAAAATAAGCTGCGCCCTGGAGATATTCTAGGCGCCTTAACCTGCGCAGGCGGCATTGCTGGCAGCGACATCGGCAAAATTGATATTTTTGACGAGCAAGCATTCGTTGCCATTAGGCAGAACCAAATCAATGCCGCATTGGCTTGGTTGAAAAAAAGCAAAATTAAAGGCAAAACGTTTATGGTACGAAAATCAGCTTAACTAACGCACACATAACATCAATTAACATCACCCTAAACATTCTGCCGATATACGTAAGCGTAATTTTCGCACCTGCTGCACTACGCTTCACGTACGCACAACTTAAATTATCCTAATCTTCTCGCTGTTTTTAAGCTCCCAATCCAAACAAATTATTTAGTTTTTACAGCAAATACTGAAATAAATGTTACTCTTTTAATTAAAAATCAGCTTCTTTTTAGCGTGTCAGTACCATCTAAAAGCAACACCGTTATCAACCACGTTGATTACCTAGCCATTAAAAATAAACGCTTGATTAGAAATAAATAAATCACCATTTTTAGATTAAAAATAGATTTTTTAATCAAGCAATTAAGCAAAATTTATTCATAAAAAAAGCCACTAATCTTCATTAACGCCAAAAAATCCTTATTTATAGTTTGCTGAAAACAGAAAAAAACGGCTACAATTACAAGTCAAATTAAAGTGCGAATGTGGCGAAATTGGTAGACGCGCTGGATTTAGGTTCCAGTAGGTAACCCTGTGGGAGTTCGAGTCTCCCCATTCGTACCAACTTATCTCAACAAGACAGAACACCCTTTTGTCTTTATCAACTCTATACGCCTATCACTGGCACCATTAAAAACTCTTATTAAATTCTGTGAGGTAATTACCCATGCAAATTTCTGTCGAAAAGACATCTGAATTGAGCCGAAAAATGACTGTTAGTCTGCCTGAAGCTGTTGTGCAAGAAAAAATGGCTGAACGCTTCAAGTCTTTAGCTCAAAAAGTTAAAGTCGATGGTTTTCGTCCAGGAAAAGTTCCCCACAACGTCATCAAAAAAATGTATAGCGCTCAAGTAAGACAAGAGGTTGCAGGTGACTTAATTGAATCCACTTACTTTAAAGCCATTCAAGAACAAAATTTAAACCCTGTCAGCCAGCCCTTTATCAACACCCCTGACGATGCGCCTTCTGAAGGTTTTGAATACACTGCAGTTTTTGAAGTCTACCCTGAAATTCCTTTAGCTCAATTAGCTCAATTAGATGTCATAAAACCTATTTCTCATATTGAAGAAACAGACATTGACGAAATGATTGAAAAACTAAGACACCAAAAAGCTCAGTGGATTGAAATTAATGACCGTCCTAGTCAAGAAAAAGATCAATTAACGATTAATTTTACTGGCACACTTAATGAAGAAAAGCTTACTGACGACTTAGTAGAAAACTATGCTGTGGTTATTGGTAATAATCAGATGATTCCTGGATTTGAAGATAATCTAATCGGTCTTGACCTTAACGCAACTAAAACCTTCGACTTATCTTTTCCAGAAGATTATGGCAATGAAAAACTTGCTGGGCAAACAGCACAGTTTGAAGTTACCGTAACAAAAATTGAAGCCTCTATTGCTCCTGAAATTGATGAAGATTTTATAAAAAGTTACGGTCTTGAAGAAGGCTCTATCGCTGCTTTCCGTGAAGACGTTAAAGCCAATATGGAACGCGAACTTACCAGTGCCTTACGTAACAAACTGAAAGATGCAGTCATGGCCGCTATTAACCAAAGAATTCAACTGACCTTGCCTAATGCTTTGGTGGATGAAGAAGTTGAAAACTTAATGAAGCCTTACATTGATATGGCAAAAAAACAAAAAAGTAACTTAGACGATTTAGATATTACTCGCCATCTTTTCATTGAAAAAGCCAAAGAACGTATCTCTTTAGGTTTAATTTTAAGTGAAATCATTCACAAAAACGAAATTGTTTTAAACGAAGACAAAGTTAAAGAAAAGGTTGAAGACTTAGCTAAAAGTTACGAAGATCCCCAGCAAGTGATTGACTGGTATTACGCTGATAAAAAACGTCTTAATGATATTCATCAGGTGGTATTAGAAGAGCAAACCGTTGACTTTTTACTTGCACAATCGATTATCACTGAACAACACGTTGAGTTTAAAGACGTCATGAACAAACAGCGTCATTAAGGGGTTTACCATGCATAACATTACATCAGGCTATAAAAATAATGACCTTCACGCCGCAGGTGGTCTTGTTCCTATGGTTATTGAACAAACCGCACGCGGCGAACGTTCGTTTGATATTTATTCACGCCTTCTTAAAGAACGCGTTATTTTCTTAGTGGGTCAAGTTGAAGACTACATGGCTAATCTGGTGGTTGCTCAGTTATTATTTTTAGAATCTGAAAACCCCGATAAAGATATTCACTTATACATTAATTCACCAGGTGGTTCGGTGACGGCTGGCATGTCAATTTATGACACCATGCAATTCATTAAATCTGATGTCAGCACCATGTGTATTGGACAGGCTGCAAGTATGGGGGCTTTACTTTTGGCAGGTGGCGCCCATGGCAAACGTTATTGCTTACCACATTCTCGCGTCATGATTCATCAACCACTGGGTGGCTTCCAAGGTCAAGCCTCTGATTTTGATATTCATGCCCGTGAAATTTTATTAGTACGCGATAAACTAAATAAAATTTTGGCTCATCATACGGGTCAGGCCATAGAAAAAGTTCAGCAAGATACGGACAGAGATAATTTTTTAAGTGCTGACGATGCAGTTAGTTATGGCTTAATCGACAAAGTTTTAACCAACCGCATTGCTGATGACAATAATTAATTGAACTGCTTAAACACCATCGCATGGTTGCCTATTGGAGTCTGGTATGAGTAATGATAAATTTAAAAAAGACGATGAAAAATTACTTTATTGTTCTTTTTGCGGTAAAAGTCAAAATGAAGTTAGAAAATTAATCGCTGGTCCTTCGGTGTACGTCTGCGATGAATGCGTTGAATTATGCAACGATATCATGCGCGAAGAAATTGACAGCAGCGACAACGCACTCCCTACTAATAACTTACCTAAACCTAAAGAAATTAAAAGTGAATTAGATAGTTACGTTATAGGTCAGGAGCGAGCTAAAAAGATCTTAGCCGTAGCGGTATATAACCACTACAAACGCTTACGTAGTAAATTTAAGAAAAATTCTATAGAAATTGCTAAAAGTAATATTTTATTAATCGGCCCAACGGGTTCGGGCAAAACATTATTGGCCGAAACGCTTGCCCGATTACTCGACGTACCCTTCACTATTGCTGATGCAACAACCTTAACTGAAGCAGGTTATGTGGGTGAAGATGTTGAAAATATTATCCAAAAAATTCTTCAGAATTGTGATTACGATGTCGAGAAAGCAGAAACAGGTATTGTTTACATCGATGAAATCGATAAAATTTCACGAAAATCTGACAACCCCTCCATCACTCGCGACGTGTCTGGCGAAGGTGTGCAGCAAGCGTTATTAAAACTTATTGAAGGCACGGTTGCTTCTGTACCGCCACAAGGCGGACGTAAACATCCACAGCAAGAGTTTTTGCAAGTTAATACAGCGAACATCTTATTTATTGTTGGCGGTGCCTTTGCAGGTTTAGATAAAGTAATTAAAGCACGTTCTGAAAAAGGCGGCATCGGCTTCTCTGCTCAGGTGAAATCCAAAGAAGAAGATAAAAATGTCGGGCAATTATTTGCCGAAGTTGAAGCAGAAGATTTGATTAAATACGGCCTTATTCCTGAATTTGTTGGACGCTTGCCGATTGTCGCAACCTTAGAAGAATTAGACGAGGCTGCGTTAATTCAAATCTTAACTGAACCTAAAAACGCTCTTATTAAACAATACAAACATTTATTTGAAATGGAAGGGGCAGAATTAGAATTTAGAGATGAATCCTTAGGTGCAATTGCGCGTAAATCTATGGAAAGAAAAACTGGGGCTCGTGGTCTTCGGACAATTGTTGAAAACGTGCTACTCGACACAATGTACGAACTTCCTTCTGCTGATAATATCTGCAAAGTTGTCATTGATGAAAATGTTATTCTTGGTCACTCAGCACCCATTTTGGTTTATGAAACCGAAAAGAAAGTCGCCTCAGCGGCAAGCACCGAATTTTAAATAATCGCTCTTGAATACAAACAAGGTACAAAGACTGGTCTTTGTACCTTGTTTGCTTTTTCTACACTATAGCATTCACACTAGACAATCTTCATGCTAATAGCATTTAGCTACGCTCCTACTAAGAAACCACATCTAAACACTGCTTCATTGCTAAACCAATATCTGTAGGTGACCTTACAACCTCCACACCTGCCGCTGTTAACGCGGCAATTTTTCCACTCGCCGTACCTTTGCCACCGGTAATAATCGCGCCAGCATGCCCCATCCTCTTTCCAGCAGGTGCGGTTTGTCCAGCAATGTAGCCCACGACTGGCTTGGTAACATGTGCTTTAATAAAATCAGCCGCATCTTCCTCTTCTCCCCCGCCAATCTCACCAACCATAACAATACCTCGTGTGGCGGCATCAGCTTGAAAATAAGCTAACACATCAACAAATGTCATACCATGTATTGGATCACCACCAATCCCTACACACGTACTCTGCCCTAAGCCTTGCTGTGTTGTTTGATGAACCGATTCATACGTTAGCGTTCCTGAGCGCGAGACAATTCCAATACACCCTGGCATATGAATTTTACCTGGCATAATGCCGATTTTACATTCGCTTGGCGTAATTACACCTGGACAATTAGGTCCTACTAACAAGGTATCCATGCCTTGCATTGCCGCTTTTACACGCAACATTTGTAATGTGGGAATACCTTCGGTAATACACACGATTAATTTAATTCCCGCATCAACAGCCTCTAAAATAGCTTCAGCCGCATAAAAAGGTGGCACATAAATCATGCTTGCTGTTGCGCCCGTTAGCTTAACAGCCTCCTCAACCGTATTGAATACAGGTAAACCCAAATGCACCTGACCGCCTCGCTCAGGCGTCACTCCCCCAACTAATTGCGTGCCATAGGCTATGGCTTGTTCGGAATGAAAACTGCCTTGCTTGCCCGTAAAGCCCTGACAAATTACTTTTGTATTGCGATCAATTAAAATACTCATGCGACCTCCGCAAGCTTAACTACCTGTTCCGCAGCGTGCGCTAAATCATCGGCTGCAAAAATATTCTGTCCGGCATGACTTAATAACGCTCTCCCCTCTTCAACATTTGTTCCTTCCAAACGAACCACAACAGGAATACTGACATGAACCTGTTTTATCGCCGCTAAAATTCCTTCAGCTATGACATCGCACTTAACAATGCCACCAAAAATATTCACCAATACGGCTTTAACATTTTGATCAGATAGTATTAGCTTAAACGCTTCACACACTTTCTCAACATTAGTACCACCCCCCACATCTAAAAAATTTGCTGGCAACCCACCTTTTAATTTCACCAAATCCATGGTTGCCATTGCAAGTCCTGCACCATTTACCATACAACCAATATTGCCCTCCAAGGTAATGTAATTTAAACCAAATTGCTGCGCTTCATTTTCTTTGGCATCTTCTTGAGAAACATCACGCATTGCCAAAATATCTGGATGTAACAGCAGAGCATTATCATCAATATTAATTTTAGCGTCTAACGCCATTAATTCACCCTGATCAGTTTCAATTAATGGATTAATTTCAATTTGACTCGCATCTTTAGCGATAAATAAAGCCAGCATACCTTTCATGATCGCGGCTAAAGCTTTATGCTGCGAAGGCTCAAGGGCTAACGCATACGCCACTTTTCGACATTGATAATCATGTAAGCCTATACTTGGCTGAACACTGACTGAGATTAATTTATCAGGTGATTGATGAGCAACCTCTTCAATATCCATTCCACCCATCGCTGAGGCAATAAAAATCAATCGTTCAGTTGCTCTATCAACAACTAAACTTAAATACAATTCACGTTTAATAGGATAGATTTTTTCAACTAACACCGTGTTTATTGGCAATCCTGCGCTATCTGTTTGCCCCGTTACTAAATTTTTACCCAGTAATTCACTACTAATAGTGAACACTTGTTCTGTTGTGGTTGCTAATTTAACGCCCCCCGCCTTACCTCGACCACCGGCATGCACCTGTGCTTTGACTACCCAGCCCGCACCACCTAAACGCTCGGCATTAGCAACGGCTTCATCAGGAGCGTTCGCACAAAACCCCTCTGGTATAGGAATGTGATAATTTGCAAATAATTGCTTCGCTTGATATTCATGAATATTCATTGTTACTCCTAGTTAAGGTTATTTTTTTCGCACATTAGCTCTTTTTATTGCCCTACAGCACCCAAATTTATTTATCTATTAGCACACTACAATCGTCCTTCAAAATTGTGTAACGATTCACTTCCCCCATTGAAAAAGTGGATTGAATAAATACAAAATTGCTTATGTACAGCACGTTATTGCCTACAACATTGAACATTATTTATAACTGCCAGATTGACATCATTGTGCATTAAAATCCTTGCCTCAATGTTTTTGCGATAATCACAACAAGGCATTAAAATTAGCACTTAAACGCTATAAAATATTACCCTAATTTAATAAAGATATTTACACTAAAAACAAAATATATGCCCATACAGAGCCTCTTAGTTAGCTGCACCGTTTTTTAACAGCCGCTCAGTGCATTAATTAAATATCACCCTAACACTAGGTTATTCGGCAAAAAACATTTAAGCTTACAATTTATCTTTTTATTCAACGGCAGCTAAATTTAGCCTTCCTAAAGTAAAATAGCTTAATTATGTGAATTCTTTGTCCCTAAAAGAAATATTAGCTGCCAGTTATGCGCTGCGAACAACGGTAACAACCTTTAACGATTATCTGCTTTTCAAGTCCCTGCTTAAGCGTAACAAGCTTTTTATAAACTGTTTTTTAACTAAACTATTTCTACGCAGTTAACTCAAATTTTTAAACGCTCATTCTAAATAACTAACATCCACCAAAATTGGACATACTATGCAATTATTAGATTTTTTTAGCAAAGAAAGCCGCCCGCCAAAATCCCAAATCATTTTTACTGCCTTAGTTTCAGGATTAGCTAATGGCTATTTATTAATGATAATGAACGACGCTGCTGCATCTGTTGGCAGAAATGAAGATTTGCAAATGCAAAACTTTTTTCTGTTCTTTGCTGATCTTCTGCTGCTCATTTACACTCGACAATACTCATTAAAACAAGCCATTGTCATTGCAGAAAATGCGATTGATCGCGTCCGCATTCGTATCACCAATAAACTACGCCAAACCGAATTGGCTTTCATTGAGACAACTGGGCACGCAGCTATTTTTACGCGCATTACTCAAGACGCCAGCCTTATTTCAGAATCTGCGATTATTCTTATCAATGCCTGCCAACAAATGATTGTTGTCGTTATTTGCTTACTTTATATTGCTTGGCTATCAATTCCTGGCTTTATTGTTACCGGGATTGTCATTGTTTTATCAATATTTATGTATTTATATAACTCTCGATACATCAATAAACAACTACATGAAGCTTCAACAAAAGAAGCTGATTTTTTTACTGGCATTGATAGTATTTTAATGGGCTTTAAAGAAATCAAAATTAATCATAAAAAAAATAATGCACTGTTTGATCATATAAAAATTATTTCAAAAGAAGCAAAAGATATTAAAGTTGCCACTGGCCTCAATTTTGTTATTGATTTAATGTTTGCGCAAACGGCTTTCTTTATTGTCTGTGCCGTCATTATTTTTGCCCTACCTATTCTTACTTTCATTAATGCTAACGAAGTTGTTGGAATTACCGTTGCTGTCCTGTTTTTATTTGGTCCATTAAGCACTGTCGTAGGCGCATTACCTATTTTTGGACGCGCCAATGTCGCGGTTGAAAATCTCTATAGCCTTGAAGCAGAAATTGATCTTGCCAGCAAACCGTTACGCAACACCCCTATTGAAATTCCAGAATTCACATCGCTTGAACTCGAACAGGTTAATTTTTGTTATCACGACACTAGCAACAGCAGTACATTTGGCATTGGCCCCATTAATTTAAAAATTAATCAAGGTGAAACCGTCTTTATTGTGGGCGGTAATGGCAGCGGCAAATCTACCTTAGTAAAATTGATTACAGGACTATATTTCCCTGCCTCTGGCGCTCTCTATTTTAATAATCAACCCCTAGAAGAAGCTGATTACTGCCATTATCGTGAGATGTACTCAAGTATTTTTGCAGACTTTCATTTATTTGAATCACTGTATGGTGTCGATGACATTGATCAGAAACGCATGACTGAACTGCTTAGCACGATGAAACTAGAGAAAAAAACAGGCTTCAAAAATAATCGTTTCTCTAATACAGATTTATCAACAGGACAAAGAAAGCGTTTAGCCTACATCGCAGCAATGATGGAAAACAAACAGATTTATGTGTTCGATGAATGGGCTGCTGATCAAGACCCTGAATTCAGAAAATATTTCTATGAAGTGCTGTTAAAAGACCTAAAACAACAAGGCAAAACGATTATTGCCGTCAGTCATGATGATCGCTATTTTTCAGTAGCTGATAAAATCATTAAATTAGAATCTGGTGTAATTGTTAATTGAAAATTAAACTCTAAAATCATATTCAATCATCTGTTTTAGTTAAACAATAAACATTTTATTAAACGACCTAGCTTTCGTGGCTAGGTTGCGGTGTTTCATCCAACATGCCATAAATGAGAACCAATATGTCTGAAAGAAGAAAGCTTTTTATCATTATTGCCAGCATTATTGTGCTGAGTGCAATCACTTCATTTTTTGTTTATAGCATTTGGTTTAAAGAAAGCAAGCATAATGTTCATGTAGGGATCATTACCACCAACCCTCATGACCAAGAGTCTATTAACAATGGTATTAGCTCATTCATTGCAAAAATTGACAATACCAAATACATCAATCCCAAAAATATCAAGGTGCAAAATTTTTCTGCAGCCGATCCACAGCTGCTTAGCAATATTGATGATTTTGTTAAGAATAATGATGTTATTGGCCTTATTAGCTTAACTGATGTTAATAGTACCAAAGCAGTCATAGAGAGCGTTAAAAAAGAAAAAATTCCTTTTTTAAATCTTGCGTCAATCGACAATGCGCCCTTTAAAGATAATCCGCATTTCTTCTCAACGGTATTTAACGAAACGAAACAAGCACAATTTACGGCTAATTATTCTCGTAATGTTTTAGGCCTAATGATTATTACCATCGTTCATGATAATACCCAAAAAGGGATTAATATGGCAAAACAGTTCAGCGATGTCTATGAGCGTTTTGGCACAAAAATTCATTACGAATTTTCTTACGACACGAATGACCAAGCAAATTCCATTGAACAGGTTATTGCCAACATAAAGGACAAACAAGACTTAGGTTCTATCTTCTTTGTGGGTAATGCGGCTGATTCTGCAAAATTTGTTGTCAAAGCACGCGATGCTAATATTAAAAACAAAATCATTGGCACCGATGTGGTTTCAACGCATGCCTTTAACCGCACAATTGCCGACATTAGTAACAACAAAGCGGATATCGCTCGCTATACTAACGATATTATTTTTTCTGCGCCACTGTTATTTGACACCTCAGGGTCGGAAGAACAACGGTTTAAAAACAGCTATTTACAACGCTTTGGCGAATATCCAGACTGGATTTCTGCCTATGGTCATGATGCAATTAAGTTAATTTTAAAAGAAATCTTAAATCAATCGTTAACTGCTGGAAACATCGAAAAAGAAATTATTTTAAAATACCTGTACGCCTTAAACACACCTGATCTAGCACTTCATGGTGCAACAGGTGAAAACTGGTTTGATAAAAATCGTGAAGCACAAAAAACCACACAAATAGGTGTTTACGATGGTCAAACTATTATTGCTGCGCCCACGCAATTACAACCTATCAAGCCAAATAGCTCGGTTAATTACATAGAAGAATTAAAATCTGGCAAAATGCTGTATGTCATTGACCGCTTTATGTACAAAACCAATGTGATTTATACGGGTATCGAACTGCATGATGTATCCAAATTAGATCTCACTAAAAACTCAGCTGAATTAGACTTCTCCATTTGGTTTCGGTATCGCGGTAACTTTGATCCTGCCGACCTCATGTTTATAAATGCCGGCACAGAATTAAACCTAGACAAACCCGTTCTTTCCTATCAAAAAGACGGCGTTATGTTTAAACGGTACCGCATAAAACATGAATTTAATATCGACTTTTCAACCGAAAAATTTCGTCATGGAAGTCATGTCGTAGGC
Organism: uncultured Methylococcaceae bacterium; assembly: GCA_903944165.1. Taxonomy (GTDB): domain Bacteria; phylum Pseudomonadota; class Gammaproteobacteria; order Methylococcales; family Methylomonadaceae; genus Methylovulum. Next base: position 14,605 of record CAJAQT010000155.1, on the reverse strand, counting down.
TTATCTTTCCGTCATAAAAACTTCAATAAAAATAACGTTATTTATGTTATTGACGACTTAGGCATGGCACTTAATAGTAATACCAGCTTAAAAGATAAAGTAAGTGCTGATCATATTTTACAATCTCTTCCCGATTGGAAAATTCTTGCCGCACAGTTTTATCAATCGATTACTATCATCCCAACCTTTGGCGAACCAATGTATGTAGGTTATGGTGCCATTGGCCCTGATTTCTCTAAAATTGATTATGAAGTTCTACTTGCAGAAGATCGATTTAACCTCAATGATTACGTCAACCCCGTATACTTTGTCTACATAGGTATTTTTGGCATATTAGGCAGCATTGCAGCGCGCTTAATTGATAATAAATACAATTGGAAAAAGCATGCTAATGCTACCAGCGAAAAAGATTTGACGTATAAAGAAGATATTATTTTCTTCTGGCTAGCGTCTTCTTGGGTAATGCGGGTGGTTTTTTGGTACGTATCGTTATTAGCCATCGGCAACTTAACCATTGAAATTGCCATTGATGAAAACCTATCCAACCATAGTATCGATTTAATTGTTATGGTTTACGATTCACTCTGGTGGATTGTGCCAGCTACGTTAATTGTATTAGCACTTAACCTATTTTTATGGCCTCCGATGGAGAAAAAATCTCAACGAAAAATTCCTGGCGTTATTAAAAACTTTACTAGCGGACTTGTTTATATCTTATTTTTCTTTTGTATTGTGGCGTTCGTATTTAATAAGCCATTATCCAGCTTATTAGCAACAAGTGGTTTATTCGCGATGATTTTAGGTTTAGCTGTGCAAGGAAATATTGCAAACATCTTTTCAGGCATTGTAGTTAACCTTGAGCGCCCCTTTTCAATTGGTGACTATATTAAAATAAAAACCTTTGACCGTGTTCAAGTCATTGACATGACTTGGCGTAGCTTGAAAGTTAAAGATTTAGACAACAATATTATCAGCATCCCAAATAGCTTAGTTGCGGCCGCTGAAATTGTTAATTATATTGAAGATTATTCTAAAATAGGGCTTAAATTAAACATGCCACAAAAATATGAGCCAGAATTAATTTTGAGTCATCTTAAAACTGCGCTGGCAAGTGTCAAAGGCATTCATGATATTAAAACACCCGAACAATATTTTAATGGCTATGTATATCTTGAGTGCGGTGTAATGGCTGAATATATTATTTCGTTTAGTATTTATGAATTCAAAAAACATAAAGTCTTTAGAGATGAAGTCTGGAAAGCTATTTTTCATGAGTTTACCCAGGCAAGAATACCCTTTGAAGAGATCAACCGACTGAATGAAAGTAAAGACATTGCAGAAGTTACTATTGACTTAACTAAAGGCGCGATAACTGCTGCAAGCTAAACCATAGCTAAATACTTACGATCTGATCTTTAATCATCCAGCCACGGGTTCGAAGCCCACATCAATATACAAATAAAACAATAAGTTAGACGACTTACTAGACTACACTTTAACATGGCGTAGTCTAGTCAGATTATTTAATACGGCAAATATGACCGTCACCGTAATACCTTAATCAATTGTTTATTGCACTTCCAATAACTAACTGGTGTGTATGCAGAGAATGCTAGCGATGGGTAACGTTGATATGCTTGGCCTGTAGGGTTGTGCGAAGAATTGAGTGCTTACTGCCATTTTGGTGCTCTTTTTCAAAGAGGAGACATTTATTGTTTAACCTCAAAAACAGCATATACCTATAGTCAACAATGAAATATATTTTATCATTTGATAGAATGCAGCCATTTACTTCTCTACAACATAATTAACGATGCATTTTAAAAAATTAACGGTAATTTTTTTTATACTCAGTTTTTTTACACCGCAGAATAGCTACAGCAGTTACGCATCGATATTAATAGATGCAAACTCTGGTAATGTTATTTATGAAAACAATGCCAATCACCCATGGTATCCGGCATCCCTTACCAAAGTCATGACGCTTTACCTTACCTTTCATGCACTAAGTCAAAAACAAATTAGCTTAGCTGACAGCATGCCTGTTTCAAAGCATGCGGCAAGTCAACCAAACAGTAAACTAGGCTTAAGAACCGGCGAAAGAATATCTGTTCAAGACGCAATTCTGGCATTAATAACACGTTCCGCAAATGATGCTTCCGTAGTGTTAGCTGAGTTTTTAGGGGGGAATGAACAAAATTTTGCTTCCAAAATGACGGCAAAAGCGCATGCAATTGGTATGTATGACTCTCACTTCATGAATGCAACAGGCTTACCGCACCCTTGGCAGTCCACTACACCACGAGACCTTGCTTTATTAGCTTGGAAAATTCGCCATGATTTCCCTAATTTTTATCCTTATTTTTCAGCGCATAGCTTTAATTTTAAAGGCCATGAATTACGTGGAATTAATAAATTTACCGCGAATTACCCTGGCGCTGAAGGTATGAAAACTGGCTTTACTTGTGGCTCTGGCTATAACTTAATCTCCTCAGCACATCAAAGTAATAAACATTTGATTGGTGTTGTCATGGGCGGAATGACTAGCCTTGAACGCTATCAATTAATGTCAAATATGATGAACGATGGCTTTGCAGACCATTTTAAAATCAACAACCATAAACATATTAGCTCCTTAACCAGCAAATCTTCCTTGTCCCCGCCTTACCAATTATCTTGTGGAAAAGGTGCAACGGCAACGGCAATGGCAACGGCAACACCAACCTTAACTAAGCGCAAACACCCAAAAAATCTTATCAAACATAAAAAAATCATTAAAAAACATAAATATAAACACGCCTAATGCGGACTAGCTAAACCTAAATCATTAACCACTGACACTGTTAAGATATATTGAAAATTTTAATCTTATTAGCAACAACGTCATCAATACTGGAAATAACAAATAATTGTCCTCCAGACTTAAGCTGATTAATACGCCCATCATTATTATCCAAGGCTTAAATAAATAATTACCTTTTATTGATGCCATATACTTAAGTGTCTCCACATCTGTATGCTTGCTTGGCGCTGAAAAAAACAACTCAATTAACGCGCCCATGCTAAAGAAATAAAGCGGAAAAAAGAAAAAAATAATTGAATCATCCTTAAATAAATAGCGCCAATATATAAACCAAACAACTATGACTAAACTTGAAAATACATCATGCCATAGCACAGACTCTGCTTTTTTAAGTGACACAATTACCAAACATAACAACGCTAAAAACAGCACAAAATAACACACCTCAATGGCAAGAGGCGCAATGATTAGTCTTGCTTGTTGCTCGAAAATACATAAAACAATATTAAGCACTATAAAAAAATACATGATGTTAGTTTTCCTGCCCTAGTTAATTAATATAGTTTTCTTACCTTCAATAAGAATCCTTAGCCTTGACTGCTTGTTATTTTGTCGACTTCAGCAACAAATTAATTAAAATTTGTTCATAAATATCAGCTAATAAAGCCAAATCAGTGACTAAAATATTTTCATTTATTTTATGAATTGTTTCATTTAGTAAGCCAAACTCAACAACTTGCGCACCGGTTGGTGCTATAAAACGCCCATCAGAAGTTCCACCACCCGTATCTTTTAAAACCTTTATGCCCGTAATTTTTTTAATGGCAAGTTCAGTTGCAGCAACTAACTCACCTGCCTCCGTAAGAAACGGCTGTCCTGACAAGCGCCATTCAATATCATGCTTCAAAGCAAATTTAGTTAATAATTCATCAACACGTTGTTTAATAATGTGCTCGTTTAATTCAGTTGAAAAGCGAATATTAAATTGAATCTGAAGCTCTCCAGGAATTACATTTTCAGCACCTGTGCCGGAATGAATGTTTGATATTTGCAATCGACTGGGCGGAAAAAATGTATTGCCTTGATCCCATGATTCATTAGCCAAAGCCTGTAAAAATGGAGCGCATGTATGAATAGGGTTTTCTGCAAGATCAGGATACGCAACATGGCCTTGCACGCCATAAATAGTGAGCTTTGCACATAAAGAGCCGCGTCGACCCACCCGCAGTACATCACCTAAATTATTTTTACATGAAGGTTCGCCAACTAAGCACCAGTCTATTTTTTCATGGCGCTGCTCAAGTTGCTCAACCACTTTTACGACACCATTGGTCGCTATACCCTCTTCATCACTGGTTAATAACATCGCAATAGACCCTTGATGATCTGGAAATGCCTTTACAAATCGTTCCACTGCCACAATAAATGCTGCAATGGCGCCTTTCATATCTGCTACGCCACGCCCAAATAATCTATCGTTAGTAATCGTTGGCATAAAAGGCGGCGATAACCAACAACTAGGGTCACCAACAGGCACAACATCGGTATGACCAAGAAAAACAAACAATGGCTTAGCAGTGCCTCGCCTGTACCAACTATTTTTAGTATCTACATAATCCATTTGTTCATGAGTAAAGCCACATGATGTTAAACAAGCCGAAATAAAGTCTTGGCAGCCTGCATCATTGGGGGTAATTGATTCAAGCTTAACAAGCTCTTGCACTAAAAATAAAGTTCTATCCATACGTTAATTAAAGAGTAAATGAAAATAATTTAAACGCCATGAGGTCGTCAACACAGGCATAATTATGTCACTGTTTTCCTAACCAGGCCTGTAATCATTATGCCTGCTTAGCTAGAAATTAAAATGATATATTTATCAAATTATTCCACTAATTTGTGATTTTAAGAGAATAAAACTGCTGATTTTAGCGACTTTAGTTTGTTTAGCCGCTTAATTTTCTGCATAATGTATTTAAACAATAATTTAAATGACAAGAGTATTTATACTTTAAAAATAAGGAGTGTAATCATGACGGAGTTAATGGGTCGCGGCATAGAGTTAATGTTTGTTGGAATGTCCGTTGTTTTTTTATTTCTTACTATGCTGGTCATTGCTATCAATGGCATGTCATTATTTATACAACGTTTTTTCCCTGACCAGCCAGTTAATATAAAATCAACATCGGCTAAAATTAACACACCAGAAGACAAAGCAATCATTGCTGCAATTACTGCGGCACTGATAATGCATAGAAATAAAAAATAATTTTTAATGCTTGTTACTGTATTAATGCTGTGAATTACCCATACAAATTTCAAACAGTAAATTTAACTTATTCTAATTAAATCTAAAACTTAATAACTTAATAAAGCATCACCCATAATAAGCAATTAAGTTACGATGTTTTTCAATGTAAGATTCATCAAAATTTCAGGAGAACTTAGGCATGGTCACTATCAATTCAAAACCTCTTACGATTACAGAAGTTGTCTTAAGGGATGCGCATCAGTCTATTTTAGCTACGCGATTACGAACCGAAGACATGCTACCGATTTGTAAAAATCTTGATGATATTGGTTATTGGTCTATTGAATCTTGGGGCGGAGCAACCTTTGATGCCTGCATACGATTTCTTGGCGAAGACCCTTGGGAAAGATTACGCGCGCTTAAAGCCGCTATGCCCAAAACACCACAACAAATGCTGCTTCGTGGTCAAAATATTTTAGGTTACCGACATTATGCTGACGATGTTGTTGATAAATTTGTAGAGCGTTGCGCCATTAATGGTATCGATGTATTTAGAATTTTTGACGCCATGAACGACATGCGTAATATTAATCGTACAATTAAAGCAGTGTTAGCTACCGATTGTCATGCGCAAGGCACAATCTCCTACACTACCAGTCCAATCCATACTATTGATATGTGGGTTGATCTAGGCAAACAAATTGAAGATATGGGTGCGCACTCTGTTTGCATCAAAGACATGGCAGGCTTACTAAAGCCTTATGATGCCTTTGAATTAGTGAGTCGTTTAAAGCATGATCTAAGCATCCCTGTTCATCTTCATTGCCACGCAACAACAGGCTTAAGCGTTGCAAGCATTATCAAAGCTGTTGAGGCGGGTATTGATAATGTTGATACAGCAATTTCATCACTTAGCATGACCTATGGACACAGCGCCACAGAAACGATTGTCGCCAGTCTTCAGGACTTACCACGCGCAACTAATTTAAACTTAACTAAACTAGAAGTTATTGCTGATTACTTTCGAGAGATCAGAAAAAAATATGCACAATTTGAAGGCAGCTTAAAAGGCGTTGATGGTCGCATTTTAATAGCTCAAGTTCCTGGCGGCATGTTAACCAATATGGAAAATCAACTAAAAGAGCAAGGTGCATCCGATAAATTTGCTGAAGTCATGCGCGAAATCCCGCGCGTTCGTGAAGACCTAGGCTTTATTCCTCTAGTTACGCCCACTTCCCAAATTGTTGGCACTCAAGCGGTCATTAACGTATTAGATGGCGAGCGATACAAAACAATTACCAAAGAAACCGCCGGCGTTTTAAAAGGTGAATATGGACTTACACCCGCCCCTGTTAACAAAGCATTACAAGATAAAGTATTAGAGGGAAACGCGCCCATCACCTGTCGTCCTGCCGATTTACTTGAACCTGAAATGGCTAAATTAATTTTAGAAGTTCAAGAAAAAGCCAAGGCTGAACAGGTAACCCTAGCAAAAAATATAGACGAAGACGCTTTAATTCATGGCATGTTTGCACAAATTGGCTGGAAATTTATTGCTAACCGCACAAATCCAGACGCATTTGAAGCGCACCCAAGTACCTTAACACCCGCTACGCCAACATTACCAACAACGACACCGTCAATTGAAACTTACACTGTCAATGTCGATGGCAGAAACTTTACCGTTTCTGTCGGTCCAGTTGGCACGCCTTTAAATATTCACGCCACTAGCGTCGACAATAAACCAAGCGATCCGACGGCAAAAGCAGGGGCTGAAATTTATGCGCCTATGGCAGGTAATATTTTAAAAATTCTTGTTAATGAAGGCTCTCACGTTTCCGAAGGTGATGTCGTGGTCGTTATGGAAGCCATGAAAATGGAAACAGAAATACGCTCTAAATTTACTGGCATTGTAAGTGCTGTTCACGTTAAAGAAGGCGGCGCAGTCGCTGGTGGTAACGCGTTAATTTCTTTATAAAAGCATTTTATAAAAATTTAATCATGGAAAATCTTAATTCTCTTTGGCAAAGCACTGGACTTTATAACTTTACTAGCGGACAAGCTTTTATGATGCTAGTTGGTTTCTTGTTGCTTTTTTTGGCGATCAAAAAAGGCTTTGAACCCCTCTTACTTTTACCTATTGGCTTTGGTGCTATTCTTAGCAATATCCCTGTTGCGGGTATTTCTGAAGAAGGCGGGCTGTTATATTATCTTTACTACGGCATTAAAACAGGCGTATTTCCCTTGCTCATTTTTATGGGAGTTGGAGCTATGACAGATTTTGGCCCAATGATAGCCAATCCTAAAACCTTATTACTTGGTGCGGCTGCACAATTTGGCATTTTTGCATCGCTTTTAGGTGCATTAGCTCTTAATATTATTCCAGGAATTGAATTTTCAATAAAAGATGCTGCGGCGATTGGCATTATTGGCGGTGCTGATGGCCCTACTGCTATTTATGTAGCGTCTAAATTATCGCCTGATTTACTTGGTGCAATTGCCGTTGCCGCATATTCTTACATGGCATTAGTGCCCTTAATTCAACCACCAATTATGCGTGCCTTGACCACAGAGGCTGAACGCAGAATTGAAATGAAGCAAATGCGCACCGTCAGTAAAACTGAAAAAATTGTCTTTCCTTTAATGTTACTCCTACTGTCTATTTTATTATTGCCTTCAGCAACACCACTTATTGGCATGTTTGCACTGGGCAACTTAATGAATGCCTGCGGCGTTGTTGATCGTTTAAGCCAAACCGCACAAAATGAATTAATTAATATTGTCACTATTTTTCTAGGCTTAGCCGTAGGCTCAAAACTCAGTGCCCATGCTTTTTTACAAGCTGAAACTTTAGGCATATTGGCCTTGGGCGCATGTGCTTTTGCTATTGGCACAGCTGCAGGGGTTATCATGGCAAAAATCATGAATAAATTTAGCAGCACACCAATCAACCCACTTATTGGCGCAGCAGGTGTTTCAGCGGTTCCAATGGCGGCCAGAGTCGCTAATAAATTAGGCTTAGAAAGCAATCCACATAATTTTTTACTGATGCACGCAATGGGGCCTAATGTAGCAGGTGTCATCGGCTCCGCAGTTGCTGCCGGGGTCTTATTGAGCTTAATTAAATAATAGTATTTTTGATAATGAGCTTGATGCTGCTTGATAAAAAAAATCCTCATCAAGACTTCCCGTCTGTCAATTCAGCACTTTTAGAGCCCGAAGGCTTATTGGCAGTGGGCGGTTGCTTATCTGAACAACGCTTATTAACTGCTTATCGACACGGCGTTTTTCCTTGGTACAATCAAGGAGAACCCATTTTGTGGTGGTCTCCAAACCCAAGATTAGTGTTATATCCAAAATCAATAATTATCTCCAAAAGCCTAAATAAAACATTTAGAAAACATATATTTAAGATTACTTATGACCAAGCATTCACTCATGTCATTACCGAGTGTGCTAAAAAAAGAAAAGTGTGCAATGAAACGTGGATTTCCCCTGAAATCATAACGGCTTATACACAACTGCATCGCCAGGGGCATGCTCATTCAATTGAGGCATGGCAGGATTCAACATTAGTGGGTGGTTTATATGGCATTAGCATTGGCCAAGTTTTTTTTGGCGAATCAATGTTTCATACTCAAACAGATAGCTCAAAAATAGCATTTATTAGCTTAGTTAATTGGCTTTATACGTGGGGATATAAACTCATTGACTGCCAAGTGCATTCTGAACACTTAGTCAGTCTTGGCGCAGAAAACATTAGCCGAACTAAATTCATTGATTTACTAAATTTTTTTTGTGAAATCCCAGCTTTTTCACCCGCATGGAAATAATAAATAATTTTTTTTTAACATCTAAACAACCCTGTAGTTATTTAGATCATCGTGATGCACAATTTTTATATGCGTATCCGTCAAAGCAACTAAATAATAAAATATACTCTCAATTAATCACCCAAGGGTTTAGAAGAAGTGGTCATGACATTTATAAACCCTACTGCCAAGCGTGTATAGCCTGCGTGCCCTCAAGAATTAATATCAGTAATTTCAAAGCAAATAGAACTCAAAAACGCTGCTTAAAAAAAAATATAGATATTAAAGCCATCATTAAACCGCCTATTTTTAATACGTCACATTATGAGCTTTTTTTAAATTACCAACTACATCGACATAGCGAGGGAGACATGGCACACGCCAGTCCCGCGCATTACCTTGATTTTTTTAACAGTGAGTGGTGTAACACGATTTTTGTAGAATTTTTTATTGACACGCAACTTGCTGCAGTCGCTATTATTGATCAATTAGACAACGCATGGTCGGCAGTTTACAGCTTTTTTGACCCTAAATTTTCAGAACGTAGTCTGGGTGTATACATCGTGTTATGGCAAATTGAACAACTTCAACACCGGCAATTAACTTTTTTATATTTAGGCTTTTGGATAAAAGAGTGCAAAAAAATGAATTACAAATCAAACTTTAAGCCCATTGAACTGTTAATTAACGAAAATTGGAGTGAATGTTCAATGCTATAACGGTTTTTGATTTTTATCCACACGAGCCCTATTCTTAAAATAGATGCTTATGATATGATGCTCTTTTTTTAAAATAAGGCACTTTAAAGATGGCAAAAGAAGATCAAATTGAAATGGAAGGAAAAGTAATTGATACGCTTCCTAATACTATGTTTCGGGTTCAACTAGAAAATGGACATATTGTAACGGCACATATATCAGGAAAAATGCGCAAACATTATATCCGTATTCTTACTGGAGATAGTGTAAAAGTAGAAATGACACCGTATGACTTAACAAAAGGACGCATTTCCTTCCGCATGCGTTAATAATATTTTTTGAACATACTATTAACGCGTCTTTATTTACATTTCAGATACCACGTGTTCTTTGCTAACTATTTCAAACACTAAGTCATTATTATCAAGTTTAATAGTTACGTGCCCACCCTTTGTTAATTCACCAAATAACAACTCATTCGCCAAAGGTTTTTTTATTTTTTCTTGAATAAGCCTACTCATAGGTCTAGCACCCATTTTTGTATCACAGCCATTTTCAGCAAGCCACACTCTGGCTTCTGAATCTAAGGATAAAGTAACCTGCTTATCAGCAAGCTTTGCTTCTAATTCAAAAATAAATTTATCAACAACAAACCCTATGCTTGAAAAATCTAAGGGTTTAAATTGAATTACGGTATCCAAACGATTTCTAAATTCTGGCGAAAAACTTTTTTCAATAACCTTCATACTATCCGTTGCATGATCTTGGAAAGTAAAACCTATCGATGCTCGACTACCCTCTTCTGCACCCGCATTGGTGGTCATGATTAAAATGACATTTCTAAAATCAGCTTTTCGACCATTGTTATCCGTTAAAGTACCATGATCCATGACTTGTAATAAAAGATTAAACACATCAGGATGCGCCTTTTCCAGCTCATCAAGCAAAAGTACAGCATGTGGATGTTTATTAATTTTTTCTGTTAGCAAACCACCTTGATCAAACCCTACATAGCCAGGAGGCGCGCCGATTAATCTTGAAACCGTATGTCTTTCCATGTATTCAGACATATCAAAACGGATTAACTCAATACCCAACACTTTAGCTAACTGTCTACTTACTTCCGTTTTACCCACCCCAGTAGGGCCTGCAAATAAAAACGAACCAATTGGTTTTTGACTATCTCTTAAACCAGCACGCGATAGTTTGATAGCTGACGCTAACGCACTAATCGCCATATCTTGACCAAACACGAGCATTTTTAAGTTCTTTTCAAGATTAGCCAGCTTATCAATATCATTTGAACTCACTGATTTAGCAGGAATTCTTGCTATTTTAGAAATAATTTCTTCGATTTCATAAGTACCAATCGAATGTTTACGCTCTGACTCAGTCAACATGCGCTGTTTTGCACCCGCCTCATCAATTACATCAATCGCCTTATCAGGCAAATGTCGATCGTTGATATAGCGATCAGAAAGTTCTACGGCAACTTGCAATGCTTCTGGCGTATACACAACGCCATGATGCTCTTCAAAACGCGATTTCAAGCCTTTTAAAATTAAAATGGTATCTTCAACAGAAGGTTCGACTACATCAATTTTCTGGAAACGACGGGCTAAGGCATGATCTTTTTCAAAAATACTGCGATATTCTTGATACGTTGTTGAACCAATACACCGTAATCGTCCTGAAGCTAAAGCGGGCTTAAGTAAATTAGACGCATCCATTACCCCCCCAGACGCAGACCCTGCGCCAATTATGGTATGAATTTCATCAATAAATAATATCGCATCGGGTTCTTTTTTTAATTGATTGATAACAGCTTTTAAGCGTTTTTCAAAATCACCTCGATATTTTGTGCCCGCAACCAACGCGCCTAAATCTAAAGCATAAATAACACTATTCGCTAAAACCTCAGGCACTTGTTGTTCTACAATTTTTTTAGCAAGCCCCTCTGCAATAGCTGTTTTACCAACACCCGCTTCGCCTACTAACAAAGGATTATTTTTACGTCTTCGACACAATGTCTGGATGGTTCGCTCAACCTCAAGATCACGACCAATTAAAGGATCAATTCGTCCTTCTTTAGCTTCGTTATTTAAATTGGTTGCAAAACGATCTAAAGGCTTACCGCTTTCCGACTCCCCATGACTCTGTTCAGATAATTGATCTTCACTCTGTGCTTTATCGTCGTCATTTTTTCCAACGCCATGCGCCATAAAATTAACCACATCTAATCTGGTTATTTCTTGTTGATTCAATAAGTAAACGGCATGGGAATCTTGCTCACTAAATAAGGCGACAAATAAATTTGCCCCCGTCACTTCTTTTTTATCCGTTGCCTGAATATGAAAGACTGCGCGCTGCAACACTCGTTGAAATCCTAAGGTAGGCTGTGTTTCTCGATGCACACCATGAGGTAGTAACGAGATAGTCTCATTAATAAATTTAGTTAATTGTTCACGAATTAACGAAATATCGCATTTACATGCTCTCAATACAGTTGCTGATGCTGAATTATCAAGCAATGCCAGCAATAAATGCTCAACAGTAATAAATTCATGACGCTTATCATGAGCACTTTTAAATGCATTATTTAAGGTTATTTCTAGTTCTTTATTTAACATAAACGCTCCATTTAAACGACTTCCATAGAACACAACAAAGGATGCTGATGCTCACGGGAAAATTCATTAACAATAACAACTTTGGTGGCCGCAACATCTTTTGTATAGGTTCCACACACACCTAAACCTTGAATATGAATCTGCAACATCACTTGCGTAGCTAACTCTTCAGACATTCCAAAGAATATCATTAAAACCTCAATAACAAAGTCCATTGGCGTAAAATCATCATTTAATAAAACTACTTTATACAGTGGCGGCGGCTGTAATTGAGGCAGCTCACTTTGCAAAAGTAAATCATCATCGTGATCTTCATAAGGAGTAGAGTTTGACATAATCATTGATAAATTAATTTCTTTTATTAAACATAATGGGTTTTCTGGCGTATTTCAAGTTCAATTGCAGTAAAAAATTATACACTTTTACTTAATCTAAACTTTTTTATCGGTTATTCTTGGCAGTTAAACAACACATTTAAAAAAGAGTGCTATTCAGCAACAATTTAACTATCCCTTTTCACCTCTACTGTCTTTTTTCTGCGATAACAGCAGTTAAACTACCACAGCATTTTTAATTAATTGAGATAAATTTATGGTTTGGAAACCACACGTCACCGTTGCCGCTATTATTGAACGGGAAAACAAATTCTTATTGGTTGAAGAAGAAACCACCCAAGGCCTTCAATTAAACCAACCAGCCGGACATTTTGAACAAAATGAAGACTTAATTGGCGCGGTTATACGCGAAGTTAAGGAAGAAACTGCCTGGCAATTTGAACCTCAAGCACTTATTGCTATCCAACTTTGGCGCAAAACCCCTGCGTCCCCGACCTTTTTACGAATGTGCTTTACGGGATATTGTCATAGCTTTGATGCTCAGCAACCGCTTGATCAAGGCATCATTGCAACACATTGGCTGACTCGCGATGAAATTGCCTCACAACAACACCGATTAAGAAGCCCTTTAGTATTGATTGCCATCGATGACTACTTAACGGGCCCGCGTTATCCACTCTCCTTGTTAACTTCATTTTTTGATACTGAGCATGACTAAAAACATCATCGTAGGTATGTCAGGTGGTGTAGATTCTTCTGTCACGGCCTTGCTGCTATTAAAACAAGGCTATACCGTCACGGGCTTGTTCATGAAAAACTGGGAAGAAGATGATGGCACAGACTATTGCACAGCAATGCAAGATCTTGAAGATGCACAACAGGTATGCGACCAACTGGGCATCCCACTTCACACCATTAATTTTTCAACTGAATATTGGGATGAAGTCTTTACCGTATTTCTTGAAGAATTTAAAGCTGGGCGCACGCCAAACCCCGATATTTTATGTAATAAGCATATAAAATTTAAAGCCTTTTTAAACTATGCCACCACTGAGTTAGGTGCTGATTACATTGCTACCGGTCATTATGCCCAAGTCATTAAAAACAACGATACCTTTCAATTGCTAAAAGGATTAGACCCCAATAAGGAACAAAGTTATTTTTTGTATACCTTGGGGCAAACGGCACTATCTAAAACATTGTTTCCAATTGGTCATTTACATAAACCTGAAATTCGCCTATTGGCTCAACAAGCTGGCTTTCAAAATCACCAGAAAAAAGACAGCACAGGCATTTGTTTTATTGGTGAGCGAAAATTTTCTGAATTTTTACAGCGTTACCTACCCTCACAACCAGGTGATATTAAAACACCAGAAGGTCGCTTGATTGGACAGCACCATGGCTTAATGTACTACACTTTTGGTCAACGACAAGGCTTAGGTATTGGTGGCGTCAAAAATTCACCCGACGAGCCCTGGTATGTTTTGGATAAAAACTTAGCTGAAAATATATTAATCGTGGCGCAAGGACATGACCATCCACTACTTATGCATAACACCCTAGAAGCAGGGCAGCTTGACTGGTGCTCAACACCCTTAACAGTAAACACAGAATGCACAGCAAAAACCAGATATCGACAAGCTGATCAAGGCTGTTATGTTGAACCGTTGCCAGATAATCGCTGCAAAGTAACATTTAAAACCCCACAACGCGCGATAACACCTGGGCAATCAATTGTTTTTTATGATAATGAAATCTGCTTAGGTGGCGGTATTATTGAACATAAAACTAATCAATCCTCGTGGTACACACAGAAATAACAGCATACTTTAACCTGACGATAAATAAGGAAAATCATTATGATAAAAAGAACCTTAAAACAGCTAAACCTTAGCGCTATCCTCCTCTTAGGATTTACTACACTTGCTTTTTCAGAACCCAGGATTGTCGGAGGTTATGATGCACAACGAGGCGACTGGCCGTGGATAGTCGGCTTAATCTACAGCGGTGATAGCAACTTCGATGGCCTAACATGTGGAGCCACATTAATTAATTCAACGTGGGTCATTACTGCGG
>CAJAQT010000154.1 GCA_903944165.1 uncultured Methylococcaceae bacterium | reverse complement strand
CAGGGTTAGTGAGCCAAACTGCCCCGCAAACACGCCCGCTGTAACGGTTTTAGTGTCGTTAGCATCACTATCGGAATCATTGCTTAACACATTGCCCGTAGCGTTGGTGCCTACGGTTTGATTGCTTATGCCACCTGCTTCAGTCGCCACGCCCATATCATTGACTGCTACAGGTGCATCATTTGCACCTTGCAGCGTTAGCGTTAATGTTGCTGAGCTGGTTAAGCCCGCAGCATCGGTTACGGTGTAAGTGAACGTATCGCTAAGCGTATCAGTGCTGGTTTTTAACGCATTGACGGTTGCCTTAGTATTATCGATCACATACTCATAACTGCCATCGACGTTCAGGGTTAGTGAGCCAAACTGCCCCGCAAACACGCCCGCTGTAACGGTTTTAGTGTCGTTAGCATCACTATCGGAATCATTGCTTAACACATTACCCGTAGCGTTGGTGCCTACGGTTTGATTGCTTACGCCACCGGCTTCAGTCGCCACGTCTGTGTCATTCACAGCAAGCGGTGCATCATTTGCACCTTTGATGATAATAGATAATTTTATTACAGTCGTATCACCAAATGGGTTAATCAATTTACTTTTAAACGTATCAATAAGATAAGTCGTGGGTGTTAAAGCTTCTATGCTTGGATTAGTATTTGCCAATTCATAAACATAGGCGCCATTAAGATAAAGCGTTAATTGCCCATAGGTACCTGTTAATACGATAAAGGGCTGTACTAGCTGATCGGGGATAACAAATTTAATGCTTGTTGGTGAAATCCCAAGATCAATAAAAAAATTGCCGCTAGGGTTAATGCCAGGGCTAGCATTTGCTTCACCCCCAGCTTCTTCTGCCCTAAGTGGAATGGCGTTTAGGAATAATAGGGATTGAGTTACGTTGCGATTAAGATTAATAGCTTGCTGTAATAAATTAAATTGTTGTTCAGCGATGACATTGAGTTTTAACAGCGCCTCCATAGCATTTATTTTTGTCTCAAGTAGCGTGTACAGTTCCGCTAAATCTTGTAAGGCATTTTCTTGTTTAGTTAACAAAAGGCTGACCGCGTCTTTTATTTGAATATTTTCAAATAGCTGATGCAGGGTATTTAGTAGCGATAAAATGTTAAGTAGGCTTGGGCTGTGTTCTATGGCAGCCGTTGGGTTAATTAATGTGGCTAATTTTGCCGTAGGTGAGGTGAGGTGTTCGGGTGATGATAACAAGGTATCTATGCTGGATGCTTTGGCTTCATTAAGCGCTAACGCAGCACGTTCAAGCGGTGCGTTTACACTTAAACCGCTTGCTAACACCTGAGTGATAAGCTCTTGCATAGCCTCAAAGGTAGTTGTTTGGGGAATGCTTTCCAGCAACGTTAATAATTCTGGATTAATACTAAGCGATTGTATTAACTCAGCAATGCGCTCGTTTCCTGACAATAAACCAAGAATAGTAGACGTCGCTTGAGGGACGTTAATATCCGTTAAGGTAGCCATAACCACGTTGATGTGTTGCTGTGCTAACGTAAGGGCTTGTTCTAAAGACATCTCACCAGGCTGTTGCTGGATTTGTTCACTCAGCGCATTTAAAACCTCAGTTTTTAGTGCTTGTTCATTCAGGGCATTTCCTGTTGCCAGAGCCAGCAATAAGCCAGTATTTTTATCTTGCTGAGGTAACTGAACAGCATGTTCAGCACGTGTTTGCTGACGTGCTTCTGTTTGTGCATTAAGAATAGCCGTGTTTATATTACTGCCCTGTGCGAGGGCATTGCTTAAGGTTTCTGCAAAAACCTGGGTATTGACAGCATTATCACCGTTAGTTTTTTGCTCAGTTAAGTTTATGACTGAGCTCAGGGCTGTACTGATATTTTCACCACTGGCTAAGGCTTGTATCAAGGCTTTGTCTGGTGAATCTGCAACTGCGGTTTGAATCTCAAGAAGCACCTTGTCGGTAGCGTTGCTGGTGGCCTGAGCTTCTTTGACTGCATCGGTTAAGGTGACACCTTTGTCAAAGGCCACATTTAACGACGCTTCAACCTCTTGCGGGCTTGCTTGCGCCTGAGATGCAACAATCGACGCGGCATCGGGGACAATCGCTGCAATGGTCTCGGTTACATGTTCACCACTGGCAAGCGCGGTCAGCAAGGAATCGCTGGGGACGGTAAGGCTGGTTTCAACCGACGTGATTAAGGTGCTGGCAGAATTAGCCGAAGCAATCGCCTCATACGGGGGCTGATCATTGGTAAACGCAGACTGTAAAGCCTCACTTTGGCTAGAAGTAAAGGCTAAATGATCAATTTGTGTATCGATATTTGCAGGATTAGATAAGTTTGAAATAAAGGCATCGGCATCAGAAATAGGTATAACGCTGGTATTTTGAGCCTGTGCTAAGACTTGTTTAACGTGCTGTGCGTCAGTAAACGCTGTGTCTATTGATTGCCCATGGCTTAATTCATCAAGCAGGTGATATGAAAAAATGTCGGCATCTGAGTTTGAAGAGTCTGAAGTATCTGATGTGTTGGGTATTAACTGATTATTAGCCGCGCTATCTGTTGCTAAGGAGGTGAGCAATTGAGCCTTTTCAGCAAGTGGTGTTTGCAGGGTTACGTGCAGGGCTTCGGTGTGTTGCAAGGTACTTTGCGCGGAGGCAAAGGCAAGTTCGGGTTCGGTGTCTTCGGCGAGCGCAGCATTTAATGCCGCGATAAAAGTGTTGGCTTGGGTGCTATCTTCGGGCAGTAATGCGTTGATATTCTCGCCAGTGGCCAGTGCATTATCCTGTTGCATCTGTACCGATTGTTGCGGCGTTGCTATGGTTACTGCATGTTCAGCCGTTGCAATTGTGTTAACAGTAAGCTGTGCCTGCGCCAACGCCTCATGCGTAGTCAGACCGTTATTTACATTATCAATAAAATGCGAGAGTAAAGCCGTATCCGCCACCTTTTCGGTGGCTGTGGATAATTGCGTGGCATTTAACACCGCTGGCTGTTGAGCGGCTGGAGATAGGGTGTCCGCTTGAGCAATAGCAGTAGCGTCAGTTTTCATTGCGATAATATGATCAGGTCTGCACAGCGAATTGTAGGGTATCTGAGTAAAATCAGGGTGATAAGCGTATTTATTGAAAAGTATTTATTGACACATTTTAAGCTGTGTGCTACAAAATTGAAATAAGTTTAGTCCCTTAATTAGTGTAAAACTTACCTGCTAATCACGTCTTCTTCTGCTAAAAAACCACCTGCTTGCATGCTCCACATACGGAAGTACATGCCTTCTAATGCGATTAACTCAGCATGTGAGCCGTCTTCAATAATCTCGCCATGATTAAACACTAAAATTCTATCAAGATGGGCAATAGTCGCAAGTCGATGTGCAATGACAATCACTGTTTTACAGCCCATGGCGCGATCTAAATTATCTTGAATTGTTTTTTCGGTGATGGAATCAAGGCTGGCGGTGGCTTCATCCAAAATTAAAATAGGTGCATTTTTTAATAAGACACGCGCAATGGCAATGCGTTGACGTTGTCCGCCAGAAAGCTTTACACCACGCTCTCCTACTAATGACGCATAGCCCTCGGGCATTGCTTTGATAAATTGATCTGCATTGGCAAGCTGTGCAGCCTCTTTAATGGCGGCGTGGCTTGCCGTTAATTGACCATAACGAATATTGTCCTCAAGACTGCGATGAAACAAACTGGGTTCTTGGGGAATTAAACTGATTTGCTCATGTAACGAGTCTAGCAGTACGTACTGAATGTCCATGCCATCAATCGTAATTTGACCATGTTGAGGCTCAATAGAACGCAAGATTAAATTTACAAAGGTTGACTTGCCTGAGCCTGAAGCCCCCACTAAGCCTACGCGCTGACCAGGTTCGATAACAACTGAAAGCTCCTTAAATAAAGGCGGTTGCTGCGCATAAGCAAAATTTACGCGCTCAAAGGCAATACGTCCTGCACTGACCTGCAACGGTGTCGCTGAGGCTTTATCGATGATGTCATGAGGCTGAACAATACAGCTAACGCCATTAGCAATAGTGCCTAAGTATTCAAAAAATTCTAAAAAATGACGTGATAAATTACGTGCGTCACCAACGATGATTAATACTAAACCTGCGCACATGGCAAAATCACCCACACTAATACTGCCAGCAATCCATAAGTTGATCGCGTAATACAACATTCCTATTTTTAATGTTGCTGCGGCAATAAACTGAAACCAACGGACTTTTTCCATGTACCAAAACGTGCGTTGTCCAGCACTCACTTCGGTATCTAAATATTGCTTTAGATTGTCCCGCTCATAATGTAAATGGGCAAATAACTTGGTATTAACGATATTGGTCACGGCATCTACAATTTTGCCGTTCACCATGCTGCGCGTGTCCGCATAGTGTTGCGCATAGGCTTGGCAGCGCATGGCTAACCAATACGAAATGCTGACATAGACAAGCACCCAACACGCAACAAATATCCCTAATTGTTGATGCGTTTGCACCAGCAAGCTAATGGACACTAAAAAAGTGATGGTGATGGGCCAAAAATCACACCAAATTGCCCAGACGGTATGATTAACGCTCATTGCCGTATCACTAATACGATGCGCCAACGCCCCTGAAAAGTGTTCACTAAAATAATGTGGCGCATGATATTGCAGATAGGTATATAAATTATGGGCGGTGCGTTGGCGTATTTTAGGGCCGACGCTCACTAAAATCGCCCCACTGGCGCGACTAAATATAATTTCTCCTATCGTTAAGCCAAGCAATAATAAAAACGGTGCATGTAAACTTTGTAAATCAGTTGTTTGTGTTAATTTTACAACGCTATCCATCAAGGTTTTAATGGCGTAAGGCACCATGATATGACCAATGGCTTGCCCTGTTTCCATAATAATCATTAACAGCATCCAGCCTTGAAAATGTCGTAAACAATATAAAATAAATTGACCCGTTCGATTAGGTAAATTAGGCGCGGCAGCCGCGCGTTGGAAATCTGAGGTTTTTTTCATAAATAATTTAAAAGTAGAACAAATTTACATTAGTAGTAGACAAGCTATCACTGGCGTTAATTTTTTCAAGATAGACCAGCTTAATCAAGCTGTGTGTTTATTATTATGACAAGCCTTTAGCAGTTAACGCCGCAGCATGGCAACAAATGTTTACACCCTACAATCACCAAAATTATGAAATGGATGCACCATAAAGGTATGCACGTTAAATGCTAAACTTAATCCGTATTACCTGTTTTTAAACAGTTAGCGTAAAATCATTCGCGCAAACATTCCACACACATATAAGGAATACTATGAAAACAACACTTTTTTTTGTCTTGTTATTGAACAGCCTAGCCGTCTTTGCGGACGATGCAGATAAAGCTTGGCCAAATACAGTAATCTCAGACGCTGCCATAAAAGATATTCAAGAGACTAAGTATAAATATAAAAAATGTGTCTCAGAAGAAATGAAAAAAACCATGTATCAAGACCAAGATAGCCGCAAAGCAACAGATGCTGTGATGATGCATTGCGAAGACGCACTTGCCGTCATGCGTGAAGTTTATCTTGCTGCAAAAGTGCCAGGAGCAATTGCAGATCGTCATTTAAAACAAACCCGAATTCAAGTAACGCGCGAAGCTTTACAAGCCTTAATGTTTGCTCAGGCAACGCGCCAAGCAGGTCATGACCTTAACTCAACGCCTCAAGAACGCAAATGAATACATCCTATCTTATTGATTTATCTTTAGTACCCACCACGTTTGATCTACTGCATGTGTGTTTAGCGGGCACCGTGCTTGTGTTGTTATTATTGTTAGTGATAGTGCTCGTGATTATGCTTGTTAGAGCAATGAACAAACCCGCCATAATTGCCGCACCACACGCCGTTACTATGCCTCAACCCGAGCCTGCCTCAGTGTCAATGCCGCCAGAACCTCGTGTAAAAATAGTGGAAAAAATTGTCCATGTGCCCGCACCTGCACCAGAGCCAGTTATTTTAAAAGAAGCAACGCCCGATGCAGCCTTGCAGTTATTAGGTTTATTACAAGCAGACGCTCGCTTTATAGACTTTATTCAAGAAGACATTACCTCTTATAACGATGCAGATATTGGTATTGCTGCACGTGTAGTGCACGAAGGCTGCTTAAAAGTAATTAAAGACCATTTTAGTTTAACCACCGTTCGTACTGAAACGGAAGGATCTAAACTTGTCATTCCAGAAGGTTTTGATGCCTCATTGCTACGTTTAACGGGAAATATTGTTGGTAAAGCACCCTTTTCTGGCACCTTAATTCATAAAGGTTGGAAAATTACCGAGACACGTTTACCAAAACTCACCCAAGGACATGATGCCAGTATTATTGCCGCAGCGGAGGTAGAATTATGAGTCTGTTTAATCATATAAAAAAAATGCAAGAAAACAAATCGCCCTCAACAGCTGATGAACGGGTAACACCTACTGACTTAGCCGCAGACATCAGCGAAGTCAGCAGTGAAACAGAAGCAGAGCCAAGCATTACTGAAGTTATCGATACTTTAAAAGATCAACAAGCACCCAGTGCTCTTCCGCTCGCCGATAAGCAAAGCGATGCCGGCGGTGCTGGGCAGCATTTTTATGTCGGTATCGATTTAGGTACCACGCACTGCGTAATATCTTATGCTCAAATTGATGACACCTTGGACGAATTCACTCAGCAGGTGATGGCCATTCCACAATTATCTGCACCTGGCATGGTAGAAAACAGTCATCAATTACCGTCTTTTTTATATCAAGCTCATGAGGCTGAATTACCAGAAGGCTCAGTGATGTTGCCTTGGAGTGCACAACCACGTTTTTTGGTGGGTGAAATTGCACGTAACTTAGGCAGTAAAACACCCATTCGGCTAGTATCCAGTGCGAAAAGTTGGTTATGTCATGCGGGTGTTGATTGCAAAGCGGCCATTTTGCCCGTGGACGCGCCTGAAGATGTTACGCGTGTGTCGCCGTTTCAAGCAACCGTGGCGTATTTACAGCATCTTTCCGACGCCTGGCAGCATAAATTTCCTCATGCACCCTTAGCAGAACAAGATTTAGTGATTACTGTGCCCGCATCATTTGATCCTGCGGCACGTGAATTAACCGTCGAAGCTGCGCGTGAAGTAGGCTTACATCACGCCATTTTATTGGAAGAGCCACAAGCCGCCGTGTACAGTTGGATTGAAAAAAGTCAGGGCGAATGGCGTAAACAAGCCCAATGCGGTGATGTTATTTTAGTGGTTGATATTGGTGGCGGTACTACCGACTTATCATTAATCGCAGTTACTCAACAACATGGCACGCTTGAACTCACCCGTGTCGCAGTTGGTGATCATATCTTGTTAGGTGGCGATAACATGGACTTAGCCTTAGCGTATACCGTAAAAGCTAAAGTAGAACAGTCAGGGCAACGCTTACCGCCCTGGCAAGTTAATGCCTTAACCCACAGTTGCCGCGAAGCCAAAGAAAAACTCTTTACCGACAGCAGCATAGACACTGTACCCATCGTGGTCGCTAATCGAGGCTCAGCGTTAGTTGGTGGCAGTTTACGGACAGAATTAACCCGTGCAGAAGTTGAACGGGTCTTAGTCGAAGGCTTTTTACCTAAAGTGAACGCAGCAGAACGACCCGTAATACGCCCTCGCAGTGGTTTACGCAGTGCTGGTTTACCTTACGCACAAGATGCAGGCATCACGCGTCACTTAGCGGCGTTTTTAGCAAAACAACAGCATGCCACTCAGGACTTAGCTGATATTAATCTGCCCGAACATGCCAGTTTCTTGCACCCCACTGCCGTATTATTTAATGGTGGCGTGTTAAAAGCAGAAGCCTTAGCCGAACGCTTAATGACGGTGCTGAATTCATGGTTAGTTGCAGAAGGCGCACCCGAAGCACGTTTATTAAGTGGTGCAGAACTTGATTTAGCCGTCGCTCGAGGTGCCGCTTATTATGGTTTTGTGCGTAAAGGTAAAGGCGTGCGTATTAAAGGCGGCACCGCAGCGTCCTATTATGTGGGCGTAGAAAGCGCCATGCCCGCCGTACCAGGTCTGCCGCCAGAATTAGAAGCCTTATGTATTGCTCCATTTGGAATGGAAGAAGGCACTCAAGAAGAACTTCCCGATGATGAGTTTGGTTTAGTTATTGGTGAGCCAGTAAGATTCCGTTTTTTTGCCTCCACCACACGACGCGATGATTTTGTCGGCATGCGCTTAGATTATTGGACTGACGAAGAATTGGCTGAATTAGCTGAAATTGAAATCATTTTACCCGTAGATAATCATCGTGCAGGTGACGTAGTACCCGTACATTTATGTGCCGCAGTCACTGAAGTGGGTACTTTAGAATTAAATGCAGTGTCACAACGTGGTGAAGGACGTTGGAAAATTGAATTTGACGTGCGTGCAGGAGAAGCCTAGGCAATCATGCTGTTTTAGTAAAGTGCAAACGGGTGATTGCTTAACCGTTTGCACTAAAATTTAAGCAATATTTTTAACCATTACAACTATAAAAAAAATTAAAGAAGGAATTTACTTATGTCAGATACCACTCTATTGCTAGCCTCACTGTGGCGTTATCCAGTTAAATCCATGATGGGAGAAGAACTAAATTCTGCCGTTATTACACATAACGGTATCTTAGGTGATCGCAGTTATGCCTTACTTGACACCGAAACAAATAAAATCGTCAGTGCTAAAAATCCAAAAAAATGGCCTGAACTGTTTTATTTTCATGCGCGTTATCAGCAAGCACCAGAATCTAATCAAGCCCTTCCTGAAGTAACCATTACCTTACCCAATGGTAGCACCTTAAGCAGTAATCAAAGTGATGCGCAATCCTTATTAAGCGCAGCCTTAAAGCGTGACGTAACCTTAATAAAACACGCACCCAGCAAAGCAGCCTTGGAACAATATTGGCCTGAGTATGAGGGTCAACCTATTGAAATAAGTGATGAAGTTATCTCAGCTGATGCAGGGGAAGGAAGTTTTTTTGATTACTCCACCTTACATATTTTAACCACAGCAAGCTTAACCGAGTTACAAAAACGGTACCCTTCAGGAAGAATGGAATCTAGGCGTTTTCGTCCAAATTTAATCATTTCAACCCACGCTGAACAAACAGGTTTTGTCGAAAATGATTGGGTGGGTAAAACCCTGCGTATTGGTGAAGTGAGATTATTAATAACAGATCCTTGTCCCCGCTGTGTAATGCCAACACTGGCGCAAAGCGATCTTGCTAAAGATAATAAAATTTTAAAAGTAATCGCTGAAAATACTGTATATGTGCCTTTCGCCGATAAAGCCCTGCCTTCGGTAGGTGTCTATGCAAAAGTTCTGCAAGCTGGAATTATAAAACGTAGTGATGTCGTTATTATTGAATAAAGCCTGTACTTATTGAGACGCCTTTATTCAACTGTTCGACAAGTTGACAATTTATGGCAGTACCCACGTCGCACTAGGTGATAGCTGTAGTGCGACGTGTATGGTTGGTAACTATTCATCTTCCCTTTAAAAAAGGGGGATTTATCTAATAAAATCTCCGCTAATTTTTTACAGTAATGATAGGCTGGAGTAAAAGGCTTTAGCCTTTTTAGCCAAGGTCTAAAGCCCTTGGACTCCATATTTTTCAAGAGTAGCTTTGTAGGGATTCCAAACTCATGAGTTTGGAATCCGATAGATAAAGTGCATTGCTTTACCTCCTAACTGTGCGGTTTTATTGGGTGTTAACCAAAGGTGGTTTTTGTAGCATACCTGCGGCATTGCCCAGACTGGGTGACCATTCTTCTGTCACCTCATCCCCTTTAGCGGTACCTCGTTGGTGTTGAGTATAGTCAACGCTGCTGCCTGTGATGGCGGTCTTCAAACTTGCTGCTTTATCGGTATAAATTAAATTAAAGTATGGATGGCAAGGCAGCCTGCTAATAATTGCCGTTCAGTTTCACTGGCTGGGCATTGTGTGTGTTTGCAACGGTCTGCAAGCGTTTCCCATAATTGCAGAATACGCTCCCATTGTGCTGCGACCGCAAGCAGTTGTCGTAATTGTTCGCCTTCGGTAGCAGGTGTAAGTCCTAACCAAGACGACGCAAATCATCATTGTTGGTGCTTAAGGCAAGCAGATTTAGTTCTGCTTCAGCAGTGACCTGCTCAAATTGGTGTTGATGCTATACTAAAAGCTGTCTTGCTCAGTAGCATAAGGTTAGACACACGGCGCTTTCAGAAATATGATTTATTTTCTTTGTGGGAAATTGAAATTCGCTTACCCACTGTATTTCACATAGTGCCAATATTTTTCTATAATTAGAGGTGCTGCGGTACTATGCCATTCTTTCATCTTATTGATTAGCCTTATGAAACCTACCACTGACGTAATAAAAAAACGCTATGATCGTATTGCCCCTTATTTTGAACTCATCGAAGCCATGATGGAGGGACTTTTTTTTCGACGCCTACGTAAGCAATTATGGGAAAAAATAGATGATACCAGTCTGCATATTTTAGAAGTTGGCGTAGGTACGGGTAAAAACTTTCCTTTTTATCCCGCTTTTGCGCAGATTACAGCCATTGATTTTAGTCCTAATATGCTTAAACAAGCGCAATTAAAATGTGATAAGCAACACTTGCAGATTAACTTAGAAGAAATGGATGTGCAGCAGCTTTATTTTGCAGATAACAGTTTTGATACGGTTATCGCCACCTGTGTGTTTTGTTCGGTGCCGATGCCATTAAAAGGCTTAAAAGAGTTGTATCGTGTCTGTAAGCCTGGCGGTCAAGTATTATTACTAGAGCATGTGCTTAGTTCTTACTCAGTGCCTGCCTTGATAATGAACTGCTTAAATCCCTTAATTGTGCGTTTAGTTGGGGCAAATATTAATCGTGATACGCTCAAGCATGTTAAATCATGCCCATTTCAGTGGGTACGAGTCGATGAGCGTAGTTGCGATATTATTAAATTAATCGAAGCCAGAAAGTAGCCACTTAAAAACCACTTTAGGGCTTCGTCGCTATGATTATTTGGAGCTGTTAATGCTTAGTTTTATCTTTCAACCTAGAAAATTGCATGTCACGCTGGTGACGTTGATGCTGGGTTTGGTTGTTATTCTGTATAGTTCTTTAGCATCTGTTAGTTGGTTTATGGGTGCGCAACGCGATTTAACCATGACCAATGACAAAATAGAGCGCGTGGGGCGTGAACTAAATGGTGTGCTTGAGGCAGAGTTATTGCCGATGAAAAGTGTAATCAAAATACTGGCTGAAACCACGCTGGTTACTGGTAAATTTCATAAAGAGCGTGTTGTGCAACGTGCAGCAATGGCGGCGGCATTGCGTCAGAATCCCTCGGCTGGTTCTGTTTATGCAGGCACTACCGATGGCTCCTTTGTGTTAATGAGAAATTTAACAGATCGTCCCAAAGATAGAGCCACTTTTAAAGCACCTGAGCAAGCGATGTTTTTAGTGCAAAGTGTGAACCGCGATAAACTTCCGATTGTGGGGCAGTATGATTTTTATGACGCTGCGCTTACTTTAATAGCTAGTGTTGCTAAGCCAGATTATCAGTTTGAGCCGCGCACCCGCCCTTGGTATCTGCAAGCCTTGCAAGTCAATACACCCGATGACATCATTCAAACTGATCCTTACCTCTTTGCTTCCAATCAAAAAGTGGGCATTACTCTTGCCGTTCGAGGACACAATAGTTCAGGTGTTGTGGGTATTGACATGAGTTTGACAGGCTTATCACGTCTTATTGCACGGCAAAAAATAACAGCTTCGGCTGAGTTAGTCTTGTTTAATGGTTCTGGGCGAGTCTTGGCTTATCGAGATGCAGACAAAATTTTTAAAAAAAATGCCGCAGGTATCAGTGACGTTGCCTTAGTGCCTGATTTAAACGTGCCTGCACTGACAGAATTATTTACTCACTGGCAAGACCATACGCTTAGTAATGGGCTGGGTGAAGGTGACTTAAAAATTGAGCTTGAAGGTCATGAATGGTATGGGCGAGTGCAACGTATCGATGGCGCGGGCACACATGCACTTTTTTTAGGTATCGCAGTGCCCAATGTTGAACTGATGGCGGACTCTATTCGTATTCGTGACATAACGATAGCATTAAGTTTACTTTTGCTGTTGCTTATGCTGCCCCTTATTATTTATACCTCTACCAAGGTATCTCGCCCTTTGCGTGATTTAGTAAAAATTGCCCAAGCAATCGGCAGCTTTAACTTTACTAGCCCAGACCCGTCATGTAGCACTATTAAAGAAGTTGAAGATCTTGCAGTCAGTATGACTAAAATGAAGCATACGCTTAAAAAATTCTTGGATATCTCCAGTGCGTTAAGTGCAGAGAGTAATTTTCATTGTTTAATCAATATTATCTTGCATGAAATGATTGCTGTCTCAGGCGCAAGCAGTGGTGAACTTGCACTGGTCTCGGTTAACGATAACACTGTCCAGACGGTGGCGCGCCAGGTGCGTGGCATAGAATGTGATGTTGCAGGGGAGATGCCGTTAGGCTTAGTCGACAGCAATAGTGCGCCTTTACATGTGCGTGCAATTATCGGTGATAGCTTACACACACTGCGTATTACCAACACCGATCCACTTCAAGCACAAACCTATGCCCGTTTATTTAAGGAGCTAGACATGCAGCAAGTAGATATTGTCGCCTTGCCGCTGCGTAATCGTAAAAATGAAATCTTAGGTGCGCTGAGTCTACAGATTGCTGTGGGTGATAACGCAATGCCTCTTGCTCCAGAACTTTTGGCGTTTATCGAAGCGTTATCGGGTACTGCGGCCGTTGCTATTGATAATCAAAAGATGCTGCTTGACCAAAAAGATTTGTTGGAGGCCCTGATTCAGTTAGTGGCAGGGGCAATTGATGCAAAGAGTCCGTACAGTGGGGGACATTGTCAGCGCGTTCCTGAGCTGGCAAAATTATTAGCTGAAGCCGCTTGTGAGCAAACTGATGGCGTCTTTGCTGAGTTTAATCTGACTGAAGAAGGTTGGGAGGCATTGCATATTGCTAGTTGGTTACACGATTGCGGTAAGGTGACAACACCCGAGTATGTCGTCGATAAAGCAACGAAACTAGAAACTATTTATGATCGAATCCACGAAATTCGTATGCGTTTTGAGGTGCTTAAACGCGATGTTGAGAGTGCAGTGTATCAACAGTTTATCGCAAGCTTGCCAAAGGAATTGCTTGATGCTAACGCACTGCAAACAGAAATACGCACTCAGCATGCCATTCTTAATGATGAATTTAATTTTATCGCCAGCTGTAATGTGGGCGGTGAATTTATGGCTCCAGATAAGATTGAACGCTTGACACGTATTGCTCAACGTCGCTGGCTGCGTACCTTAGATGATCGCATCGGTATATCCGAGCACGATACAATGCTGCGCCAAGCAGTGCCAGCAGTCACCTTGCCTACGTGGGAATATTTACTGGCGGACAAGCCCGAGCATATTATTCCGCGTGCCGAACGTGAGCACATTGCTGCCAATAATCCATGGGGATTTAACGTCGTTGCGCCTACAAATTTGTATAATCGGGGAGAAATTTATAATTTATCCATTGCGCGTGGCACGCTAACACAAGAAGAACGTTACAAAATTAACGAACATATGGTGCAAACCATAAAAATGCTGTCGGCCTTACCCTTCCCAAAGCATCTAAGTCGAGTCACTGAAATTGCGGGTGGACATCACGAAAAAATGGATGGTACGGGTTATCCGCGTCGATTAGGCAAAGAAGAGCTGAGTATTGAAGCGCGTATTATGGCAATCGCTGATGTATTTGAGGCGTTAACGGCAATTGATCGGCCTTATAAAAAGGGCAAAACGTTGTCAGAATCGATAAAAATCATGGGGTTTATGAAGAATGACAAACATATCGATCCCGATCTTTTTGATTTGTTTTTGGTATCAGGCGCATATCTTAAATACGCTAAACGCTTTATGCGACCAGAGCAGATTGATGTGGTGGATATAGGCGCTTATTTAAGTTAATTAAAAAAGCCCTGCATTCGGCTTGCTTATGACAGACTCTCCCCCCCACTTTTTTCAAAAAAGGGGGGGGTCAATGTCATTAAGTTAAGGAATAAGATCATAAAAATCATTGTGTTGTGCATTTTACAAATCCCCCTCAATCCCCCTTTTTCAAAGGGGGAGGCTCTTTTTCTTTCAAGTTCAGCGAAGAAGATGGTAATCCCCCCCTTTGAAAAAGGGGGGCTAGGGGGGATTTATAAAACTCACACTATATTGATTTTTTTAATACATTAATCCTTAACTTAATTCCAGTGGGGTCAGCAATTCTCATTATGGCCCTCATGATTCCCCCAATCGCTTCAGAGGCTCTGACATGGCTGCTTTTGCCTGTATTGACTTGCAGGCAAAGCCTGCGCTCCTCATTTACGTTGAATATCATAATGAGAAGTACAGGTATTCGACAAGCTCATGACTTACTACAAACGGTTTAACTTAATGGGGTAGTGAGAGGTAAAAGGGGTAAGTTAAAACATAATACGTCCACAATCTCTTTAGCGTTCAGCATGCAAATACATGGTTTCTTTGAAGTGCCGGTTATGCCACATAAAACCAAGTGTGGTTAATAACATCAGCACAGTAAAAAACCAGAAATATGCAGCACCCGATAACAAGTGCGAAGTGGTCAATTTGGCTAGGATGAAATTCACCCCGCTGGTAAACAAATTACCTACCGCTACGGTTGCCATGTACAACGACATGATCAGCGCTTTCATGCTGTTAGGTGCTTGCGTGTAGGAAAACTCAAGACAGGTAACTGATACCAAAATCTCTGCCATGGTTAATAATAAATAGGCCGGAAGTTGCCAGATAATAGTTAATTTTTGTCCTGCATCCAGTTGCTGTTGGAGCAGGGCAACCCAACTAAACGCCGCCACAGTAAAGGCTAAGCCAAGTGTTATTTTGGTGATGTAATTTAAGTGTGTTCGCGTACTTAACCAAGGAAAAACCAGTTTATAAAAAAGGGGGGTTAACAGTACGATTAACAGTGGATTTGTTGCTTGAATTTGTGAGGGTAAAATTTCAATACCAGCCATTTCCCTGTTCATTTGCTGTGCTTGCAAAATCCACGAGGAACCAATTTGATCAAATAATGCCCAAAACATAGCAATGAAAACATACACACTGAGTAGGCGCGTTAAACATTGTCGTCCATGCTTACTCAAGACTTCTTTAAAAAAATGCTTACCTGTGGGGGGAATATGCACAAAACGATAGCGACCAAAATAAAAAATAATCGTTGCCAGCAACATCAATACACCCGGCACAGAAAACGCAATATTTGCCCCGTACTGTTGTAACAACCAAGGCACCATCAGCATGGCAATAAATGCCCCTAAGTTTATGCTGCTATAAAACCAGCTAAAGACTGTGCTTAGTCGATGTTGATTAGAGCGGCCAAATTGGTCGCCTAAATGCGCTGAGACACAAGGCTTAATGCCGCCTGCACCTAAGGCAATCAAGGTTTGTCCTAATAATAAGCCCAGCCGCGTAATATCTATTGCAAGACAAAAATGTCCTAAACAATACACCAAGGATAACAACACAATGGTGCGATATTTACCTAAAAAACTATCGGCGAGAAGCGCGCCTAAGAAGGGGGTGAAATAGGTGAGGGAAATAAATAAATGGAAATAGGCTTTAGCTTCGTTATCTGACATTAAATCGGCTTGACCGTTCGCATCAAGCAAATACTGTGTCATGAAAATGACCAAGACGGCACGCATGCCATAGTAGCTGAAGCGCTCAGCAAACTCATTAGCAATAATAAAAGGGATACCACTGGGGAGTTTATTAGTGGGACTGGGCGCAGTTTGATAGGATGATTTCACATGGTTCCTTTTAAGTAATGAGCAAGCAACATCTTGCATTAATTTAAAAGGCAAAATAACGAGGCTGTTATTTTTTCCCGCGCGGGATCATTAAACGTCCCAATTGTTTATTTTTATACCACGCACCCAGCCTGAACAGTAGCAAGAGACCTAGGATGACTGAATAAACAAAAGGTTCTGTTAAATTACCTTTAAGCTGTGAATAGTAATGGATAATCACCGCCACTGCTGCATAATAAATCCAACGGTGTAATTTCTTCCAGGATTTACCCAAGATTTTTTTTGCTTGTTTAGGTGAGCTAATTGCTAATAAAAACAGAATGAGGTAAGCAAAAATACCAAACCAAATATAAGAACTTTCCAGAATATCTAAGCCGATGTTATGCCATTGGAAGGCTTGATCTAATAGCAAATAAACCAAAAGATGTGTGCTGGCATAGAAAAAAGCAAATAAGCCAATTAATTGTCGATAATCTGCCATACCTCGCCAATTAGTTATGATCTGAATGGGCGTTACGGTTAAGGTTAGCCACAAAAATCGTAATGACCAATCCCCTAAGCGTATATGTAAGGCTTGAATAGCATTTGAACCAAGATTATCGGTGAAAATATCCAATAGAATGCTAAATAAGGGTAATAAACATAGCGTTATTACTGTATTTCTAAGCGTTAATAAGTGAGTAAACATCAGAAAAAATGCCGTAGATCCATGTCTTGGTAAAGGCTAGCAACGTCATCGCCATAGCCATTAAATAATTCAGTTTCTCTTCTTGGAGAAAAAAACGAGCTACCTAGCACGCGCTCACTGCTTTGACTCCAGCGAGGATGTGGTACTGACGGATTAACATTGGCATAAAAGCCATAATCATGCGGGGCTGCTTTATTCCAAGTGGTGAGCGGCGCGCGGCTTAAGAATTCAATTTCTACAATCGCTTTAATGCTTTTAAAGCCATACTTCCACGGCACAACCAGACGTAAGGGTGCGCCATTTTGTTTAGGCAAGGTGTCGCCATAACAGCCTACCGCTAACAGTGTTAATGGATGCATAGCTTCATCTAGGCGTAAACCTTCAACATACGGCCATTCCAACATGCTAGTGTCTTTTTGATTAGGCATTACCTCAGGGAGATAGGCGGTGGTAAATTTTACAAATTTAGCACTGGATAAAGGCTTAATTGACTTCACTAATTCAGCTAAAGGAAAACCAATCCAAGGCACCACCATTGACCACGCTTCAACACAACGAAAGCGGTAAATGTATTCTTGCATAGGGAACTGCTTAATAATGTCTTCCAAATGCAGTTGCCCTGGCTTTTCAACTTCGCCTTTTATAGATATGCTCCAAGGATCTATTGTGAGTGCTTGCGCCA
This sequence comes from uncultured Methylococcaceae bacterium, assembly GCA_903944165.1. Lineage (GTDB taxonomy): Bacteria > Pseudomonadota > Gammaproteobacteria > Methylococcales > Methylomonadaceae > Methylovulum. Next base: position 9,017 of record CAJAQT010000154.1, on the reverse strand, counting down.
AATCAGTTGACTGCGTTTTTTCATACGAAAATTCATAGTAATTAGTGTAGTTTTTTACTATCTTTTCTTCGGTAACCGTCAATGCAGAACTGCCCACCTTGGCTTTTGCTACGTTGCTCCAACGGGTAATTGCTTGGCTGCTAGTGGCTGGAAATAAGCCCAGAGCGGCAATGCTGCCAACAAGAGAGGATTTTATAAGTTGTCGCCGTTTATGAAAAATGGCTGAATCGGTAATATCATTTTCTGAAATTTGTTTTTTAGTTTTGATAATCATACGAAATTACCTAGTGTCACAAAAACCTTAGCAGGGTTTTTAGTTAATAAACGTCATATTATAAAGGCGGTAAGTTGGCTTTTACTGTTATTCGCTATCACGATCTGCAACCAAGTTTTTAATATTTTCTACAGTAATTTCTGCCCCATCTTCTATAGCTGAACGTATTAATTTTAAAAAAGGGCGCATAAACATATCGATTTCAGTGAGTTCAAATTTAAAGGTTAATAAGGTGTTTGAATTATCATTGGTACTTTCTAGCATATAACTATGAATGTAGGGCGCAGTTAAGCCTTTAAAAATTAATTTAACGGCAGGTTGATAATCAGTAATTTGAAAAACAGATTCAACTGTTGCCCCATTTTCATTTCTAATTTGTTTTGCTTTGGATCCTACAAAAACTTCACGCCCATCAAGCGGCTCAAAATCGATAACTTCGACAGCCCACTTAGGGTAGTTATCGTAAAAATGTTCACCGATAAATGAAAATACTTCAAAAATAGGTTTGTTGATTTGAATGCTTGCTTCACCATCAACGTGATTTGATGAATCAAATGAAAAATTAATTTTCATTTTACTAGCGCTCCTCGTCGAGAAATTAAAACAGTTTGAAGCGCCTAATTACAGATAAAATATATCGTCATTAGGCGCGTCAAATAGAATCATCACATAGGTATTTTGTTGCTATGTTTGGTACCTAATTGGCATTCCAAGATAGCAGTATTCCAGTTTTCTTTGGCTTCAATTCTTTTTTTGAAACACGCCACAGTGGCGTCAGAATCATTGCTACCAGAACATAAGCTTAGGGCGTTTTTCCATTCCCATTTGTCACCACCGCCCCAATTAACTTTGCCATGCATGATTTTATTAAAGCATTCGCCTGGTTCTTTAGGATTAGTAGTGTCTTTGCAAAGCGCGGCTAAGTTTTTTTCTTCCCATTGGGTTTTACCATCGTCATTCCAAGCAATTTTATTTTGGATATGATTTTTACATTCTGAAACATGCTCATTGGCTAAACTAACTTGACAGACACTTAAGCCAACAACTAAAGCAGACATAGAAAGGATTTTTAATGGGGATAAATAAGGCATTATGTTCATGTGTAACTCCTAGAATTATTATTATGATTTTTTAACTGCACATTTAATTTACAAGCCAATCCGTGCTTGTCAACTAAGAAAAATTGTCTAAGAAATATTGTTAAGTAGTCATTCTCATTATGGCCTGACGTCACGGCACAGTGCCTTAATGAAGATAAGTAAGAGTAAAAAGGTTTTAGCTTTTTTAATCAAGGACTGCAACGTATTAATGCACTGTAATATTTATGTTGACTAGTGTTTCGTGGTTGCCAATGTCATTAAAATAGTGCAATTTTAAGGCAAGGAGGGCGGGGTGTTATTAGGTGAAAAACAGAATAAGCATTACATTGTTGCTTCGTATCCCGTTACTTAACACTTAATGTTAATAGAGATTACTATGCTGGAAATTCATTCACTTCCTGTACTTCAGGATAATTATATACATTTACTTCATGATTCTGTGTCTAAACAGACCGCAGTGATTGATCCAGCACTTGCTGAGCCAGTGGTGCAGTTTTTGGAAAAGCGGCAGTGGCAACTTACGATGATACTCAATACACATCATCATTATGATCATGTCGGCGGTAATAGTGAACTTAAACGCCAAACGGGTTGCCATGTGGTCGCGAGTCTTGTTGATCAAACGCGTATTCCTAATGTGAATCAAGCTGTAACGGATGGTGATTGTGTGTTTTTAGGCGATCATTGCATTCACGTAATGTTAACGCCAGGACATACCCTTGGGCATTGCGTCTATTATGTCCCTACCGCCTCGGCTTTATTTTGTGGTGATACTGTATTTGCAATGGGGTGTGGACGTTTATTGGAAGGTAGTGCAGAGCAATTATGGGCATCGTTGCAAACAATTATGGCGTTACCTAAAACAACTCTTCTGTATTGTGCGCATGAATATACGCAAGCAAATGCCCGTTTTGCCTTGCAACGTGAACCGGGTAATCAGGTGTTACAAGACCGCGCGTTGCAGGTTGCTGAACTACGTCAGCAAGGGCTACCAACAATACCAACGCTGCTTAAGGATGAGTTAGCCACTAATCCTTTTTTTAGAGTGGATAGCCCTGAAATTCGTGCTAATTTGCAGTTGACACAGGCAGATCAGTTAACGGTTTTTACTGCCTTGCGCTTATGTAAAGATAATTTTTAGCGTATTTAAGCCTGTATTTTTGCTTGTAGCGTGTGTTCGGTAATGGCAATTAGCTCAGCAGTGCGGATTTGATTGGCTAAGGTTTCAGCGGGATCAATTGCACATTGGACACGTAAATAATTGGGTGTGTAGCCAAAGGCGAGCTTTTGAGTCTCGTGCATTTCTGTATGGGCTTCCCATAATACTGGATAAGATTGCCCAATATTAGCGTGATAAAACTGCTGTTTCATTTGTTGGGCTAAGCGATGCAACGTTTCGCTACGTTGTTTTTTTAGTTCATGACTTACCTGATTGGGTAAGCTTTCGGCTTTGGTGCCTGCACGCGCAGAGTAACTAAAGATATGAATATGACCAAAGCCTATTTTTTGGATAAATTCAACGCTTTCTTGCCATTCTTGTTCGGTTTCGCCAGGAAACCCGACGATAATATCGGTGGTGATGTTGAAATAAGGATGCACGTTTCTAATTCGCTTAACAATGGCGGCAAATTCATCTGTTTTACAGCGTCTTGCCATGCGCCGTAGCACACTATCACTGCCACTTTGCAAGGGTAGGTGTAAATGCGGCATTAAGCGCGGGTGGGCAAATAAAGCAAAAAAATCTTCGGTAAATTCCCAGGGTTCAAGTGAGCCTAAGCGTATTCGCGGTATTGTGGTGTCGGTGAGTAAGGTACTGATTAATTGTGTTAGCTGTGCGTCGATGTCACTACCATAGCCCCCAAGATGTACGCCTGTTAGGACGACTTCGGTGATGCCTTGCTGATGTAATTGATTAACTTCATCAACAATGTCTTGAATTGGGCGACTGATTTCTTCACCACGCGCAATAGTGACGATGCAAAAGGTGCAGCGGTAACGGCAGCCATCTTGAACTTTTATAAACGCACGTTGCCTGCCTCGAGTAAATAAAGCGGTTTCGCCCGGTTCTGTTGCCATCATTGGCATACTGTTTAAGCTGAGTTCGTTTAGAATTTTTTGCACTAAATGCGACTTTTCTTGATTCCCAATAACCATATCAACACCTAAGATCGCTTTAACTTCATCGGTATTTAAGGTGGCGTAGCAACCACTGACAACTAATTTGGCAAGGGGATTTTCGCGATGTAGTTTGCGGATTAAATGTCTTGATTTTTTTGCTGCATCGTTTGTAACGGCGCAGGAGTTAATAATAATTAGCTGTGCGTCGGTGAGTTCTTGGGTAATCTGATGCCCGGCTTTTTGAAAGTCTTGTGCCCACATTTCTAGTTCAGCTTCGTTCAGGCGACAACCAAGTGTTTTAAGATGTACGTTCATTGAGTATGTATGTTGTTAATTTGCTTGTGGATGATTTGTTTATAGGTGTAAATAATCCACGGCTAAGCCTATAAATACCGCCAATCCTAGCCAGTTACTGTTTAAAAAAGCTTTAAAACATTGCGTTTTTTCGCGCTTATAAATAAGTCTTTGTTGGTAAATACACAAGCCAGCCGCCACTAATAAACCTATGTAATACGCACTCCCTAAGGCTTGCATTTGTCCTATGCTAATTAACAAGCTCAGCATAATAAGTTGTAAGGCTGCAATTATCTGGCGATCATAGTGCCCAAATAAAATGGCAGTTGATTTTACGCCAATTTTAATGTCGTCTTCTTTATCAACCATGGCGTACATGGTGTCATAAATAAGTGACCATAGCATAACCGCTAAATACATTATCCACCCAACCACAGGGATGTCATTGCTTTGGGCACTAAACGACATCGGCACAGCCCAGCCAAAAGCGATACCTAAATATGCTTGGGGTAAATGCGTGTAACGTTTCATGAAGGGGTAGCTTGCTGCCAAAAACGCTCCGATAAACGAGAGCATAATCGTCAGTGGGTTAAGTAATAACACTAAGCCAAAAGCCAACAAACCCAGTACGGCAAATACATACAGTGCTTCTTTAGGGCTAACTTTACCCGCTGCAATAGGGCGTTGTTGGGTGCGTTGTACATGGGGATCAAAGTCTCGATCAGCATAGTCATTAATTACGCAGCCTGCTGCACGCATGACAACAACGCCCGCACAAATAACGCTTAGCACTAAAGCATCGGGTTTACCGTTACTGGCTACCCATAATGCCCATAGTGCCGGCCATAATAAAATCAAGATGCCTATTGGTTTATCAAAGCGCGCTAATAGCCAGTATTGCGCTAGTCTTTCAGAAAGATAAGTCATAGTTAATGTGCACGTATTTGTCTGATAAAAAAAGACCTGACAACGGGAGTGTTGCCAGGTCTTATTGGGTGTTGTGAGTGGCTTGGGTTCTGCTTAAGCCACGATAAATAACTTAGATAATGATAAAGTTATCGCTGGTTAAAGGTAACTCAACACCTAAAACAGCAATTTGTACTGGTGCTGCTGCGCCACTGCCATCCGCATCGTAGAACAAGGCTCCCGTTGCTTTGTTGTAAATTATAAAGTCATTTTTATCGATAGCGACGTCATTAATAACTAAATTTCGGCTATTAAATTCACCTTCGTTAGATAGTTTTTGGAACGCTGCATTGTCTAAATCAATCACATCATCGCGTGTGGTAAAGTCAGTAATGTTATCGATGCTGTCTTTACTGGGTTTATTAGCAAAGATAAAATCATCTTGTCCTATGCCACCAGTTAAGGTATCACTGCCTATATCTCCAGTTAAGGCATCATCACCACTTCCGCCGACTAATTTATCATTACCTAGACCGCCAAATAAAGTATCAGCACCCACGTTGCCTGATAAGTTGTTATTACCTTGGTTGCCGGTTAAGCTATTATCAGCGTTATTGCCAATTAAGTTGCTTTTTTGGGTACCTTCGCTAATGACTGCATTTTCTATATTGGTGGACAGCTGATAACTGTTGATTTGATACGGAATAATAACGGTATCACGGTCGGTTATTAAGCCTTTGTCATCAATAGTATCCATTTTTCCGTAGCTTAAATAATACGTGTCATTACCTGAGCCACCGATTAATACATCAACGGCTAAATCACCATCGCCGCCATTTAAGACATCGTCATCGTCACCACCTTGCAGCGTATCTTTTCCTTGACCACCAAATAAGGTGTCTTCTCCGCTTTCGCCGTACAGTAAGTCTTCATCATTTTCACCGTATAAGAGATCATCCCCTAAACCTCCTGAAATATCATCTTGTAAATTTCCGCCATAAAGCGTGTCATTACCATCGAGACCTTGCAAAATGTCATTCATGGGTTTGCTGCCAGTAACTTCATATAGTTGGGTATTATCATCAATTACTGTGCTATCAATGATGGTATCGCCATAAATTTTTAAAGGCATATCGCGTGGTGTGCCAAGAGGAATGTGCGTATCGTCAGTGCTTGTAGTGACATCTTCGGTATTGGTAATAACGAAAGGGTCAATTTTTAACTGGCGATAATTGACATCTGAACTGGTAATTATAGTGGTAACGATATAGGGCTGATTACCATCGTTTAAATAGTCATTATTACCCGTAACCGTAATACTTTGAGGCGTGTCCCAGTTAGTTGAGGTAAACACTAAGGCGGTATCAGTAACTGAGCCTTCGCTGTCATCATTACTGGTAAAACTTAGTGAGACATCTCGACGTGGTGCCGTGGCTAATTTAATGCTAATGACGGCCGTATCGCCGTCTTCTGAGGTAATGAGATCATTTTTGCTAATAATAAAACCGGGTTTAGCAACTGCCGCCACTTTCACTTCAGCACTGACTTTGCTTTCTACAGCACCAAAGCCATCTGTGTAACTTGCCGTTACTGTGATTACTTTACCTGCATCGGTATTTTTTAGTAGATAACTTTGACCTTGCCCCAATTTTTGACTTCCCGTAGCCCACGTATATTGAATACTGCCTAAACCATCTTCATCAGTTAGCGTATTACTTGCTGTTAACGTTTGACCTGCTTTAGGAGCAAGATTATTGATCGTCACGCCACCTTTGGGTAAGTCATTGATATTTTCAACAAGTGCGGTGGTTTTGCTGCTAACACTTTCAAGTTTGCCCAAACCATCTGTGTACGTTGCGCTGACGGTAAGTGCTGTACCAACATCTTTTTGCGTTAAGGTGTACGTCTCGCCAGTTCCTAAGGTATCCGTGCCTGCTTTCCAGATATAGGTGATTTTGCCTAAGCCATCCAGATCCGATAAAGTATTTTTTACCCGCAGTACCGTGTTTTGTTGAGGAACAAGGTCGCTTAGAATAACTTCGCCTTTGGGTAGTGAATTAGCGGTGGCAACGGCTGCGGTGAGAGTGCTTTTAACACTTTCTGTGTAGCCCAATTTGTCAGTATAACTAGCGACTACCACGATATTTTTTGCTAATTCATTGGCGGTAACTTTGTAGGTGGTACCTGTGCCTAAAATTTTATCACCTGTTTTCCAGGTATAGGTGATCGTGCCTAAGCCATCTTGGTCGGTTAATAGGTTGCTTGCAGTTAAAATCTGCCCAACTTTGGGTTGGAGTGTATTAATTAGAACACTGCCTTGTGGTGCATGATTGATTGTTGTTTGACCACTGGTTAATTTGGTACTGATTTTATAGGTACCTACATCAAAGAGATCGCTAGAGGAGGCTTCAAGATAATAGGTTCCTGTTGCGGGGGCTTTAAATTCTCTTATCAAAGCGTTATGACCTGTGCCAGAGTCATCATCTGAAATGAGTGTTTGTCCTGCTGCATTTCTGAGCACTAATAGAGGATCATAAAGGCTGCCATCATTGCTATCAGTGCCTTTCATTTCAAAGGAATAACGATTATTCGCCACAAGATTGACTTTAAACCAATCCACATCAAAACTGTCATTTATAACGCCACTAGCTGTGGCGCTGTTATTACTAATAGTGATCATTCCAGATGAACTTGCATTATCACTGTAATCATCAATGACTACTGTGGTAGTGGTTGTTACTGTGGTGTAAGACGCACCCGTAGTGGTTGTGCTGTAACCCGAGGTAGTGGTTGGTGAGACCGTTGTGGAGGTTGTTGTTAATCCAGTGGTTGTGCTGGTGGTGGGATAATCGGTAACAGTTGTTGTACTTGTAGTGGTTAAACCAGTGGTCGTGCTTGTTGTGGGGAACGTGGTTGAGGTAGTTAAGCCAGTAGTCGTGCTTGTTGTTGGATTGCTAGTTGTACTTGATGTACTTGAGGTACTTGAGGTACTTGAGGTCGTGACGGGTACAACTATTTTTGATGGCGTATTAACTTGCTTGCTTGAAAGTGTTTTACCCACAGTATAAGGCAACATGCTTTCTTCGGTATCGGTGTCAGATAAATCCCAATCACCATCTAATGAAATAGCACCAGTCTGACTATTAACACGCGTAATTGGCGTATTAAATTCGCTGGCTAAAGCTTGTTGTGATGCGTCATTTAAGCTGGCATCGCCATATAATAGAATTTCGTTAATGCTTGATAGGTGTGAATTGATAAGCGATGAAGCCGATTCAATTTTTGCAAAGAAATCCTGTTTAGCGTCATGACTAACTATATGCAAAGCAGTTAGGTTATTGAAATCAGAAAAAACTTTTGATAAAAAATGTTCAGAATCTGTGTTCTTTAAGAAAATAACTGGAATATCTGGGTTTAAATTGGGAATATAATTTTCAAAATTATCAACTCGTGGGTCAATTAAAATGAGCTCATTAGCTTGATCTTGTTTGTGCATTGTGGATCTCCAGAGAAATTAAGTAAATAATGTAATAAACGAGGCTATCGGCTAGAGTTAATTTTAATTAACCAGCGTTACTAGGCTTGCTGAATAGATTAATAATTAAAATAGTTGGCAAACTTACGGTTACCAACTATCTATTAGTACATTACAAAAAACGGTCTTAAATGATTGAGAAATCTTTGTAAGTAAGTGTTAAATTTACTCCTAAACTAACAATCTGAACGGGATCTGCAGAGCCATTACCATCCGCATCGTAAAACACATCACCTGAAGTGCGATTGTAAAACAGGTAATCATTGCTGTCTTTAGCTTGGTTACCGGTAATAAAGTTTTTAGATTGCACACCATTTGTCGGTAACGAAGTGAAAAAATTTGCAGCCAAGAAAATAGTATCATCAGCAGGATTAAAATCTAAAATTTGATCGTTAATATCGACAAAATTAAAGATAAATGCATCTTTTCCTGAGCCTCCAGTTAATTCATCATTGCCAGCATCGCCTTGCAGTTTATCATCACCAAGACCGCCATTTAAGACATCATTACCGTCTAGTCCAAATAAGGAGTCATTGCCACGTTCACCAGAGATTTGATCGATATTTTTAGTCCCAACTAATTGATCACTTGCATTGGTGCCGCTCACAATATTAATTATGATATTGGTTGTAACGGCACTGGTGCTGTTACTGGAAACGGCCTCAGCTTTACCAAAACCATCTGTGTAACGTGCGGTGACGGTCAGGGTTTTATCAAGATCTGCGTTGCCAACGGTATAGCTCTCGCCCGTGCCCACGGTGCTAGATCCTGCTTTCCAGGTGTAAGTGAT
>CAJAQT010000153.1 GCA_903944165.1 uncultured Methylococcaceae bacterium | reverse complement strand
TTTTAGCTGCTGTGGACGCTAATCAACACTTACAGCAAAAAGTCCTTGCCCAAGGACTGTATTTTGCCAAAATTCATGATGAACAATTTTCCTTATGTGTGCCGACAGACTTTAAACCGTATTGTTTTACTGCTCAGTAAATAGCCGTAAAGTTAGTGTTGGCACTAACGTGATAATGGCTGTATGCGAGCTGGTGTAAAACAGTGTTGTTGAAGGCATTAACATTTACGTTTCCTGCGGTATACTGAAAAAACCACTCATCACTTTAATTACAAGAGACTATTACTACTATGGAAGAGCAGTTTGCAAAAATCATTGAAGCTATTGGAGAAAATTTGGAGCGAGAAGGCTTGATTGATACGCCAAAACGTGCGGCAAAAGCGTTTAAATTTTTAAATAATGGCTATGAAAAAAACTTGGAAAGCGTGCTCAATAATGCGATTTTTTCCGCTGAAACGGAAGATATGGTGATTGTTAAAGATATCGAATTGTATTCATTGTGTGAACATCATTTACTACCTTTTATTGGTAAATGTCACGTGGGCTATTTACCACAGGGTAAAGTTTTAGGTTTATCTAAAGTTGCTCGTATTGTTGATATGTACGCACGTCGTTTACAGATTCAAGAAAAATTAACCAAGCAAATTGCTGATGCTATCGAAACGGCAATCGATGCCCGAGGTGTCGCTGTCGTAATTGAAGCGAAACACTTATGTATGATGATGCGCGGCGTAGAAAAACAAAATTCGGTGATGACAACGTCTGTCATGACGGGTATTTTTCGTAAAGAAATTAGCACGCGTTCTGAGTTTTTAAATTTGATTAATCGGTAGGATAATTTTATGTCTGCACAAAAAACGGGTATTTTACTTGCAAATTTAGGCTCTCCAGCAGAGCCTACGACCGCTGCGGTTAGGCAATTTCTTAAAGAGTTTTTAGGGGATCCAAGGGTGGTCAATATTCCAAGACCCCTTTGGCTGTTAATTCTGCATGGTGTGATATTGCCATTTAGACCCAGTAAATCCTTACGTGCGTATAAAAAAATCTGGCACCCTGAAAAAGGCTCACCGTTAACGTATCTGACTAAGCAATTAGCTGAAAAATTAGCTTTACATTATCAGCCAAAAGGCGTTGAAGTGCGTTATGCCATGCGTTATGGACAGCCCAGTATTGCTTCACAATTAGCACAGTTTAAAGAACTAGGTATTGAAGACATTATTGTTTTGCCGATGTACCCACAGTTTTCTTCAACCACCACAGCTTCTATTTATGATGATTTTGTTAAAGAAATAGGCAAATGGTGGCACATGCCAAGCTTTCGTTTTATTGCTGATTATCATCAACACCCACACTACATTGAAGCTGTTGCCAATAGTATTCAGGCGGCATGGCAAACACAGCCAAAAAATCAGCTACTGGTGATGTCCTTTCATGGCTTGCCAGAACAATTAACCGCCTGGGGAGATCCTTATTATCATCAGTGCCAGCGCACGGGTGCCTTATTAGCAGAACACTTAGGCTTAGCCGCACATGAATGGAAATTAGTGTTTCAATCGCGTTTTGGTAAAGCGGAGTGGTTAAAACCTTATTGTGTGGACGTACTTGAAGCCTTGCCTAATGAGGGGGTAAAAACCGTGGACGTAGTGTGTCCAGGTTTTGCGGTAGATTGCCTTGAAACCCTTGAAGAAATTGCCATGGAAAATAAATCTATCTATTTAGAGGCGGGTGGTGAGGAATATCGTTATATTCCTGCATTAAACGATTCAGAGGCGCATATTGACGTGCTTGTTAGTGTTATTTCGCAGATGAAATAACCATTACTGTACATCGTAATAAACTGATTAATTTGGCAGAATAAAAGCAACGATAAGCATGAGGTGTAGAAAGATTAACCTAACTTTTGGACTAAGCATGACATACCCTGAGCAACAGACGTAGAAGACCAACTCAACGACACGTTAGTTGCTTATTTATACAATGGATACTCCTTAACATCATAAAAATAATAACTAGGCTAACACAATGAAAAAAATTCTTACCACATGGGCCGAGGCTGAATGGCCGTTTATTAAATCAACGCAGCCATTTGAGACTGGAGACGGGGTGATCGATGGCAGCGGCTTTGCCACCATTGAGGTGGATAAGTTATTCACTGCAATCAATCACGCTCACACGTTCACTGGGCAAGCCGTGTTATATCGTTCGCTTAATCAACCGTTAACTCAACTCGACGCAATACAAGAAAAACAAGCGGCTGTTGCAGAAATTCGTGCCAATGCACAATTAAAAACCATGCTAGAAACTATCGTGCAAAATGCCGCCGTGCATGAAAAAGATTTTTTCTTGCTTTTGTTTGGTGAATACAAAGGCACGCTTGGCACCATGCACGATGGTCATGAAATTGAAGGCTATGGTTATGTGCTATACCGTAAAGCTATGCACTTTATGATGACATGGGTCAATGCAGCGCAAACCTTAGAACAACCCAAAAGTATTTATTTACATCAATTGCTGGCGCGCGTGACACGCTTTACGCAAACGCGCACTTATGACTTAATGAAAGGTCCAGTATTTATTACTGAAAATGGTATCCAAAGTAAATCAGAGCGCCAAGGGCGATTTTCCCCCGCAGTGCTCTTTGTGCCAAAGATTATTAAACCAGTCTTAATCGCCGCCACCTTTGTTTTTTATTGGCTGCTAACGGCTGTCGTGCCAGTCGACATGCAACCTGAGATACCCAATGAAGCAATATTTTTAACCCCTTTCTTGTTGCTATATTTTCCGTTAGTGGGTGGCTTTGATCGCGATAACTGTATCAAACCGCTCCGAAAAATCTATAAAGAATGCCAAGATGTGGCAGATGTCTTAGATGTTTTGGGACAGCTGGATGAATTATTATCATTTGTGAGCGAGGCAGAAAACAGTGTGCATGACATGGTATTGCCACACTTTATCAACGCAGAACGTCATCAAATGCACTTGGAAGACGCCAAAAACCCAGTATTAAGTCAACATAATACACAGTATGTAGGGAATGATTTACACTTAGATAATGAAAAATTACTATTAATTACTGGCCCTAATAGTGGTGGGAAAACCGCATTAAGTAAAACCATAACGCAAATTCAATTACTTGCCCAAATTGGCTGTTATGTGCCAGCTCGCTCAGTGAGCTTAACCGTGGCGGATCATATTTTTTATCAAGTGCCAGAAATTAGTCATTTAGAAGACGGCGAAGGACGTTTTGGTACCGAATTAAAACGCACCAAAGCAATATTTTTAGCCACAACGGCTAAAAGTTTGGTGGTATTAGATGAAATGTCCGAAGGCACCACCTTCGAAGAAAAAATGGAATCATCACACAATGTACTCAATGGCTTTTATCGTAAAGGTAATAGCACGATTCTCATTACCCATAATCATCAATTAGTTGATCTCTTAGTCAAGGAAGGCATAGGCGAACCCAAACAAGTTGAATTTGCCAATGAGGCACCAACATACAAACTAATAGCAGGTATTTCCAGAGTAAGCCATGCTGACCGAGTGGCCAAGAAAATTGGTTTTTCTAAAGAAGACATAGAACATTATCTTGAGGATAGTAAATGAAAATTGGCACCCCTTTACAACCAAGCGCAACCAAAGCCCTGTTACTGGGCAGTGGCGAGTTAGGCAAAGAAATAACCATTGCACTGCAACGTTATGGCGTGGAAGTGATTGCTGTCGATCGTTATGCTAATGCACCAGCACATCAGGTGGCGCACCGTTGGCATGTGTTGGATATGACGGATGCAGAAGCATTAAGTCAGTTAGTTGCCTTAGAACAACCAGATTTCATCATTCCAGAACTAGAAGCCTTAGCCACAGATGAATTGTTCACCATAGAAGAAAACACTGCTTGCACTATTGTGCCCAATGCCTCAGCCATACAATTAACAATGAATCGAGAAGGAATTCGACGACTCGCCGCAAGGCAACTCAAAGTGCCCACCTCGCTGTACGCATTTGCCGATTCCTACACGAGTTTAGAAGCCGCAGTTGAGCAAATTGGCTATCCCTGTTTTGTAAAACCCACCATGTCCTCCTCAGGAAAAGGGCAGTCATTGGTTCACACGCCAGAGCAATTAAAAGTTGCCTGGGACTACGCCAAAGCTGCCGGACGCGTGGACACCGGTCGCGTAATTATTGAAGAAAAAATAGCCTTTGATTTTGAAATAACTTTACTTACCGTGCGTTCATTAAATGCTCGAGGAGAAGTCCAAACCTCATTTTGCGCACCCATTGGGCATCGACAAGAGCACGGCGATTATCGAGAAAGCTGGCAACCCCAAGTCATGACCGAAACCGCCTTGGCGCGTGCAAAAGAAATTGCCGAAACAGTAACCGAATGTATTGGTGGTTTAGGTTTGTTTGGTGTTGAGCTTTTTATCAAAGACGATCTGGTTTGGTTTAGTGAAATAAGCCCTAGACCTCATGATACGGGCATGGTGACCATGGTCACACAAAAGCAAAATCAATTTGAATTACATGTCAGGGCGTTGTTGGGTTTGCCCGTAGATACTCGTTTGCGTCAGATTGGCGCAAGTGCGGTGATTTTGTCAGAAATCGATGGTGTAGGCGTAGTGTATGAAGGTTTAGAACAAGCCCTTGCCATTCCTGATAGTGAAGTGCGTTTATTTGGCAAACCAGAGGCGCATATTAATCGACGCATGGGCGTCGCCTTTGCAACAGCCACCACCATCGACGAAGCACGAATAAAAGCGGCAATGGTTGCTAGTTCAATAGAAATTAAATCTGCGTAATTGTCTACATAGCTAAAGTATTTTGTTAATACGGATAATCTACGCACTAAAACAGCACCCTGTAGCTACGTCGTCATTCAAGAAAATGCAGGAATGACGGCATGATTAGGTGAATAAATAGCTAAGATAATAGGTGTAATTTTGATAAACAAACGCGCTCAACGATTACCCAGCAGGTTAGCCAAGGCACTATTACTGATGAGTTTATATGCGTTAAATATCACCCAAGTCACAGCGGATATTTATAAATTTGTCGATAGCAATGGACATACTTATTACAGCAATAAGAAAAAAAATAATCGCTACCTAGATAATCAAGGACACATTTATTATGCTGATGAACCCACCAATAAAGTCTCCCAGCAGGTATTTAAATTTAAAATAAGAACCTACATCCCCTCTGAATTTACCGACTCCGCCTTACGTTATCGCTCGGTAAATAAACAACGCTTTAGCCCCTTAATTGAACTTACCGCAGCCAAACATCAAGTCGATCCAAAATTAGTACATGCCGTGATTCAAACCGAATCAGCGTATAACGCAGAGGCCATCTCTTCAGCAGGAGCCGTAGGGTTAATGCAATTAATGCCCGATACGGCAAAACGTTTTGGCGTTGATAACCGCAGCGACCCTTATCAAAATGTAGACGGAGGCATTCGTTATTTAAAGCACCTCATGGGCTTATTTGATGATAATTTACAGTTAGCGATAGCCGCTTACAACGCTGGAGAAAATGCCGTTATCAAGTATCACCACGCTATTCCGCCCTATCCAGAAACACAACATTACGTCAAACAAGTGTTAGCACTGTATCAGCGTTAGCGAGACTTAATGCTTGGATAACTGCGGCTTGAGGACTGCGTATCAGTTTTTGATAATTGGTGCATTCTTGTTTTGTGGTATGAGTTTCGAATTTATTAATCGGTGGTTTAAATTATATTCATGGTTAAGGTATTTCGACAGCCTACCATCACCCCCGTTCAAACTTCTTAACATAATCACTCAGCTGAAAGTTTTCCTTAACTTCATCATGTGGAATCAATAAATACTTCCAAGCCTTCCCACCGTTTTTTAGCAGATACTCGCCAGCATTTTCACACCATTTTACTGCGGCATCGGCTTTTGCTTGTACTTTGTTATCAGTCATTTCTGCTTGTGACTTGGTTTCGATCATCAAAACATAATCATTTGTTTCTGCAACAAAGTCTGGCACATATTCTGGATGCTCCGCGCCGTCTTTGTAATAAATCTTAAACTGGCCTTTTGCTGGTTTAAACCATTTTTGTGCGTCGCGTTCCATAATCACTGCAAAGCGGCGTTCCGTGTCAGAATCAAATTTCTGAAAGGGGTATAAACAACTACTGAATCCACCAAACAACATCTGCTTAATCTTGCTTTTATCGGTTACGGTATCACGATAAGAATGTACGGTTTGATCGGCAGCAACGGTATAAGCGCACTTCTTTAAGGGCGTAAAACCATTATTTACGACGACTTCATAAGTATCAGCCAGCTCCCAAAAATGTTCAGCCATTTGAGTGCGTATAGTCTTGGCGAGTAATTGACTGTTATTACTCAAAACGTTATCCACTTCATCAACAGATGATAGATAGCTTTGTATATGCTTTACAGCTTGCGTAGCCAATTCATAAATCAAATCAGCATGGTCATCATAAGAAATATCGTCATAATCAATCAATGCACGGACAATGTAATTTTCTGGCTTTGC
>CAJAQT010000152.1 GCA_903944165.1 uncultured Methylococcaceae bacterium | reverse complement strand
GTGAAATTCAGCGCAATTCGCCCTGGCCGTCCAATCCCAATAATGGCATCATCACATCCTGCCTCATAAAATTGATCTAACAGGGATTCCGGTTCGCACTCAAGGGATGTAATATCAAACTTCAGCGTAAAATCATAATCAGTCATCGCTTATTCCTCACCAATATCTGTGTGTTTTTGCATAATGCAGTTATCAACAATACGTCTAATTTGCTTGGCGTGGTTTCCCGGATTTTTTGGTGTACTCCAAATGCTTGCCCTGCAAAATTCACCGCAAATAGTCACTACCAAGGCAGAAAAATCAGCTGTAGCGGGTGGTACTGAAATAGGCTCGGTCATCGCCTCGCCTTTCTGATTCATTATTTTCCATGTCTTCCGTGGAGCCGCCGTTACTATTCATTCACGCTATCCAGAACCAGTTTTATGACTGTAGCTGAAATACGAAAATCAGAATTATGCAACACCTCAAAAGTGTCCCGTGCTGAAGCAAGCAAGCCTTGTTTTTTAGCCAGGCCAATAATGGCGGCAGTGCCGGTAATCCGCAGACCTTTCTCCTTCGCCACGGCACGACCAGCGCGTTCATCCATAATCAACAACGCCTTATCCGCCTGACTTAAAGCCAAATTAATGCAGTCCGTTTCACCCGCATCAAGATCAATCTCCAATTGCGCTTCAATTGGCTCAGGCCAAACCGATAACCAACCTGCGTCGATAGCATGCGCAATAGACTTTTCACCACGCGCTGCTTTACCAGGCAATACTTCACGTTTTACAGAGTCGGGCAGAAACACGGTACCAAAAATATCAGGCAACCACTTTAAGCCCTCCACTATCGCCAGCCCGATCAAAGGACTGGAATCAATAATAACAATCCGTTCCATACGGTTTTACGCTTCCTTCAACCATTGATCCAATGTATCTATATCCTGCCGCACGTCCTCACCGCATTGGTTGATGACGGCAATCCCCAAACGTGACACATGCGCGATAAAATCGGCTAATGGCAAGTCCGCCAGTTTCGCAGAGCGGGCCAATGATAAATCACCGTCTTTGAATAAAGCCGTTGCCAGGGCTTTACGCACCCCCGGTAAATCAATGATTTTCGACGATTTAAGCCCG
This sequence comes from uncultured Methylococcaceae bacterium, assembly GCA_903944165.1. Lineage (GTDB taxonomy): Bacteria > Pseudomonadota > Gammaproteobacteria > Methylococcales > Methylomonadaceae > Methylovulum. Next base: position 4,768 of record CAJAQT010000152.1, on the reverse strand, counting down.
ATCATTAACGCGTCAGGTTCATTTCTGTTCATGACTAACACTATATCATCGTGCGCCATCCGCAACGCTTCGCTGGGATTATTTTTTAAACCGCTGACATTCACTGTTTTCATGGTCTTTCCTCATAGGAATATTAGATGGGTCTATTATAGAGTCCAATCTTCCAAAACCCAACGAATGGTCACCCACTGGGTGACTTTTCCGGTAATAAGACCCACTCAAATTGGGCTGGAAGTCAGTCCTAAATTCGCTACCCGGCAGGTAGCTTTTTTCAGAGATTAGACAGAACTCAATCCAGTGCCATGGAGGGTATTTGCCACGCCATATATTCACTCACCTCCCTGTAACTGGATACTGGCATCCCTGCCAGTATGACGGCATTATTATCGCGAATAATGCGCCTCCTATCGCCCCGGGCGCGTCGGGGTAGCCCATAATAAATCCTGATTAGCACGATGCTTCAGCTAAGCGCTGTCATATCGGCATGGATTGCCGATATCCAGTTTACAGGGAGGTGATGTTTGGGTTGCCATCCGTGGCTTCTGGTTTCCGGCAAGCCATACCGGAACGACGGTTTTAGAGCGGGCTGAAGCATCTTGCTAATCAGGTAATAAAAAGTGCTGAGGTCTGAATACACTTATTCTTTTACCGCAAGCATGCAGACAAAATTAAACCATTGAAAATACGTTTCACAATGCTGAAATCCTGCCCGTGCTAGAAGTTGATAATTTTCATCTCGACGATAAGGGATTAAGACATTTTCTAAGGCTTCACGTTTACGTTGGTTTTCGGTATCGGTGTAGCCACTCTGAGATGTTTTGAAGTGAAGATAATGATCGATAAATAAACGATTTAACAATGCGTCTTCAACAAGAATTTTTTCTGATAATAACAGTAGACCTTTTGGCTTTAAGGCATTAAATAGCGTAATTAAAAGCTGTTCTCGTTCAATGGGTCGAACAAACTGCAATGCCCAATTTAAAATAACAACGTCACATTTAGGCAGTTGTGTGAGTTTTTGTAAATCAGCGCATTCAAGACTTACCCGACCTTGGCTGATCTGCGCTGCTAATTTTAGTTCAGCTTTTGCCAACATAGCCTGAGCGTTATCAATGCCAAGAAAATGAGCTTTGGGCGGGCAACGTGGATGTTCAGTTAAATACGCTAAACTTGTTCCTGTTGAGCAGCCCAAATCACACACAAGCGCGTTGTCTTCAGGTAAAAAATTAATAATTAACTCGGCTTGAATACGTTGAATCTCTTGATAAAACGGTACACTTCTTGACACCATGTCATCAAATACATGGGCAACGTGTTCATCAAAACAAAAATCATTTACCTTATCGATATTACTAAACAGCGTATCCTGAGCAGTCATTTACAAAACCTACCGTTACTAAACACATAATCAATTTCGATTAAATAACTTAACCAAATATTCTAAACGACTGGCGCGCTCATGCGTCAATTGCAACCAATCAAAACGCCATTGCCAATTGCCTTCTGTGGTTCCTGGTGTATTCATCCGATGTTGTGAGTCTAATTCTAAAATATCTTGCATAGGAATCACGGCCAAATTTGCTACAGAGGCAAGCGCCGCTTGGATTAATGCGCAATGCAGAGACAATGAGGGATTACCTAAATATTCATAAACATACTGTTTTTCAGCATCGCGCAACTGATTTGACCACCCTAAGGTTGTATCATTATCGTGTGTGCCGGTATAGACAACACAATTTTTATCGTAATTAACAGGTAAGTAAGGATTATCGTAATTACCACCAAAGGCAAATTGTAAAATTTTCATGCCAGGTAAGCCAAATTCATCACGTAAGGCAATGACTTTATCGGTAATAATGCCTAAATCCTCTGCCACCAAAGGAATGGCCCCCATTTTGTTTTTAATCGCCGCTAATAAGGCACTGCCCGGTGCCTCAACCCATTTGCCCAACTGCGCGGTGGGTTCATTAGCGGGAATTTCCCACGCAGCTTCTAAGCCACGAAAATGATCGATACGCAAAATGTCGAATTGCTCAAATTGGGTGCGCATTCTTTCCAGCCACCAGTGAAACCCGGTCTTTTTTAAAAATTCCCAGTTGTAATGTGGATTCCCCCAACGTTGCCCAGTTTCTGAAAAATAATCAGGTGGCACGCCCGCCACTACCGGCATCGTGCCATCATTATTGAGTTTAAATACCTCAGGATTTGACCAGACATCAGCACTGTCATAAGAAACAAAAATAGGAATATCACCAAACAACAACACATTTTTTTGATTTGCGTATGTTTTTAAGTCCATCCATTGTAAGAAAAACACATATTGCTCAAATTTAAACTGCTCAATTTGGGACGTTAAGCGTTTACGTGCCGCCTTAATCGCTTTAGATTCCCGCTGTTTTAAGGGTTCTGGCCAAGCATTCCAACATTGCTGATTATATTCGTCTCGTAAGGCTAAAAATAAGGCAAAGTCATCTAGCCAAAAAGCCTTTTCTACACAGAAATTGTTAAAATCTGCTTGCTCTTCGGTAGTTGTGGCAGAGGACATAAAGTACGCAAAGGCTTTGCTGATTAAACAACTTTTATTAAACTTCACCGAGCCTTGACAGCCATCACAATAATCTTGTGAGGTTAACCAGCCTCGATTAACTAAGGCCGCCGTACTAATTAAATCTGGGTTACCTGCATGAGCAGATAGACACTGATAAGGTGAGCCATCAGCATGGGTCATTCCTAAGGGCAAGGTTTGCCATACGGTAATGCCTGCATAAGATAAAAAATCAACAAAGCGATAAGCATCTTCGCCCAAACACCCTGTTTTTTCATTCCCAGGTAAAGAAGTAATGTGCAATAAAATGCCTGCACGACGTTTAGTTAAAAGTTCGTTCACCTAGTGTTCTCAAATAAAGTTAGTTGTTAGGCTTCACTGCCTAGTCGCATCGTACCGCCCATTACGGGGGCGCCATGACCTTGAGTGAAAGATAATGCCAAATACGCTGGCGGTGTTTTGTTCAATAAAGAGTATAAATTGCTTAGATTAAGACGAAATTGTTTTTCAAAATTACTTACTGCTTCACTAGGATTATAATCACCAAACCACCAAAACCAATCGGAACCTTCACAAATAGCTAATTGCTGTTCAGCAGCTAGTCGATGAGCAATGGTTAAGGTGTCTTCAGCAAGCACTTGGTCGAATACATATTTTGCTTCGATTAACATATCCCAGGCACGATTTTTATCGGTATTACCAATCCATGTGGCAAAATTTCCATACACCCAACTTCCTGCTACCACTTTTGGCAACGGCTGAACAGATGTACTAGCCTGTAAACAGTCTGAAAAAGTGCATAAGTCAATCATTGGATGAGCAACCAGTTTTTGATACAAACCTTGTAAGAAATGATACCCATTTTCGGGAAAATGTTCCCATGCATTTTCACCATCCATAATAATTGCTACGGTCTGTGAGGCAATCGGTGCTGAGGCAATTGTTTCTAAATGACCGATTAAATCAGCTACCGCATCATCAGCATGCCATGTGGAATAATCAAAACCAATTTTATCGGATAAACCATCATCACGAAAAAAACACACGATATTCGTTGCCTCGAGTTTAAAAGGAAAATGTACTGAAGGTGGCTGTGCAGTAGGCTCTACCTGTAAGCTATTTCTTAAGACAGTCCCACCACTTGCCGTCCAAGTAAACCCAAACTCACTTAACAACTGAAGCGTATGTTCACAAATACTGCCCTCAGAAGGCCAACAACCTTGTGGTGTAAAACCAAAAAATTGCTTAAATACCTGCAAACCTTTTTCAAGTTGCCAACGCACCCGTGCCGCGCCGCCAGGATATGTGCTTAACTCTGGCAAACTTACGCCTGGCATTGCTTCACGGGCACTGTTTATATCTAATAATAGCGGCATGATAGGATGTGCATACGGTGTCATGGATAATTCTATTTGCCCATTTTTCACTAACGCATGGTAACGACACAACACATGAGTGAGCAAATCACCCATAATTTCCAATAATTCTATCCGCTCCGCATAGGTAAAACCTGAACCTTTTGCAATAAGGTGTTGTACCCGTGGATTGGTTAATTTGACCGTCTCACCCAGCCACGATAAATGGTACCAAACCAATAAATCTGCAATAAATTGATTTGTAAGATAGGGTATAGCATCAAAATGTTGATCTAGCCAATCAACCATCTGCGCTAATTTTGCAAAGGCAGGATAACGATTAATTTGCCGCTCACGGTGGGCACGTAAACAATGCTTCATTAAGGTTAATTTTGCCTCAGGCTCACTAGGCAGTTCAGGACTTACCAGCGCCGCTAATAACGCATCTCGAATAGGAGTTTGCTGCTGCAAATAATGATTCACTTGCAGTGCATATTCGGCAATTTGTTCTAATAAAATGGGCGCAAAATTAACCACGGCTTTGGCATGCGGCTGTGCTTCTAAATGCGCGACCATATCAACATAATCTTTTATGACATGTAAATATGTCCACGGCAACATAAACTCTCCCGATGCCAAATCACGGTATTCAGGTTGGTGCATGTGCCAATACAGAACTAACTTTATTTTTGCCTGTGTAACATTAACAGTGCTTGGCTCATCCGTTTTAGCGTACATAATGCAGCCTTTGCCCCAGCATTTCTGGGGTAACTAAGACCACACCGGCTGGGCTGACATGGAAGCGTTTTTCATCTTCTGCTCGATCAACGCCAATTATCGTGCCTTCGGGGATTTCACATTGGCGTTC
>CAJAQT010000151.1 GCA_903944165.1 uncultured Methylococcaceae bacterium | reverse complement strand
TGTTGGGCTGTTAGTTATGCATAGGCTAACTATACTTCGCGCGGCAAAAGAGTGCGGTGTGTAGAAACACCAATATAAGTGGGCGCGTAATTATTCAGCCCCCTGCTCAACTAACGTTGTAAGCACAGACTTCCCCCTTTGAAAAAGGGGCGCTGAGCCAGTCAATGACTTACGTGGGCGTGGCTAAAAGCCGCTCCCACAATAACGCAATTCATGGTCGTTCGGAGTCTGTAAGCACATGCTCTCCAGCAATATCGGCATTAATAAAGTCCATGCGCGTCGCGTGTGGAAAGTTACTGTAAGCTAAGGCTAATTTAGCATAGGCTGTTTCTAACGATACATTCCAGATAATTTCAGCACCCTGTGCGATTAATTCATGCGTACTTTCATAGCTCGCTGAGCTGTGTAGCATAGGAGCAAGATACACAGGAACACCTTGATTTTTACAGTGTTCAATAAACGTTAACAAGGAAAGCTGCTCACCCCATTGCTTAGACACACAGGCGGTGCCTGAATGGTATAAATTATGTAACACGCAGTCTACGTTAGCTATATTAATGGCTTGATACGTCATTCCAGGATAGGGATGCAAAACTAAAATTCGTGCCGAAAAGACCGGGTTTAACGAAAAACTTTTGCGTGGAAAGGCGGGTAAGGGGTGATATTCAGTGAACTCCCGCTCTGCATAAGTCATCACATGGCGATGTTGAAGGCTAATAAAATCACTGCTTAACGGTAGACAGCTTAATAGCCGTGTGCCGGCATGAAGGTGCATGGGGTGCTGAGGGTTTTGATACGGCACAAAGACCCCACTTGATTTACCTTGGCAAATAAAATCAACGGCACAATAAAAATTATCAACACCGTTGGCACGCGCATCATCTAAAGGATAATTACTGGAAACTAACAGCATTGGGTAGTTAAGGGCATGAAAATACAACCCAAGTGCCGCCGCAGTAAAGCTTAGCGTATCGGTACCATGAGTAATAATAATGCCATCAAAGCTATGCTCCGCCGAAAGCAACTCAGTTTCTATAACCTTAATTAATATTTCCCACGCGGGCGGAGCTAAATTTTCACTCAACATGTTTAGCGCTTGCCGTGTTGTAAAATGCACATTAAAAGGCGAACTAGCACGTTGTTGAAATTTTTTCAGCAAGGTAAATCGCGCACTTTCAGCAGTATTGATATGACCCTCACTGACAACAGAACCAATGGTTCCACCCGTAAAAATCAGTAAAATATGATGTGTGTAATGGCTCATGTATGCGCTCAGCTTAGCTAAAAAGTTGGCTAATATTATTAATTAAACAGCGGCTTACTGACACCTCTGTGCTCAAGCAGTAAGTCAAACAAAGGTACCCAAGACCTTATAAATAACGCTGCTTTATCGCTTGCGCAAGCTGATGAACAGCCATCGCATATTTATTACTGTTGTTGTATCTTTTTATGACTTTAAAGTTAGGGTGTATTTGCCAAAACTCACTGCCCTGATAGGTACTCAGTTCAATAACAGATTCATTATTACTTGGGCGCGAAGGCTGCGTAACTGGGCGTTGCCGTTGCCAACCATGTTTAGCAAAATAATGTGCGACGCTACCGATAGCATCAGTAGGCTGCCAAATATCACAGCGTCCATTGTGATCAAAATCGACCGCTAATTTTCGAAAACTACTGGGCATAAATTGCCCAAGCCCCATAGCGCCTGCCCAAGAACCAACGGGCTGACGTGGTTCATAATGTTGTTCTCGCGTCATTAATAAATAATGCTCAAGCTCAGAAGAAAAATACTTGGCGCGCCGATGCGTAGCAAACGCTAAGGTGCTGAGGGCATCAATGATTTTAGTTTTGCCGATATTTCTACCAAAATAAGTTTCCACACCAATAATAGCCACGATGTATTCAGGATCAACACCGTAGGTTTGACTGGCAAGCTGCACGGCTTGTGCATTATTGCGCCAAAATTCAACGCCATGCTTAATATGCTCAGCAGTGAGAAATTTATTGCGGTACCGTGTCCAACTGCCTAAGCGAGGCTTGCTTGGCCCTTGATAAGGCGCCGGACTTTCTAAGTTAATCACTTGCTCTAAGCGTTGTGCTTGTGAGAATAAGCCGTTTAAATAAGTCGATGAAAAGCCATGTTTCGTGACCATTTTATCGATAAATTGATGTAATTCAATCGATTGACCAAAGTCACCACTGATCGTATCAGCGTAATAAGGATGTGAGGGCTCTGGAAAAGAGTTATTCAGTAGCGGCTGAGGCTGGCTCTCAGGTAAAGCCTGAGGCAGCACAGGCTGGCTTGAGTTATTAGTGACTTCGTTGTGCTCAATTGGTTGACTGGCGCAGCCTGAAAGCAGAAGTGTTAAAACAAGTTGATAACAGTGAATTTTTTTTAGCATATAAACCTCGTGCTATTTTTTAATGTGCAATTAAACAGGAAAAAATCAGTCAGGCCTCACGCGTACTTTAAGTGAGGTCGGGCTGATTTTGTATTGGGTTCATTTTGACAGATACGCCGTAGGCGTCAACCTTTGCGTATAAATGCTTTGTTACTAGAGCCACCCACTTAACACAAAACAGCCTGAAGTTAAGCCATTCATGGTTCGACAGACTCACCACGCACGGCTTAACCTTGTGCCAAATACCAGAAAACTTTTGTTTAGCTACTTAACGCTATTGGACTTCATGCTTATCCTAATAAGAAGTGCAGAAGGCAGCCTGCCTTATGTCTTAATCATCACAAAAACATGTATTGTTCACGACAAAATCACTGTGCAAAGCAGCGCGAGTTGCGCACGCTCACTCACAAAATAAAAAATATCACTTTAAAATCATTGCTTTAAATAACAATAATTGATTGGCATAGCCTGTGCTTTAAGCTTTTAGTGAATGCACTTACGAGGTTACTATCATGCAATTACCTGTATTAAACGAAGCCCCTGCGGCGAAAAGTGGTTGTGCGGCAAGCTCTTGCGGTACGACAGAAAATCAAATGGACGCCTTACCCGATTCAATTCGGGAAAAAGTTCAGAATCATCCCTGTTATTCAGAAGATGCCCACCATTATTTTGCGCGTATGCACGTTGCCGTAGCACCTGCCTGTAACATCCAATGTCATTACTGCAATCGTAAATATGATTGCGCCAATGAATCACGCCCAGGCGTAGTGTCAGAAGTATTAACACCTAATCAAGCAGTGAAAAAAACCATGGCAGTGGCGGCAACCATTCCGCAAATGACCGTGTTGGGCATTGCCGGCCCAGGTGATCCGCTTGCTAACCCTGAACGCACCTTTGAAACGTTCCGCCGTTTAAGCGAAGAAGCACCCGATATTAAACTATGCGTTTCGACCAATGGCTTAGCTTTACCCGATGCAGTAGAAGAATTGTCAAAACACAATATCGACCACGTTACGATTACTATCAACTGTGTTGATCCCGACATTGGCGCAAAAATCTATCCGTGGATTTTCTGGAATAACCGCCGAATTAAAGGCAAAAAAGGCGCGAAGATTTTGATCGAGCAGCAACAAAAAGGCCTAGAAATGCTGATTGCCAAAGGCATTTTGGTAAAAGTTAACTCAGTGATGATTCCTGGCGTGAATGACCAGCATTTGGCAGAAGTCAGCCGAGTGGTGAAATCTAAAGGCGCATTTTTGCATAACGTCATGCCCTTAATTGCCGAAGCTGAACACGGTACTTTTTACGGAGTCATGGGGCAACGTGGTCCAACTCATGATGAATTACAAGCTTTACAAGATGCCTGCTCAGGCGATATGAACATGATGCGCCATTGCCGTCAATGCCGCGCGGATGCAGTAGGCTTATTGGGCGAAGATCGTGGTGATGAATTTACGCTGGATAAAATCGAAGATATGGAGATTGATTATCAAGCGGCAATGGAAAAACGCAAAGTGATTCATCAAGCGATTCAAGTGGAAATGGACAGTAAACGTCTGGAAAAAACTCAGAAGGCAGCGCAGTTTAACGCTGAACCCAAACTGACAACGCGGCCCGTATTGATGGCGGTAGCAACCAGCGGGCAAGGGCTGATTAATGTCCATTTTGGTCATGCCAAAGAATTTTTAATTTACGAAGCCTCGCCAGACGGCGTGCGTTTTATCAGTCATCGTAAAGCGGATCAATATTGCAGTGGTGACAGCTCCTGTGGTGACGGTGAAAGTGTTTTGCAATTAACTATTCGTGCCTTAGCAGGCTGCGAAACCGTGTTATGTTCAAAAATTGGCTATGAACCGTGGGAAATGCTGGAAGCCGCCGGCATTATGCCCAATGGT
>CAJAQT010000150.1 GCA_903944165.1 uncultured Methylococcaceae bacterium | reverse complement strand
GGCTGCGGCATGAATTGACTTATTCACATACCATTGTTGCCAAATTGAGATAATGTTATTAACGACCCAATACAACACTAAACCTGAGGGGAAGAAGAAAAAGAATACGCTGAAAACAACCGGCATCCAAGTCATCACTTTTGCTTGTATTGGATCAGTAGGCTTAGGGTTAAGCTTGGTTTGTATGATCATTGATGCGCCCATAATCAGCGGTAAAAGACCAATTGGCATACCAAATAATGTGCCGAATAGGGTGTCTGGTGCTGATAGGTCTTGTATCCAACCAAAGAACGGCGCATGGCGTAACTCCACCGAACCCAATAACATCCAATATAAGGAAATAAACACTGGTATTTGGATTAGGATAGGCAAGCAACCGCTCATGGGATTGATTTTTTCTGTTTTGTAAATGTCCATCATAGCCATTTGCATTTTTTGCCTGTCGTCGCCAAATTTTTGTTTTAAGGCTTCCAAGCGCGGAGCTAATTCGCGCATTTGCGCCATAGAGCGGTAACTTTTAGCCGACAAGGGGTAAAAAGCCGCTTTAATTAGCAAGGTTAATAAAATGATGGCCACGCCCCAGTTGTTCACTAGAGCGTGTATTTTTGCCAATACCCAAAACAGCGGTGCGGCCACTATAGTCAACATGCCGTAATCCACCGTGTACTCTAGGCCAGGGGCGGCGGCTATTAAATCATCCTTACTCTGTGGTCCGGAGAACAGTTTGGCTGGCACGGCTAAACTGGCGCCAGGTGCAATGCTTTCCAATGCGCTTTTTGTGCCAATTCTGTACATACGTTCGTGAAATTTTTCCGCATAAAACTCCCTGGCCAAACCTTCTTTTGGGATCCAGGCGCTAACGAAATAATGTTGCAGTAAGCCAACCCAACCGTCATTAGTGCTGAGCTTAAGCGGCTTTTTTTCCATGTCTGAAAAAGACATTTTTTTAAATTTTGTCGCTTCGGTATAATACGAGCCACCGGTAAAGGTAGGCATTAAAGCCGAACCTTGGTTGGATTTATTATCATGGACGATTTGATAGTAAACCGTAGCCGCGATGGGCGTTGCCGTGTTGTTGTGAATTTCATAATTCACGTCTATGGTGTACTTGTGTCGGTAAAAAGTGTAAATTTTATCTACGTTTACACCGTTGCTTGCCCAGCTCAAACGCACTTCTAATTTATCTTGGCCTGCTTGCAGTTCATAACTGTTGGCGGTGCTGCTAAACAAGGCATGATGGGTGGGTAAATCGGTGCCCAATAAACCCGTTTGCGCAACATAGGTCATGGGGTTTCCTGCACTATCCACATCACCTATTAAGATAAAATTTGTTTTATCGTTATCAGCCGCACGGTGTTTGAGCAATTCCAATTTGCGTAAATCACCACCAGTAGTTTCAATATCCGCTTTATACAAATCAGTCGTAACAGTAATACGTTGTCCTACTTGTAATTTGTAATCATTATCAACAGCTACATTTGAATTAACAGCACTACTAGTAGCATTGATAGTTGGCGTTGTATCTGCATTATTACTAGCTACTTGTGGCGCTATCTCTACCGGTGCATGCTGACGTTGCCATGCATC